>CACBVP010000001.1 GCA_902542795.1 uncultured Pelagibacteraceae bacterium
ATATTAAATAAGATTTCAATATTTCATTCTTTAGGATTTCCTATATTAATTGGTACGTCTAGAAAAAGATTTATTAATCAAATTTCTGGAAAATATGATACTAAAGAAAGAATTGGTGGAACCTTGTCTTCAATAATTTATTCACTTTCACAAGGAGTAAAAATTTTTAGAGTTCATAATGTAGAAGAGGTTAAGCAAGGTATCTTAGTATTTGAAAAATTATTAAACAAATGAAAAAAAAATATTTTGGAACTGATGGCATAAGAGGTACAGTAAATTTAGGCAATATTAATGGTGAAAAGTTTTTTAAGTTTGGCTTAGCAGCCGGTACTTATTTTAAAAACCTAAAGAAAAAAAAACAGATAGCAATTATTGCTAAAGATACAAGATTATCAGGATATACTTTAGAACCAGCTCTCGTATCAGGATTGGCCTCAGCAGGAATGCATATCTTTACATTAGGGCCTCTACCAACAAATGGATTAGCAATGTTGACAAGAAAAATGAGAGCAAATCTGGGAATAATGATAACAGCATCTCACAATCCTTTTCATGATAATGGGCTTAAATTATTTGGACCAGATGGAATGAAACTATCAGATAAAATTGAAAAAAAAATTGAGAGTTTAATTGACAAAAAAACCATTAATCAATTGTCAAAACCAGATTTTTTAGGAAGAGTTAAACGATTAGAAGATGGAAACGATAGGTATATTAAAATTCTAAAGAGCAATTTTCCTAGTAATTTTAGTCTTAAAGGAATCAGGATAGTTTTAGACTGTGCTAATGGAGCAGGATATAAATCTGCTCCTAGAATTCTCTCAGATTTAGGCGCGAAGGTATTTTCAATCGGGATTAAGCCTAACGGTTTAAATATTAATTTAAAGTGTGGTTCAACTTATCCTGAACTTTTAAAAAAATATGTGAAAAAATTTAAAGCCGATATTGGAATATCTTTAGATGGTGATGCCGACAGAGTAATAATGTGTGACGAACAATCCCAATTAATAGATGGAGATCAAATTATTGCTATGATTGCCAAGAGATGGAAAAGAAAAAAAATTCTGAAAGGTGGAGTGATTGGAACTTTAATGTCCAATTATGGTTTAGAAAAATTTTTTTTAAGAGAAAAGATTAATTTTAAAAGATCAAAAGTTGGTGATCGTTACGTTAAAGAATTAATGAAGAAAAAAAACTATAATTTAGGTGGAGAG
The DNA here is from genome assembly GCA_902542795.1 of uncultured Pelagibacteraceae bacterium. Classification (GTDB taxonomy): domain Bacteria; phylum Pseudomonadota; class Alphaproteobacteria; order Pelagibacterales; family Pelagibacteraceae; genus Pelagilacustribacter. The sequence continues at coordinate 1,215 of CACBVP010000001.1, forward strand.
CAATCAGGACATATAATTCTAGGTAAATTTGCCACTACAGGCGATGGTCTTCTAGTAGCATTAGAATGTTTATTTGCTTTGAGAAAAAGAAAAGTAGCAAGTGAATTATTTAAAGTCTATCAGTCTGTGCCTCAAAAACTAGTTAATATAAAAGTAAAAAATAAAGAAATCATTAATACGACAAAGTGTAAAAAAGCAATTAAACTTGCAAATCATATTATAAAAGATCAGGGCAGATTACTTGTAAGGCCTTCCGGTACAGAACCAAAAATTAGAATTATGTGTGAATCTTTCAATTCTACTTTACTTAAAAGATGCATTAAAATTGTCAGAAGATCTATAAATTAAAAAATGCGTTTAAAATCTAAAGTTCTTATAATAGCTGGATCTGACTCTTCTGGAGGTGCAGGTATTCAAGCTGATATTAAAACTGTGACTTCTTTAGGCAGCTATGCCATGACAGCCATCACTGCTGTTACTGCTCAGAACACAACTGGGGTTAAATCTATTATTCCTATCCGTCCAAAAGAGATTTCTAATCAAATCGAATATTCAGCTAAAGATATTCGTCCTCATGCAATAAAGATAGGCATGTTACACTCAAAACAAGTAATATTGGCAGTCAACAAATCATTAAACAAATTAAAATTAAAAAAAATTATATTAGACCCAGTAATGGTTGCTAAAGGTGGGGCAAAACTTATTAATACTGCTGCTATTTCATTTATTAAAAATATATTAATGAAAAAAGTTTTATTACTCACTCCGAATATACCAGAAGCAGAAATATTATCAGGAATAAAGATTAAATCTCCCAAGGATATGATAAATGCTGGGAAAAAGTTAATTAAATTAGGTGCTAAAAATGTTCTTATTAAAGGAGGTCATTTAAAATCTAAAATTATGATTGATATTTTAATAAACAAAAAAACAGTTAAAGAGTTTAGAAGCAAAAAATATAATTCAAAAAATACTCATGGAACAGGTTGTACTTTATCTTCAGCAATAACAACGTATTTATCATGTGGAAAAGATTTGATTAAATCTTGTGAGCTTGGAATTAAATATGTTAATGATGCAATCAAAACTAACACTAATCTAGGAAAAGGAAACGGTCCGATCAATCATTTAAACTCTATTATTCTAAATAAAAAATTCAAATAATGAAAAATGTTGCAGTTGTAGGTTCGCAGTGGGGAGACGAGGGAAAAGGAAAAATAGTAGATTGGCTTTCAAGTGAAGCTGACGTAGTGGTTCGATTCCAAGGGGGTCACAATGCTGGCCATACACTGGTTATTGATAAAAAAGTTTTTAAACTAAGATTATTGCCCTCTGGTATTGTGAGAAAGGGTAAAATGTCTATTCTTGGAAATGGCGTTGTTATAGATCCATGGGCTCTTTTAAGTGAAATTGATGAAATAAAGAAACAAGGTATTGATGTGACACCAGATAATTTTATGATTTCTGAAGCAGCATCGCTAATTTTACCTTTCCATCAAGAAATGGACGAGATTAGAGAAGATGCCGCTGGAAAAGAAAAGATTGGCACAACAAGAAGAGGAATTGGTCCTTGTTATGAAGACAAAGTTGGTAGGAGATCAATTAGAGTAATGGATTTAAGATCAGAAACTAATTTAGACAGCAGATTAGAAAACGTACTACAACATCATAACGCTATCAGAAAAGGTTTAAATAAAAAAGTCTTTGAAAAAAATGCTTTAAAAAAAGAATTATTAAAAATTGCCCCAGAATTATTAAAATTTGCTCAACCTGTTTGGTTAAAATTGAGTGAATATAATAATGCAAGAAAAAAAATATTATTTGAGGGTGCCCAGGGAATTCTTTTGGACGTTGATCATGGAACTTACCCATTTGTAACATCATCAAACACTGTGCCTGCTATGGCTGCAACTGGATCAGGTTGTGGTCCTGACAAAATTAATTACGTTTTAGGTATTACAAAAGCTTATACCACTAGAGTAGGCAGCGGACCGTTTCCCACAGAGTTGAAAGATGAAATAGGTGAAAGTTTAGGTAGAAGAGGAAAAGAGTTTGGAACCGTTACAGCTAGAAAAAGAAGATGTGGTTGGTTTGACGGAGTTTTAGTTAGACAGACAATTAAAATTTCAGGAATACACGGTATAGCTTTAACCAAATTAGATGTTTTAGACGAACTAGAAGAAATTAAAATGTGCATTGGCTATGAAATAAGTGGAAAAAAAATAGACTATTTACCAGCAGCTTCGGAGGATCAGTTTAACATTAAACCAATTTATAAATCATTCCCTGGATGGAAGAGTAAAACGCAAGGTATAAGGAATTTCAGAGATTTACCTGATAATGCAAGAAAATATATTCATGCCCTAGAAGATTTTATTGAAGCAAAAATATCAAGCATATCCACTAGCCCTGAGCGAGACGATACAATTTTAGTTGAAGATCCTTTTGGCGATTAATTTGCAGGTAATAAATTTTTAGACTTACTAGCGTTAATCATTGATTTTTGTAATTTTTCAAACGCTTTAGTTTCAATTTGTCTTATTCTCTCTCTACTAATTTTATATTTTTTACTTAAATCTTCTAAAGTTTCAGGTTCTTCAGATAGTCTTCTTGCTGTAATTATCTCTTTTTCTCTTTCATTTAAAATTTTCATTGCACTCTCTAATAATTCCTTCTTGTCGTCATACTCTTGCTTTTGTGAAACAATAAGTTCTTGATCTAAGCTTTCGTCAACTAACCAATCTTGCCATTCATCGGTTTCCCCACTTTTGATGGGATCATTTAGGGATTTTTCTTGACCCATCATTCTTCTGTTCATGTTTACAACTTCGTGCGACTCAACATTTAATCTTTTAGAAATCTCTTTAACTTGATCATCTTTTAAATCTCCATCTTGATTAGGAGCAATTTGGTTTTTAAGCTTCTTTAAATTAAAAAAAAGTTTTTTTTGAGCAGTTGTTGTACCCATTTTAACTAAACTCCACGATCTTAGTACATATTCTTGTATTGCAGCTTTAATCCACCACATAGCATATGTTGCGAGTCTAAAACCTTTATCCGGATCAAACTTCTTTACTGCTTGCATCAATCCTATATTGCCTTCTGATATCAACTCATTGACAGGTAATCCGTAACCTCTGTAGCCCATAGCTATTTTAGCAACTAATCTTAAATGACTAGTTACTAATTTATGAGCAGCCTTCAAATTCCCATTATCTCTCCAATTTTTTGCTAGCATGTATTCTTCCTCTGCATCAAGCATAGGAAATTTTTTAATTTGAGCTAAATAAACAGACAAACCTCCAACAGATGGAACAGGCAAATTGCTTATTTGATTTTTTTGGTCCATGACTTTTATTTATATATTAGATTACTTATTTCAACTGCTTAAATTCTCTAGCAAATTCAATATTTTTTTAAAACCGTCTGGCAATTCTGAATTAAAGTTTATCCATTTCTTTGTTTTGGGATGAACAAACCCAAGAGTTTTAGCATGCAATGCCTGCCCAGATAATTTATTTAACCCAACAAAAAAATCATTATTAATTTTTTTAAATTTTATATTTTTTTTTCCATACTGTTTATCTCCAAGCAGGGATGTTCCTTTATATTTTAAATGAACCCTAATTTGATGAGTTCTTCCTGTTTCTAATTCACATTCAAGTAAACTTATTTTAGGAATATCTTTAATATTGAAAACTTTAATGGTCTTATAGTTTGTAATAGCTTTTTTTCCATTAATTTCACTTACAGTCATTAACTGACGATTTTTTTTATCTCTCGAAATTAATGTACTAATTTTTCCATTTAAAGGCCTGATAACTCCCCAAGCCAAACAGAGATATTTTCTTTCTATACTATGATTGCTAAATTGACAACCTAAATTAGAATGCGCTAAATTATTTTTTGCAATTACAAGTAATCCACTTGTTTCTTTATCTATTCTATGAACAATACCTGGTCTTAAAGGGCCATTAACGTTAGATAGTTTTTTTTTATACTTAAATAGCAAAGCATTAACTAATGTATTTTCATAGTTTCCAGCACCAGGATGAACTACCATACCTTTTGGTTTGTTGATTACTAAAATTTCATTATCTTCATAAACAATATCTAGCTCGATTCTTTTTGGCTTAATATTTTGCTCATCATTTTCAATAATATTAATTGAAATTTGATCTTTAACTTTTACTTTAGTTGAAGGTGAGGTGAGTATTTTTTTGTTGAGTTTTACTTGCTCTTTTTCAATTAATTTTTTTAAAAATGATCTAGTTAAATGACTTATATTTTCGGTTAAAAAAACATCTAACCTTTGTCCACTATTATTTTCATTTACTAAAAATTTAATTGTATTATTCATAAATTAATTTAAATTAATAATATTGCGCCGGTAGCTTCAACTGGATAGAGCGCCGGATTTCGGCTCCGGAGGTTATGGGTTCGACTCCTATCCGGCGCACCATCTTAAGCAATCCAATCTTTAAATTTTTCTTTATTTTCAAAAATATATTTTGGAAAACTCGCATCTATCTCTACAGCTTTATATTGTATTTTTCTTTCAAATAAATCTTCACCTTTGGCAATTTTTTCTTCAATCTTATTTTTATCAGTAAACTCTTTAAGATTATATTCTTGATGTGAATAAGATTTTATTTTTTGAATAATTGACTCTGGTTTTTTTAAAAAACTAAAATGCCAACCTGCATTATTGATTAATTGAGGTTGTCTGTCACCCCAGAATTTCCAAAAAGGTTTTTTTTTAGTTTTTATATTTCTAAGCCATTGAGGTGATTTCAAATTTTTTTTTTGACAAATTTTAGTTCCAGGCCAAAAACCTTCGGTAATATTTAATAAATTTATCTTCGATTGAAAATTTTTTTGTAAAAAACATGCATATCGTTTACTTATATCGAATTCTTTAATTTTATCAGGATTTGGAATCTCATCTATATCTGAAATCATCACCCAGTCATCCGAATTACATTGTGACAAACCCCTAACAATAGCATTTCTTTGAAATTGATCTCTTATATGATTTTCATGCCAACCTTTTTTATTTGAAATCACTTTAATTGGAATATCATCAACAATTACATACTCTATTTTATCTTTAAAGTTTGAAAATTTTTTAATGTCGAAATTAAGTCTCTTTTTTGATCCAGCATGATCTCTCGTGGCCTCACAAATAATAAATTTACTTACTAAATTATTTAGAGTATTTAATCTTATATCTAAAATTAAATCTTCATCGAAATACATGAAGCAATCAAATATTTTCATTTCAATATCATTCACCCATATTAATTAATGTCCCTCTATCTTTAGCTCCATTATAAGATATATAAAAGATAATTACCCCAAATATAAAATACAAAAAAGAGATTAAAATAGCTTTTGAAATTTTAAAATAATTAATGATGTCGTTAATAAGTATATTTCTCATTTCCTCAAAAATATGAACTAAAGGAAAAAATTTAGCTATAATTTGAAGCCAGCTAGGGAGTATTTCAATTGGATAATAGATACATCCTAAGGGTGCTAGAAAAAAAAGACTTGCCCAAGCAATGTTTTCAAATGAGGGACCAAATCTAATCAAACCTGATGTTACCAATAAACCCAAAGTAACACCAAAAATATATAAACTAATTAATAAAAAAATTAATGGTGCACCTATTTTAAAAATAGAAACACCAAAAAAAGGTATGGCTAAGAGTGCTGCAGGAACTAGACCAATTAATGTTCTAATAATTGCTGTTAGTGTAAGTGCTGTGATTATCTCGCTTATTCTTATCGGAGCAATAAATAAGTTAGTAAAGTTCCTGCTCCATATTTCTTCTAGGAACATCATGTTATAACTAATACTCGACCTAAATAAGAAATCATAAAGAATTGCAGCACTTAAAATTATACCTACCGTGTTTTCAAAATATGAAGAATTTAAAGTAAAAAATTTTGAAATAAAACCCCAAAGAAAAATTTGAACGGTTGGCCAATAAATTAAATCTAATATTCTAGGAAATGATCCTTTAATTAAATAAACATGTCTCAAGCTGAGTGCCAATACCTTGTTAAAGTTCATTTTTACTCCTTGCTATTTTTAAAAAAGTTTCCTCTAAATTTTGTCTCCCATGTTTTTTTATTAACTGTTCACAAGTTCCTCTATCAACTATCTCACCATGTTTCATCATGACTATTTTATTGCATAGTCTTTCCACTTCTCTCATATTATGAGAAGCTAATACAATTGTAAGTTCATTATTTTTTTTATATTTTTCTATATACTCTCTAACAAAATCACCTACATCCGGATCAAGACTGGCTGTTGGTTCGTCTAAAAACAATAGTTTAGGTTTATTAATTAATGATTTTGCAAGCGCTACTCGATTTTTTTGACCCGAAGAAAGATCACCAGTTTTTTTATTTAAAAAATCTTTTATATTTAAATTTTCTATCATTTCATCAATTCTTTTTTCTATTTCAGTAACACCATATAGTCTTGCGTAGACTTCAAGATTTTGTTTTACCGTAAGTTTTTTTGGAAGTTCTATATAAGGTGAAGCAAAGTTCATTAAACTTAAAAGTTTAATTCTATTTTTAGGTTCTAGACAAGTATCGTTGATATAAATTTTACCGCTTGTCGGTGTAATCAGACCTAACATCATGCCAATTGAGGTAGTTTTACCGCAGCCGTTAGGGCCAAGTAATCCTAAAACAGTATTTTTTTCAATCTCAAAGCTAATGTTATTTACCGCAATTGTTGAGTTAAATTTTTTTATGAGATTTTGTACTTTTAATTTCATTTAAAACTTCGATGCTCTATTTATCCTATCATTTATCGCAATACCAGCACCGTACTTGGGAATTTTATTTATTTGAATTTTTTTATAACCTTTATTTTTAATAATTCTAAACATTTTGTACAAATTTGAAGCAGCTAGAAATAAATTATTTTTTTCATTCAAGCTGAAAAAATTTTTTTTATTTTTATGTTTATTTCCAATATAAATATAAGCACTTTTTCCATCATGTTTTTTTTGATTTATTAAAACTGGGATACCTGGTGAATAATGTTTTTTCAACATCCCAGGAGAAAGAACTTTACCTTTATTTCTATAAGTTAAAATTTTAGTTTTTAAAACTTTCTCAATATTTTTTTTATCTATAACTCCAGGTCTTAAAATTTTAGGAATTGAAGTTAGGTCTATAACTGTTGATTCAATTCCAATTTTGCATTTACCACCATCAATTATAATCTTTAATTTACTTTTGAACTCATCAAATACATCTAATGAGTTAACAGGACTGACATTGGTTGATTTGTTGGCACTTGGCATTGCTAAAGGGAAATCAGTTTTTTTTAAAATCGTTCTGGTAATTTTGTTACTAGGAAATCTTATTGCAACAGTTTTTAAATTTGCAGATACGAGAGGGTCTATTTTGGAGGTAATTTTTTTTTTTAAAACAAATGTAATAGGTCCGGGGCAGAACCTTTTATATAATTTTTTTACATATTTATTTATTATTACATCTTTTTCTGCGTCTTTAATGTTGTGATAGTGAACAATTAATGGATTAAATCGAGGCCTTCCTTTAAGTTTAAATATTTTTTTAACCGCTCTTTTTGAATATGCATTGCCTCCAAGCCCATAAACTGTTTCAGTAGGTAATCCCACTAGACCTCTATTATTTAAACTTTTAATTGTTTTCCAAAGAATTTTTTTGTTAAAAGTAAAAATATTTGAATAGCTATTTTTCATAATGTAATTATTATAAATTAATGAAAATTGAAAATATTCCAGGTGACATAAAAAGTAAATCATTAAAAGAAGCCAAAGAAGAAATTAACAAAATACTTAGTAAACTTGAAAATCATGACTCAAATTTAGAAGAATATCAAAGTAATTATTTAAGATTAGTCCAATTAAATAAATATGTAGACGAACTTTTCAAAAAAAAATTTAAAGAAATTTCTAAAAGTAAAAACAATGATTAAAAAAAAACTTGTTAAAAATGCAAAAAAAATAGACAAATTTTTAATAAATTTTCTAAAAAAACAAAAAACATCATTTCTTGTCAAACCGATGAAATATGGAGTTATTTCTGGAGGTAAAAAAATCAGATCAACAATTATTCTGGACGCTGGGAAGTTATATAATATAAACGAAAAAAAATTGATTAATATTTGTGCTGCAGTTGAATGTATTCACTCTTACTCCCTAATTCATGATGATTTACCTTGCATGGATAACGACTCGATTAGAAGAGGTAAACCATCTACTCATATAAAATATGGAGAAGCTTCTGCAGTTCTTGCGGGGAGTTCTTTGCTTACTTTAGCATTCGAAATAATTACAGAAAAAAAATATTTAGTGAATTCAAAAATTAAGAATGAACTTGTTAGATATTTAGCAATTTGTTCAGGACACACCGGTATTGCAGAAGGTCAAGAATTAGATCTTAAATTTGAAAAAAAGAGAAAAAAAATTAATCAAATTATTGATATGCAAAAAAAGAAAACAGGAAAGTTGTTTAACTTTTGTTTATATGCTGTTGCGACAATAGCAAATAAAAATAAAAAAGAAAAAAAACTTTTAAGCTCTCTAGGCGAAAACATTGGCTTGCTTTTTCAATTATCAGATGATTTTTTAGATAAAAGGGGCTCAAGTAAATTAATGGGAAAACCTGTTAAAAAAGATAATAAAAAAGGAAAATCAACTTTACTCAAACTTATGGGAGAAAAGAAAGCCTTTTTGTACGCGGAAAGCTTAAAGAAAAAAATATTGAATAAATTAGCAAAACATGGAAAAAAAGCAGAAGAATTAATCAATACAATTAATTTTATATTTGAGAGAAAATTTTAATGGGAAGATTAATAAAACAAATAAATTTTCCAGCTGATTTAAGAAAATTCAAAAAAGATGATCTTAAACAAATTTCGGAAGAATTAAGAGACGAATTAATTGACGTAGTTTCTGAAACAGGAGGTCATTTAGGTGCTGGACTAGGTGTTGTAGAGCTAACAGTAGCATTACATTATGTGTTTAACACTCCAAAAGATAAATTGGTATGGGATGTTAGTCACCAATGTTATCCTCATAAAATAATTACAGGAAGAAGAGATAGAATTAAAACTTTACGTAAAGGTGGAGGATTATCTGGGTTTACTAAAAGGACTGAGAGTGAATACGATCCTTTCGGAGCGGCTCATAGCTCGACGTCTATTTCTTCGACATTAGGAATGACAGTAGCAAAAAAACTTTCAAACGACAAAAATAATGTGATAGCAGTAATTGGCGATGGAGCAATGAGTGCCGGTATGGCCTATGAAGCCATGAACAATGCAGGAGCTTTGAAATCAAAACTAATAGTAGTTCTTAATGACAATGACATGTCAATTGCTAGACCAGTAGGGGCTATGAGCAATTATCTAGCAAAATTATTATCGGGCAAACTATATTTCAGTTTAAGGGAAACTATTAAAATGGTTATTTCCGCATTTTCAAAAAGATTTAGTCAAAAAGCTGGAAAAGCAGAGGATATGCTTAGAAATATTGTAACAGGTGGAACATTATTTAATGAGCTTGGTTTTTACTATGTAGGACCTGTAGATGGTCATGATGTAGAAAATTTAGTTCAAATATTTGAAAATGTAAAAAATTCTAATCATGAGGGTCCTATATTAATTCATGTTAGAACTGAAAAGGGTAAGGGTTATAAGCCAGCGGAAGACTCAGGAGATAAATACCATGGTGTTTCAAAATTCAATGTTTCAACTGGAGAGCAAACTAAATCAAAATCTAACGCACCTTCATATACTAAAGTCTTTGCAGAAACTCTAATCAAACATGCAGAACAAGATACTAAAATTATTGGTATTACAGGCGCAATGCCCTCTGGAACTGGTATAAACTTATTTGAAAAAAAATTTCCAGACAGAACATTTGATGTTGGTATAGCAGAACAGCATGCTGTTACTTTTGCTGCTGGTTTAGCAACGGAAGGCTATAAACCTTACGCTGCAATTTACTCTACTTTTTTACAAAGAGCTTACGATCAAGTAGTTCATGACGTAGCGTTACAATCATTACCGGTTAGGTTTGCAATAGATAGGGCAGGACTAGTCGGAGCTGATGGACCAACACATGCAGGTTCTTTCGATATTACATATTTATCAACTTTACCCAATTTTGTGGTTATGGCCGCAAGCGATGAAGCAGAACTTGTTAAAATGATTAATACTTCAGTAAATATTAATGATCGTCCTTCAGCTTTTAGATATCCTAGAGGAAATGGGGTTGGAATAAATTTGCCTTCAATCAATGAAACTTTAGAAATTGGAAAAGGTAGAGTTATTCAAGAAGGCAAAAAAGTTGCTTTACTAAATTTTGGAACAAGGTTGGAGCAATGTAAGGAAGCTTCTGAAACTTTATTAAAGAAAGGTATAACGTGTACAATTGTAGATGCCAGATTTGCAAAACCCTTAGATGAAAAGTTAATAATGGAAGTAGCTTCAAATCATGAAGTTTTAATTACTATTGAGGAAGGATCTATAGGAGGTTTCGGCTCTCATGTAATGCAATTTTTATCTGATCGAGGAGTATTCGATAAGGGCCTTAAGTTTAGATCTATGATTTTACCAGATATTTTTATCGATCAAGATACTCCAGAAAAAATGTATGAGAAAGCAGGACTAGATAGCAAATCTATCGCAAGTAAGGTTGAAGAAACTTTAAACTCAAATATTATTTTTGCTAAAAGTAAAAATAAAAATATTAATTAACCACACTGAGCTCTGTGCATTAATAAGTGATCGAGTAGAACACAATTAATCATTGCTTCCCCAATTGGAACTGCTCTTATACCCACACAAGGATCATGACGGCCTTTTACAGAAATTTTTGTATTTTTTCCTTTTTTATCAATCGTATCTCTACTCGTTAAAATTGATGATGTTGGTTTTACTGCAAATGAAGCAATTATATCTTGACCTGAAGATATACCACCAAGTATTCCACCCGCATGATTGGTTTTAAATTTTATTTTTCCTGAGTTTTTGCTCATTTCATCTGAGTTTTCTTCACCACTAAGAAAAGCTGCGTTCATACCAGAACCAATGTTTACTCCCTTGACTGCGTTAATACTCATCAACGCTGCTGCAATATCAGTATCAAGCTTTGAGTAGATTGGAGCACCCAAGCCAACCGGAATTCCACTAGCTCTAAGTTCAATGATTGCACCACAAGATGATCCTGCTTTTCTTACAGCCAATAAATATTTTTCCCAAAGTTTTACGGATTTTTTATCGGGGCAGAAAAATGGATTTTTTCTTATCTCAGAGTCTTTCCAGTTTGATTTATCGCAAGACATTAATCCTAACTGTGTAACTGCACCAATCACGTTAAATTTTTTACCTAAAATTCTTTTTAAAACTACTCTTGCAACAGCTCCTGCAGCAACTCTACTAGCAGTCTCTCTTGCAGATTGTCTTCCACCACCTCTAAAGTCTCTTATTCCGTATTTTTTAAAGTAAGTATAATCAGCATGACCTGGTCTAAATTTATTTTTAATAGACTCGTAGTCTCTTGATTTTTTGTCTTCATTATAGATTATAATTGAAATAGGTGTACCTGTAGTTTTCCCCTCAAAAACTCCTGACAAAATTATTGCCTTATCTGGTTCTTTCCTTTGGGTAGTAAATTTTGATTGTCCAGGCCTTCTCCTGTCCATATCTGTTTGTATATCTTTTTCAGATAAAGGAATATTTGGAGGACAACCATCAATTACACATCCAATGGCAGGTCCGTGAGACTCTCCCCAAGTAGTAAATCTAAATAATTTTCCAAAAGTATTAAAAGACATAATAATTTAATATATAAGTTATTTTATTAAATATATGAATCAAAAAAATGGCAAAAATTCATTAGGACTAGATAGTTGCTTTGAAGATATAGGCAATCCAATCGATTTATTTAAAAAATGGTTTGCAAAAGCTGAAGAAACTGAAATTAACGACCCTAATGCTGTGGCAGTAGCTACATCAAATAAACAAAATCAACCTAATGTAAGAATGGTTTTACTAAAAGGGTTGAGTGATAAAGGTTTTGTTTTTTATACAAATTTTAACAGCAAAAAGGGTGGCGAGCTAAAAGAAAACCAAAAAGCCTCAATGTGTTTTCATTGGAAAAGTATTAGACGCCAAGTAAGAATTATTGGAAAAGTTGAAGAAGTTACAACTAAAGAAGCAGATGAGTATTATAACTCGAGACCATATAAGAATAGAATTAGTGCATGGGCATCCTCTCAGTCTCAAATTTTAGATAAAAGAGATACTTTTCTTTCAAAAATAAAAGAGTTCGAAAAAAAATATCCTGACCAAAACAATGTACCAAGACCACCCCACTGGTCTGGTTGGAGAGTTTTACCCGATGAAATAGAGTTTTGGGTAGATGGAGAAGGCAGAATTCACGAAAGATTAAATTACAAAAAAAATAATGGAAAGTGGGAAAAGGAACTTCTCTATCCTTAAAAAGATCTATTTAAACTAAAGCTAGTTAATCTTTGTAAAATTTTTTTATCTTCACTCTCTGGAAATATCGCCAACGCATCATAAGAAACATTTACAAAGTATTCAGCTTTTTTAAGACTTGTTTCTACAGCCTTATATTTAAAGATTAATGCCAATGTTTCACTAAAGTCATCTTCCGTTCTTTTGTCTTTTTTCATTATTTCAGTTAAGAACTCTTTTTCTTCCTCATTACCTTTTTGAAAAATTGTTATTAAAGGAAGTGTTACTTTTCCCTCAAAAAAATCTTTACCAATTTCTTTTCCAAAAAATTTTTCTTTAGCATAATAATCAAGAGCATCATCAGCAATTTGAAAAGCCAAGCCTAAATTTCTTCCGTAAGACTCTAAAGCTTTCTTTTCTTTTTCATTACTTCCAGAAATACAAGCACCAGTTTTTGTCGCTGCAGAAAATAAGGCTGCAGTTTTTAAATTAATAATGTCAATGTATGTTTCTTCCAATAAATCAGCTTCACCTTTATGTTGTAACTGCAAAACTTCGCCTTGAGCAATTTTTGCAGAAGTTGATGAAAGGAGTTGCAATACTTCAAGATCACCGTCTTGAACCATAATTTCAAAACAACGACTCAATAAATAATCACCTACTAAAATTGATGATTGATTACCCCAAATTGAGTTTGTAGTTTTAACTCCTCTTCTTAATGAACTTTCATCGATAACATCATCATGTAATAAAGTTGCAGAATGAATTAACTCTACACAAGCCGCTAGATTTATGTCTCTATTATCTTCTTTGTATCCAGTTAGTTTTGCAGACTCTAAAGTTAATAGTGCCCTCAATCTTTTACCGCCAGATTTTAGATGGTGGTCACTCATTTTTTCAATAAGATCAACATCACTTTTAAGTTTTTGTTCAATTAAACTTTCAACTTTTAGAAGTTTATAACCAAGAAGGTTTTTAAGCTCCAAGTAAGCTGAATTTGCTGATTTTTTTAGCGGTATAACTGATCCCATAAACTTTATTTATAATTGATTTTTTGAATAATAAATTTTTAAATGTAAACTTGGTGACGCACCCTGTAATTCAACTATAAGTAGCGTAATTTAATATTAATTTTTATCTCATTACTGTTATAAGTCTTCTTAGTACATCTAATTATGATTTCATTTTTTAAAAAAAAAACTGTTATTCCACATGTAAGACTAACCGGAGTTATTGGTTCAGCAGGTAGGTTTAATAAAGGGATAGATTTAGCAGGTCAAAGGGATATATTAAAAAAAGCTTTTTCTCTAAAAAAGATTTCTCATGTAGCAGTATCGATTAATTCTCCTGGAGGATCTCCAGTGCAATCTCATTTAATTTATAGCTATATAAGACAATTAGCTGAAAAAAATAAAGTTAAAGTTATTATCTTTGCAGAGGATGTGGCAGCATCGGGTGGTTATTTAATTTCATGTGCGGGTGATGAGATTTACGCAAACTCAAGTTCAATAATTGGCTCAATCGGTGTAATTTCAGCTTCATTTGGATTTAAAGACTTAATACAAAAAATTGGTGTAGAGAGAAGAGTTTATACTGCAGGAAAAAACAAAAGTACTTTAGATCCGTTCGTTGAAGAAAAAGAAGAAGATGTCAAGCGTTTAAAGAATATTCAGCTTGAATTACACGCAGATTTTATAAAAGTTGTTGAAACTAGCAGAGGTTCAAAACTTAAAGATCCAGAAAAAAACAATATATTTACTGGAGAATTTTGGACAGGAAAAACTGCTTTAGGCTTAGGCCTTATAGATGGAATTGGTAATGCGGATCAGATTTTAAAAGAGAAATTTGGTGAAAAAGTAATTATTAAAAATTTTGAAAAACCAAAAGGATTTATTGCAAGGAAACTATCTTCATCAATGCCAGATCCTGTTGAAAAACTCACAAACATTATTGAAGAAAAATCGATGTGGCAAAAATTTGGTTTGTAAATGCCAGTAAAAAAAAAAGTTAAAACGAAAAAATTAAATTTTTTATCCTTTCAAGATATAATAATGAGTCTTCAAAATTTTTGGGGTAAAAATGGTTGTGTTATTTTACAACCATACGATATGGAAGTTGGAGCAGGAACTTTTCATCCGGCTACCACTTTACGATCTCTAGGCCCTAAGCCATGGAAAGCTGCATATGTTCAGCCTTCAAGAAGACCAACAGATGGAAGGTACGGTGAAAATCCAAATCGATTACAACATTATTATCAATATCAAGTAATTATAAAACCCTCTCCAAAAAATATTAAACAACTGTATTTAAAAAGTTTATCGACTATAGGTATAGATGTAAAAAATCACGATATTCGTTTTGTTGAAGATGATTGGGAAAGTCCAACTTTAGGTGCAGCGGGTTTAGGCTGGGAAGTATGGTGTGATGGTATGGAGATTACACAATTTACTTATTTTCAACAAATGACAGGAATAGAGTGTAAACCAGTTCCAGTAGAAATTACTTATGGGCTAGAAAGACTTTGTATGTTTGTTCAAGGCAAAAATAATGTTTTTGATTTAGATTGGAATAATGAAGGCGTAAAATATAAAGAAGTTTTCTTTCAAGCCGAAAAAGAGTTTTCAGCTTATAATTTTGAGTTTGCAAATACTGATGCTTTGTTAAAAAATTTCGAAAGCACAGAGAATGAATGTAAATCTTTGCTAGAAAAAAAACTTTCTCTTCCAGCTTATGATCAGTGTTTAAAAGCTAGCCATATATTTAATTTATTAGACGCACGGGGTGTTATAGGAGTTGCAGAAAGAACCGGTTATATCACTAGGATAAGAGAGCTCGCAAAAGGATGCGGCACACTATGGTTAAGCTCTCAAAGTTAATTTATGGCAGAACTTTTATTGGAACTTTATAGTGAAGAAATTCCACCTCAACTTCAAATAGGAGCCAGAACACAACTAAAAGAATTTGTTGAGAATTCATTTAAAGAGAACGAGATAAAATATAAAGATCTTTCAGTATACTCTTCGCCAACAAGACTGGTTCTTTTAGCTAATGATTTAGCCGAAAATATAAAAGTAGCAGCTAAAGAAATTAAAGGACCAAAAGTAGGATCTCCTGACCAAGTTATACAAGGCTTTGTGAAAGCAAAAAATGTATCAGAGCAAGATTTAATCGAAAAAGATACAGAT
Source organism: uncultured Pelagibacteraceae bacterium (assembly GCA_902542795.1). Lineage (GTDB taxonomy): Bacteria > Pseudomonadota > Alphaproteobacteria > Pelagibacterales > Pelagibacteraceae > Pelagilacustribacter. The sequence continues at coordinate 16,905 of CACBVP010000001.1, forward strand.
AAAGGAAAATTTTATTTTATTAAGACTCAACCTAAATCAATTTTAGTTGAGGAATTATTGAGCAAAATTATACCAAAAGCTATTAGTTCAATTAGCTGGAAAAAGTCAATGAAATGGTCTGATCACAACTTAATGTGGGGAAGACCTCTTCAATCAATATTTGCAAGATTTAATAATAAAAAACTCTCTTTTAGCTTTGATCATTTGGAGACAACAGATGAAATAACTGTTGAGCAAGATCTGATAATTAAATCCAAAAAAATTAATAACTTTAAAGAGTACTTAAGTTTTCTTAAAACGTTTAATATTATTGTTGATCACCAAGTAAGAGAGGAAATTATTCTAAAAAAAATTAGTTCTTTTTCGAATTCAAAACAATATAAAGAAAGGATCAACAAAAACTTATTAGAGGAAGTTGTAAATATTGTTGAAGACCCTAATTTATTACATGTAAGTTTCAACAAGAATTATTTAAAAATACCGCAAGAAATTATTATTTCTACTTTAGAGAAACACCAAAGGTATTTTCCAATTTTTGATAGTAGAGAAAGATTAACAAATAATTTTTTTGTTGTAGCGAATAAAAAAGATGAAAAAAAATTCATTACAGAGGGAAATAAGAGAGTCGTTGAGGCGAGATTAGCTGACGCTAAATTTTTTTGGGATAAAGATAGATCAAAAAATTTAATTAAACAAATAGCAAATTTAAAGTCAGTTACTTTTTATGAAAAGCTTGGAACCATTTATGACAAAACTCAAAGATTAAGACAATTAGCAGGCTTTCTGTCTGATGATTTAAATATAAGTAAAGAAAAAGTTCAAGTTGCAGCTTCAATTTCAAAATCTGACTTATGTTCAGATTTAGTTGGAGAATATCCTGAACTTCAAGGAGTAATGGGAAAATATTTTGCTTTAGCACAAGGATTTGAAGAGGATATCGCTAACTCAGTTAGCGATCATTATTTACCTGTTGGTTTAACATCTGCGATACCTAAAAAACCGTTTAGCTATTCAATTTCAATTGTAGACAAGATCGATACTTTAGTTGGCTTTTTTGTAATTGATGAAAAACCAACAAGTTCAAAAGATCCTTTTGCTTTAAGGCGAGCAGCAATAGGTTTGCTCAGAATAATAATTGAAAATAAATTATCTTTTAAATTAAGAGACCTAGTTAGCTATGCAATAAGACTATATCAGGAACAAGGTGTTGAGATAAAAAATGAGAAAACTGAACAAGAAGTTCTAGATTTTATAAAAGAAAGAATGAGAAACGTTTTAAAATTAAAAAATATAAAACCTGATATTATAGAAGCTTCAGTTAGCTCACATGCTGGTGATAATTTTTTAGACCTTTATGCAAAAACTATTTTAATTCATAAATATAAAAATAAGGGAATAGGGCTTAATGCGATTAGCTCTTATAAACGAGCATCAAACATTTTAGATAAAGCTGAAAAAGGAATCACAGGAAGACCAGATGCTGTTTTATTTAGAAAAGATGAAGAAAGAGTTCTTCATGAAAAAATTAATGAAATTAGGAAAGCTTTTACTGTTAAAGATGACAATAAAGACTACAAAAGCTTGTTAATAAAGCTATCTGACACCAAAGAATCTACAGATAATTTTTTTGACAATGTGGTAGTAAATGATGAAAATCAAGATATAAAAAATAATCGATTAGAGCTTTTAAAAATGTTTTGTAACACATTTGATACTTTTATCGATTTTTCAAAATTAGAAGGTCTGTAATGGCAAAAGTTGTATTTAGTTTTGATGATAAATCTGCAAAAAAAATAAAGAATAAAAAAAATATTTTAGGTGGTAAAGGCGCCAATCTCGGGGAGATGGGAAGATTAGGCTTACCTGTTCCTCCCGGATTCACTATTACAACAGATGTTTGTGATCTTTTTTATAAAAATAAAAAAAAACTTCCTAAAAGTGTAATTAAAAATATCGAAGTAGAGCTTAAAAATATTGAAAAGAAAACTAAAAAGAAGTTTGGTGATCTTAAAAATCCATTATTAGTGTCAGTTAGATCTGGTGCTAGAATTTCAATGCCGGGTATGATGGATACGATTTTAAATCTTGGTCTCAACGATAAAACAGCAGAGTCATTAAAAAAGAAAACCTCAAACGGTCGATTTGCAAAAGATAGTTACAGAAGGTTTATACAAATGTATAGCAACGTTGTTCTTGGAGTTGAAGGACACTTATTTGAAGAATTAATTGATAATTACAAATTAACAAAAGGCGTGTTGCTAGATACAGATTTAGATGAGAGCGATTGGGACGGATTGATAACAAATTTTAAAGATCTAGTAAAAAAAGAAAAAAAAATTAATTTCCCGCAAGACGTAAAAGAGCAATTGCTAGGAGCAATAAATGCAGTATTTTTATCTTGGGATAGTCAAAGAGCAAAAACTTATAGAAAATTAAATCAAATCCCTGATCACTGGGGGACAGCAGTAAACGTTCAAGCGATGGTTTTTGGTAACATGGGTGAGGATTGTTCAACAGGTGTTGCTTTTACGAGAAACCCATCAACAGGAGAAAATTCTTTCTTTGGAGAATTTTTAATTAATGCACAAGGCGAAGATGTTGTAGCGGGTACCAGAACTCCTCAATACATTACTAAAAAAGCAAAACAAGATGCTGGTTCAAAAGATTCATCAATGGAAGAAGCTATGCCTACAGTTTATAAAGAATTAGCAAAAGTATTTCTTAAATTAGAGAAGCACTACAAAGATATGCAAGACATCGAGTTTACAGTTGAGAATAATAAACTTTGGATGCTTCAAACAAGATCAGGAAAAAGAACTGCCAAAGCTGCAATTAAAATTGCAGTAGATATGGTTAAAGAAAAATTAATTTCAAAAAAAGAAGCAATTAAAAGAATTGATCCTAATACTTTAGACACATTATTACATCCAACTTTAGATGATAAAGTTAAAAAAGAAGTAATCGCTTCAGGATTGCCTGCATCCCCAGGAGCTGCGAGTGGAAAGGTTGTTTTTACAGCTGATGATGCAGAAAAATTAAATGGGATGATGCAAGATACAATACTAGTAAGATTAGAAACTTCACCAGAAGATATACACGGAATGCATGCTGCAAAAGGAATTCTTACGGCAAGAGGTGGAATGACAAGTCATGCTGCAGTAGTAGCAAGAGGAATGGGTAGACCATGTGTTTCTGGTTCTAGTGAAATAACAATTGATTATGAATTAAAACAATTTAAAGCCGGGGACGTAATTATTAAAGAGGGCGATATAATTACCATAGACGGTGGAAGTGGAAAAGTAATGAAGGGGTTGGTGCCTACTGTTCAACCAGAAATATCTGGCTATTTTTCCACAATAATGAAATGGGCTGATGAATTTAGAAAATTAAAAGTAAGAACGAATGCTGAAACAGAAGCAGATAGTAAAACAGCTAGAGAGTTCGGTGCTGAAGGGATTGGGTTATGTAGAACAGAACATATGTTTTTTGATGAGGAAAGAATTTTATCTGTAAGACAAATGATTTTATCTAAATCAAAAGAAGACAGAAATAGTGCGCTAGATAAACTTTTACCTCATCAAAAAGAAGATTTTAAAAAAATATTCAAAGTCATGTCAGGTTTACCTGTAACAGTAAGATTATTAGATCCACCACTTCATGAATTTTTACCAAAAGCTGACAAAGACATAGAGGAAGTAGCGAGATCTTTAAATCTATCAGCAAAGGAAGTTAAAGACAGAATTTCAGAACTCCATGAGGAAAACCCTATGTTAGGACACAGAGGCTGCCGACTTGGTATTTCTTTCCCAGAGATATATGAGATGCAATGCAGAGCTATATTTGAAGCTATAGTTGAACTAAAAAAACAAAAAGTAAAAGCAGCTTTTGCAGAAATTATGATACCTTTGGTTTCAACGGACTCCGAACTTAAAATTTTAAGAGCTTTAGTTAATAAAATTGCTAAAGAAATAGAAAAAGAAAATAAATTAAAACTTGAATATATGGTTGGCACTATGATCGAATTACCCCGTGCTGCTTTACAGGCGAAATCTATTTCAAAACATGCTGATTTCTTTAGCTTTGGAACAAACGATTTAACTCAAACAACTCTAGGAATAAGTCGAGACGACTCAGGAAAATTTTTAAATGATTATATTGATAATAAAATATTTGAAGTTGACCCGTTTGTTAGTATTGATCAAAATGGAGTGGGCGAGTTAGTGGAAATAGCTTCCTCAAGAGGCAGAAAAACAAATAAAAATATTAAATTAGGTATTTGTGGTGAACACGGTGGAGACCCGAAGAGTATAGAATTCTGTTCAAGAACAGGACTAAACTATGTTTCATGCTCTCCATTTAGAGTTCCAGTAGCAAGATTGGCTGCCGCTCAAGCAGAATTATCTAAATAATAAAGTCGTATCAAAGGATTTGGCGCTATGAGTGATCGCACCTACAGAAATTCTATTTATCCCTGTTTTTGATATTTGTTTGATATTTTTTAAAGTAGCATTACCTGAATACTCTGTCTGATATTTATTTTTGCAAAGTTTTAAGCATTTTTTTAATTGCGAAAAGCTCATATTATCAAAAAGTATTCTTTTAAACTTTAAACCCATAATCTGTTTGAGTTGATTAATACTTTCAATTTCTACTGTAACAATTTTTTTTGTTTTAATTGCTTTTTTAACTAACTCCCTAAGATTATTAGAAGCACTAATATGGTTATCTTTAATAAGAATTTCATCACTTAAATTGTATCTATGGTTATAACCACCACCTTTTTTGACAGCATATTTTTCAAGCATTCTTAAATTTGGTGTAGTTTTTCTTGTGCAGCATATTTTAGTTTTTTTACTAATTTTTTTTACAAACTGATTAGTAATTGTTGCGATACCTGACGCATGATTAAGAAAATTTAAAGCAGTTCTTTCAGCAGTTAAGATTGTTTTTTTTTTAGCTTTAATTATAGCAATTACTTTATTTTTTTTAATTTTTTTCCCATCAGAAATTTTCTTAGTAAAGACTGCTTCGCTTCCAATTTGTTTAAAAGCAGTTTTACAAAAATCTAAACCAGCTATGACACCATCTTGTTTGGCTATGATCTTAGCTTTTTTTATTTTGTCTTTGGCAGCAATTAAGTTGGTAGTGATGTCTCCTCTAGGCCTAAGGTCTTCTTCTAGAGCTTTTCTTACGATTGTATTAATATAAGATTGATTTAATTTTTGCACTGATCTAACGACCAATTTCGGTCATTCTAATTACAGACTTTCTTGCAGCTTCTATAGTTTTACTATCCAGAACGATTTCGTTGGTATTATTCTCTAAACAATCTAAGATTTTTTCTAAATCAATTTTTTTCATGTAAGGGCAAAGATTACACGGCTTGATGAAAGATACATTTGGATTATCTGCTTCAACGTTATCACTCATTGAACATTCAGTTACTAACATCACTTTTTTAGGCTGATTATCTTTAACATATTTAATCATACCGGAAGTAGACCCTGCAAAGTCAGATGCTTCAATTACATCTGGTGGACATTCTGGATGTGCAATAATTTTAATACCTGGATTTTGATTTTTGATATCTTGAATTTCTTTTCCTGTAAATTGTTCGTGAACAATACAAGTACCCTTCCAAGAAATAATTTTCACTTTTGTATTTTTAGCAACGTAGTCTGCTAAATATTGGTCTGGAAGAAAAATTACTTTCTCTACATTTAAAGACTCAACAACTTTAACAGCATTTGCAGAGGTGCAACAAACATCTGTTTCAGCTTTTACATCTGCTGAAGTATTAACATAAGATACAACAGGTACACCCGGGTATTTTTGTTTTAATAATCTCACATCCTCTCCTGTAATAGAACTTGCAAGTGAACAACCTGCTTGCATGTCTGGTAAAAAAACTTTTTTAGTTGGATTCATTAATTTTGCAGTTTCAGCCATGAAGTGAACTCCACACATAATAATTTTATCTGCAGAAGTTTTTGAGGCTTCTATAGCAAGAGCTAGAGAGTCAGCTGATATATCCGCAACACCGTGATAAATTTCAGGTGTTTGATAATTGTGAGCGAGAATGATTGCGTTTTTCTCTTTTTTTAATTTATTGATTTTTTCAATTAATGGAGCATGAATTTTCCATTCATTTTCAGGTACAAATTTTGAGATTTTTTTATAAATCTCCTGAGAACCATTTAAATTTTGTTGTTGTACAGACATACTAATTCCAATTTATCAACTTGAGGTTAAATTGTCATTCATTTATTGTCGCATAATTGTTGCGGTCGTGCTGAAATTGGTAGACAGGCACGCTTGAGGGGCGTGTGGGTTTCCCGTGAGAGTTCGAGTCTCTCCGACCGCACCATTAAACAAATACATTAATAAGTTTAGCTTTTTTGTTATTAATTAAAATTTCTTTATTGTTAAACTCAGTAAAATCTGGATCAAAAAGTTTGACCAAAGCAAATGGCATAGGCCCACCAATTAAAATTTTGCCAACAGTAGTATTATTAAATTTAAGTTCATCACCTGTTTTAACACTATCCTGAGTTTTGATAGGCAGCAGTCTTCTTCTTAGTTTATTTTTTAATTTCATACGCGCTGTATTTTCTTGGCCGATATAACACCCTTTTTTAAAATCTATTGCTTTTAATTCTTCAAAGTTAGCTTCTAAACCAAATAATTGTTCTTTTAAACTTTCAACATCTTTTACTGGCACCCCTAAGGCATGCGCATCTTTAAAGTAAATTTCTGGCTCAATAATTTTTAATCCTAATTTTTTTATTGATAGATGTAATTTCTCAAGAGTTGATAATATTCTCGCACCTAGCTTTTTGTTTCTTGAGTCAATAAAAATAGGGCTGTTTCTATATTCCATAGTATCAGTTTGTTTATTTTCATTTTTTTGTATTTCATTGAATTTTTCTAAACTTATTATTCCTATGATGTATTCATTAGATTTATCTTTTATTTCAATTTTAGATCTTAATTTATATTTTGTAAGATAACTTATGATTTCATTTGTAGCTTTATTATCACAATCTAAAAGATAGCCGTCTTTAGATTGAATTAGAAAAAATTCAAACAGATATTTACCTTGAGGAGTAAATAAAGCTGAAAAAATTGAACAAGATTTATTTACTTTCTCAATATCATTAGTAATTATATTTTGAAGAAAATTTTTAGCATCATCTCCAGTAATAGAAATTAATCCACGATCTTCTAATAAAATAATTTGATCTTTTTCCATAAATACAGGATATATTGTATAATATTTTTTTAAATCATGTCTGATAATTTTAGTCTCATTATAAAAAACGGCTCTTGTTATATTGATGGTAAGCTTACAAAAACTGACATTGGTTTATCTAGTGGAAAAATAAAAAAGATCGGCAAAATAGAACTCAATAGTTCTAAAGTTTACGATGCTACTGATAAAGTTGTTTTGCCAGGAATTATCGACACTCAAGTTCATTTTAGAGAACCTGGATCTACAGATGCTGAAGACTTAGAAAGCGGAAGCAGAGCTGCTGTGCTTGGAGGCGTAACCTCTTTGTTTGAGATGCCGAACACTAATCCTCCAACTGCTAATTTGATTGAATTTGATAAAAAATTAAAAGCGGCAAAAAACAGAATGCATAGCAATTATGCTTTTTATTTTGGAGCAACCCCAGACAATACGGATCAGCTTGCAGATTTAAAAAACGTTGAAGGCTGTTGCGGGGTAAAATTATTTGCAGGATCTTCTACTGGTAATTTATTAGTTGATAAGGAAGCTGACATAGAGAAAGTGATATCAAGTAGCGATAGAATAGTTTCAATCCACTCTGAAGATGAAGATATAATTAAACTTAGAAAAAAATTTATTAAAAAAGGTGATGTGCATTCACATCCTGAATGGAGAAATGTTGAGTGTGCGATGTCATCGACAAGAAGAGTTGTAAAAATAGCAGAGAGATATAATAAAAAAATCCATGTTTTACATGTCACAACAAAAGATGAAGTAGATTTTTTAGCTATGCATAAAAAAAATGTTACTTTTGAAACTACACCTCAACATTTAACCCTCTATGCACCTGATTGTTATGATAAGCTTGGGACATATGCCCAGATGAACCCACCTTTAAGAACCAAAGAGCACTATGATCGTCTTTGGGTAGCAGTAAAAAATAATATTGTTGATGTATTAGGTTCTGACCACGCTCCTCATTTAAAAGTAAATAAAGAAAAAGTTTATCCAGACACACCATCTGGAATGCCAGGAGTTCAAACAATTTTTCCTGTCATGCTTGACCATGTAAATAGTGGAAAACTTTCACTAGAACAGTTAATAAACCTTATGTGCGAAAATCCTTGCAGAATTTTTGGTATTAAAAATAAGGGATATATTAAAGAGGGTTTTGATGCTGATTTAACAATAGCTGACATGAATAAAGAGGTAGTTATAAAAGATGAAATGATCGCAAGTAAATGTAGTTGGACACCTTTTAATAACTACAAAGTTAAAGGTTTTCCAGTTGGCACTATTGTTAATGGAAATCTAGTAATGTCTGATGGTAAAGTAGTTTTAAAATCTAAAGGTCAGCCTTTAAAGTTTTAATATTTTATTTTCAATAAGATCAGCTTTTATCTCGTCTAAAATAGTAGGGTCATCAATCGTAGCTGGCATTTTATATGGTTCATTGTCGGCTATTTTTCTAACCGTACCTCTTAGTACTTTTCCTGATCTAGTTTTAGGCAATCTTTTAACTACTATCGCTAGTTTAAAAGCAGCTACTGGACCAACTTTTTCTCTTACCATTTTAACACATTCATCAATGATATCTTTTTTCTCTTTAGTAACTCCCGCTTTTAAAGCCAGCAAGCCAATCGGTAATTGCCCTTTAAGTTTGTCAGCAATACCTATGACTGCACATTCAGCAACATCTTTATGTTCAGCTAATACTTCTTCAATTGCGCCAGTTGATAATCTGTGCCCAGCAACATTTATGATGTCATCTGTCCTGGACATAATCCAAACATAACCGTCTTCATCTATGTGTCCCGCATCGTATGTTTGATAGTATCCTGGGTATGTAGTCATATAATTTTCTTTATACCTTTTATCTGCACCCCATAGTGTTGGAAACGTTCCTGGAGGTAAAGGAAGCTTAACTACAATATCTCCCATCTTTCCTGGGCCAACTTCTTTACCCTCTGAGTTTAAAACTTTTAAGTCATAACCAGGAACTGGTTTAAACGCTGAACCGTATTTGACTGGAAATGACTCTATACCAGTACAATCCGATGTGATTGCCCAACTAGTCTCTGTTTGCCACCAATGATCAATAACAGGTGAGTTAGATAATTTTTCAAACCATTTAATTGTATCAGGATCAGCTCGCTCACCAGCTAAAAACAATTTATCAAATTTACTTAAGTCATATTTTTTAAAGAATTCTCCATTTGGGTCTTCTTTCTTTATTGCTCTTATAGCTGTAGGAGCAGTGAACAGAGATTTAACTTTATGTTCTGATATAATTCTCCAAAATACTCCAGCATCAGGCGTTCCCACAGGTTTTCCTTCAAATAAAATTGTTGTGCATCCATAAAACAATGGAGCGTAAACTATATACGAGTGACCAACTATCCAACCTATATCACTTGCAGACCACCAAACATCGTCTTGATTAATGTTGTAAATATTTTTCATCGTCCATTTTAATGCAACGATGTGTCCACCGATATCTCTAACTATTCCTTTAGGTAAACCTGTAGTTCCTGATGTATAAAGTATGTAAGCGTAATCATTTGCTTTCATCTTTTCACATTCAGCAGGTTTTGCATCTTCATGCGCCTCTTCCCAAGTAATATCCATTTTTAGATTTAAGTCAGCTTTATCTTTTTCTCTTTGAAAAATAATACATTTGTCAGGTTTGTGATTTGCAAGTTCTAAAGCTTTATTAACTAATGGTTTGTAGTGAACAGTTCTCCCTGGTTCATAACCACATGAAGCAGTAACTAGTAATTTTGCTTTAGAGTCATCAATTCTACTTGCAAGTTCGTTTGCAGCAAACCCACCAAACACAACAGAGTGAACCGCTCCAATTCTACCGCAGGCAAGCATAGCTATCACTGCCTCAGGTATCATCGGCATATAAATTATAACTCTGTCACCTTTATTTATTCCTTGGTTTTTTAAAGCGCCTGCAAATAATGCTACTCGATCTCTTAATTCTTTATATGTAATATTTTTTTTAACCCCAGTGATTGGACTATCATATATTATTGCTAGTTTATCACCTCTTCCTTCTTCAATGTGTAAGTCTAAAGCGTTGTAACAAGTGTTCGTTTCACCGTCTTCAAACCATTTATAAAAGGGTGGGTTATCAGAATTAAGAATTTTTGTAGGTTTTTTGTACCAAAAAATATTATTAGAGACTTCTTGCCAAAATTTTTCTCTATTTTTTATAGAATTTTCGTAAATTTCTTTATATTTTTGATTCAAATCACCGCTCCGAAATTATGTAATATTTTGCAAGTATTTCATAAATATCCCCAAAAAAAAACCAAAAATCCAATAAAATTGCGGTTTTTATGGCAAAAAAACACTTCACTGTAACTTTGTTTTTTACTATGTTCCCAACAATTACTCGGTAGCGGTGATTATAACTGTTTGTCCGAGTAGTTTATATATAAACTAAAAATAGAAAACTAAACAAACGAGGGAGGTTTTCATGAAAAAATTAAGTCTTATTGCATTAGCAACTGCTTTAATGAGTGGTGTAGCTAACGCAGCAGACGCAGCCCTACTAGAGACGAATGATTTCGTAGGAATTTCATTCTGGCTAGTATCTATGGGTTGTTTAGCAGCTACAGCGTTCTTCTTTTTAGAAAGAGGTTCTGTTGCACCTGCTTGGAGAGTTTCAATTACAGTTGCAGGTCTAGTTACTGGTATCGCGTTCATACACTACATGTACATGAGAGAAGTGTGGATCGGAACTGGTGAGTCTCCAACTGTTTACAGATATATTGACTGGTTAATCACAGTACCATTACTAATGCTTGAGTTCTACTTTGTATTAGCGGCAGTGAAAAAAGTACCAAGTTCAGTATTCTGGAAACTTTTAATTGGTTCTTTAGTAATGCTTATAGGTGGTTACCTAGGTGAAGCTGGTTACATCCAACCATTTGTTGGTTTCGTGATCGGAATGGCTGGCTGGATATACATTCTATTTGAAGTATTCTCTGGTGAAGCTGGAACACTTGCAGCGAAAGCTGGTAATAAGTCATTACAAACTGCATTTAGTGCGATGAGAATAATCGTTACAATCGGTTGGGCTGTATACCCATTAGGTTATATCTTTGGATATTTAACTGGTGGTGTAGACGTTAACTCATTGAACGTTATCTACAACGCCGCAGACTTCCTAAACAAGATCGCTTTCGGTCTTATAATTTGGGCTGCTGCAATGCAGAATACTAGAGTATCAAGAAGCTAGTATTTAAGTAATTAAATTAAGGGCAGGTATGTTTTTGCATACTTGCCCTTTTTTTTTATAACTCTATATTTATATAAATGCCTAAAATTACATATAAAGATAATCAAGGAAATTCTAAAACAATTGAAGTAGAGAATGGTCTCTCAATAATGGAAGGTGCTATTCAAAATGATATACCTGGCATTGATGCAGACTGTGGTGGATCAATGGCTTGCGCAACTTGCCATGTTTATGTCGAAGAAAAATGGTTAAATAAACTTCCAAAAGCTGAAGATGCAGAAGTAGATATGATCGACATGGCTCATGAACCAAAAAAAAATAGCAGATTAAGCTGTCAACTAATTGTTTCAGAAGAACTTGAAGGTTTAACTGTTACTACACCTAAAAAACAATCTTAATGAAAAAAACTGACACAATTATTATTGGAGCTGGGCCAGTAGGATTATTTGCGGTTCACCAATTAGGTATTAAAGGACTTAAATCAATAGTTATAGACAATTTAGATAAAGCTGGAGGACAATGTATTGAGCTTTATCCAGATAAGCCAATTTATGATATCCCAGCGGTACCTGAGTGCACTGGAGAGGAATTAACAAAAAAATTATTAGAACAAATCAAACCTTTTAGAACTGAATTTTTTTTAAATGAGAGAGTGGAAGAAGTAAAACAAGATAAAGAAAATTGGATAGTCAAAACTAATAATAAAAATGAATTTTTAGCTCCAAATATAATTATTGCAGGCGGAGTAGGCTCATTCGAACCTAGAAAATTATCTGTAAAAGAAGCTGAAAAATTTGAAGGTAAATCTTTATTTTATGCAGTCAGAAATAAAGAACAATTTAAAAATAAAAATATTTCAATATTTGGAGGAGGAGACTCGGCTTTAGACTGGGCTTTAGAACTATCAAAGTTTTCAAAAATAAATTTAATTCACAGAAGAGAAGAGTTTAGGGGAGCCCCTCATACTTTATCAGAGATAAAGAAACTAGAAAAAGATGGAACAATATCAATTAAAACACCATGCCAACTTGACTCAATCCAAGGAGACACAAACATTGAATCAATTACCTTAAAATTTGATGATGGAAAAAATGAAAAAATTAAAACAGATATTGTTTTAAGTTTTTTTGGCTTAATAATGAAATTAGGACCTATTGCAGAGTGGGGTCTGAGTATGAATAAAAAGACTATTGAAGTGAATTCTGAAAACTTTCAAACAAATAAAAAAGGAATTTTTGCTGCAGGAGATATTTGTACCTATCCAGGAAAATTAAAATTGATTTTATCAGGTTTTCACGAAGTTGCTTTAGCATCAGTTGAATGTTTCAAGAGAGCTAGACCTAACGAAAAATATAGATTTGAATTCACAACATCCTCAAAAAATATTCAAGAAAGACTTGGAAAAAAGTGATCGAACTTCTAACTGCCGATACACCAAATGGAAAAAAAATCTCAATAATGCTCGAGGAGATAAATTATGATTACAAAGTAACAAAAATTAATATTAACAAAGATGAACAGTTTAAACCTGAGTTTAAAAAACTTAGTCCATTTAGTAAGATCCCAGTTATTATAGATCATGAGACAAAAACTAGTTTATTTGAGTCGGGCGCGATATTAATTTATCTAGGTGAAAAAAGTGGTAAGTTTTATGACAAAGATCAAAGAACTATAATTAATCAATGGTTAATGGGTCAAATGGCTTACGTTGGCCCAATGTTAGGTCAACACCATCAATTCCATCATTATAATCCTGGAAAAAGTGAATTTGGAGAAAATAGATATTTTAAAATCTCTGAGAGAATTTATAGAGAATTAGATGAAAGATTATCTCAATCCATTTTTTTAGCGGGCAATGAGTATACTATAGCTGATATAGCAACTTTTCCTTGGATTGCACGGCACGAATGGCACGATATTGGTTTAAACAAATTTAAAAATTTAAACAGATGGTACGATGAGATTTCAAACAGAAATGCTGTTAAAAGGGGTTATGACCTTTTAAAAAAAGGTGATCAAATTCCTAAAGCTTAATCGTCTATAAAAATTTTCTCGTCCCTTTCATGTCTCTCCTGTGCTTCTATAGATAGAGTTGCAACTGGCCTAGCCATTAGTCTTTTTAATCCAATAGGCTCCCCAGTTTCTTCGCAAAAGCCATAAGTTCCATCTTTAATTCTTTGAAGAGCAGAGTTTATTTTAGAGATTAATTTTCTACTTCTATTTAAAGCTTTCATTTCAACAGATTTATCGGTGTAAGATGAAGCTTGATCAATAATATCAGCAGAAGAAACGCTATCGTCAGATGAACTTAATAAGTTACCTAAATTATTAGCTTTGATAATATCTTTTTTCCAACTCAATAACTCCTCAGTAAAAAACTTTTTGTGTTTTGCACACATGTATTTTTCCTTAGAGTTTGGAGTATATTTTTTTTTAGCAGTGGTTTTTTTTACCATTTTTTGAATTTGGGGAGTATATGTTTGATTTTAGCCGTGTCAATAGCTTATAAATTGTAATAATCTTAAGCTTAATGATACTAAAAAAAAACATTCATAAAGTATTTTATTTATTCCTCATTTTACATTTAACGTTGTGGACATTAATTCCTTCATTATCTAACATAAACTTACCTCTGGACACGATTGAGGCTTTAGCTTGGGGGAGTAGTTTAGACTGGGGTTTTAATAAACATCCACCATTTAGTGCGTTTGCTGTTGAATTTTTTTTCACAATATTTGGCAACAACGATTGGGCCTATTATCTTTTAAGCCAAATTTTTGTTTTAATAGCTTTTTATTTTGTTTGGAAAGTTTCTAATGAATTATTAAAAGACAAAATATATTCTTTGTTATCAGTTCTCTTGTTATCAGGAATTTATTTTTATAACTATACAACTCCTGAATTTAACGTAAATATAAGTCAGCTTCCTTTTTGGGCTTTATCGGTATACTTTTTTTGGAGAGGTATAAATTTAAATAAAAATTTAGATTGGATATTATTTGGAGTTTTTTCAGCATTTGGTTTTTTATCAAAATACTTGTTTATTTATATTCTTTTAGCTTTATTTATTTTTTTTATTTTAAATTATAAAATATATAAGAAATCACTTAATAAATACTTTTTTTCAGTTGTAATTTCTTTAGCTTTACTCACACCACATTTCTTTTGGTTATTTGAAAATGATTTTATAACTATATTTTACGGCCTAGATAGATCCGGTGTTACAGAGTTTAATTATCTTGATCATCTAAAAAATCCTATAATATTTTTAATAAAACAAATTATTATCTTAATCCCATTTTTTTTAATGTTTTATGTAATTATTAAAAAATTTAAATTTTCAATTAATAAAAAAAATAAAGAAGTTGCCTTTCTAATTTCAATTAATTTAATTCCAATTGCTTTGATACTAGCTACATCAATAATAACGGGCGCTGAAATTAGGACTATGTGGATGACACCTTTTTATTTATTTTTTGGGACTTTGTTTATAAGTATATCTAAAAATTTTATTGATATGAAAAAGATTAAAAAATTTTATCACGTTTTTTTATTTTTTTTTATTTTATCACCATCACTTTATTTAACTATTTCGTTAATAGATGAAACAAAAAGAACTGACTATCCAGGTAAAGAAATAGCAAGACTTGTCCAAAATAAATGGGATAATAATTTTATTAATGAAATAAAAATCGTCATTGGTGATGAATGGTCAGCTGGCAATTTATCTTATCATTTATACTCAAGACCTATTTGGATAAATGATTTAAAAAATAAAACTTCTGATATCACCGAAGAGCAGGGCGTAATATACACTGGAAACCCAAAAATACTTAAAAAAATATGTCCTGGGGTTTTTGGAACAATTAATCCGGTTGGTTATTGTATGATTGGAAAAAGATGAAAAAAATAATTATCTTAATTCCTGTTTTTAATGATTGGGAGTCATTGAGCAAACTTTTAAGCGAGATTAACGAAAATATTATATCTGTCAGTGAAATTAATTTAGAATGTTTAATTGTTAATGATGCATCTACAATTCAACCCCCGGAATTAAGAAAACCAAGTAATTTTTGGTCTATAGAGCTTTTAAACATGAGAGAAAATAGAGGCCATGCTAGATGCAATGCATTTGGCATAAGGTATGTTTTTCAAAATAAAGAATTTGATAATTTAATATTAATGGATGGAGATGGTGAAGACAGGCCAGAAGAAATCAAAAGTCTAATTGAAAAAATAAAAGAGGATTCAACAACATCAGTAGTAGCAAAAAGAGTAAAAAGATCTGAAGGTCCTTTTTTTCAATTTCTTTACCAGTTTCACAAACTTATTACTTTTATATTCACCGGGAAAAATATAAACTTTGGTAATTTCTGTATACTTACTAGAAGTGATGTAGAAAAACTTCATTCAAAAGCAAGTTTGTGGAGCAGTTTTTCTGGAAGTGTTAAAAAATACATAAAATCTCTTAAAGAAATTAATTCAATTAGAGGATTAAGATATTTCGGGCCATCTAAAATGTCTTTATTTAAACTTATTATCCATTCACTTTCCATTATAGCTGTATTTAAATATCAAGTTTTTCTGAGATCCACTATAATGCTAATAGCATTAGCATATCTCAATTCTTATTTGGGAGTTTTTTCAATATTTTTTCAAATATCAATTGTAATTTTTAATCTTTTAATTTTTGTTGTCTCTCTAAGAGAACAAGAAAAAGATTTACTAAACAGTAATAATAATCTTGTTGGTGTAAAAAAGATTACACACTAAAAAGTTGCAATATGAGTCTTAAATAGAATCAAAAAGGAATCAAAACGTGAACATTTGTCCGTGATTTTGATGTATTGTGGATAAGAATAAAGGTGCGTAATGTGTAAAAAATTTAAAAAGGATGTTTTATGAAAAAATTAAATTGTCACTGTAACGCTGTAGAAGCTGAAATCAATATCTCAGGAAATTTAGACAAAACTCTTAGATGCAATTGCTCGCTTTGTAAAAGAAAAGGAGCAGTAATGTCTATGGTAAAGAATGAGGATTTTAAAATAGTTAAAGGTGAAGATAAATTGAAGCTATACCAATTTCATACCAAAGTTGCTAAACATTACTTTTGTTCAGTATGTGGAATTTACACACATCATAACCCTAGATCAAATCCAGCAATGACTGGTTTTAATTTAGGCTGTGTTGATGAAGTAAATACTTTTGATCTTAAAAATGTTGCAGTTAATGATGGTCAGAACCATCCATTAGATAAACAAAAAAAGAATGGAAGATAGACGTTTTAATTATAATAAAGTAAAGAAAAAATATTTAAAATTTCTTACTTCACAAGAAGTTATGTCTGAACCATTTAGAGATAAGTTAGGGCAATTAAATAAGTTTTATTTACCAATCAGTAAAATGATCGCAGAGGATTGTCTAAAGAAAAAAAAAACAAAAGTAATTGGCTTAACTGGAGGCCAAGGAACTGGAAAATCAACAATTTCTAATATTTTAAAAATAATATTAAAAGAGGCTTATAAATTAGAAACGGTAATATTTTCAATTGATGATTTTTACAAAACTTTAAGTGAGAGAAAAAAAATTTCAAAAAAAATTAGCCCATTATTTCTAACAAGAGGTGTACCTGGTACTCATGATACTAAAATGTTGCTTCATTGTATAAATAATTTGAAAAATAATAATTTTAAAAGAATAACTATTCCTAAGTTTGACAAGTCTGTCGATGATAGATGTGCAAAAAACAAATGGTTAAAAGTTACAAAAAAACCAAATATAGTTATCTTTGAAGGATGGTGTGTTGGCGCGACAGCACAGAAAAATAAAGATTTAAATATTCCTGTAAATAATCTAGAAAAGCATAAAGATAATAAAAGAATTTGGAGACAAAAAGTAAATTTAGAACTTAAAAAAAATTATAATAAAATTTTCAATTTGATAGACAAGTTGATTTTTTTAAAAATACCAAGTTTTAAATATGTTTTTAAATGGAGATTATTGCAAGAAAAGAAATTAAGAATTACTAGCAAAGGAAACAAAACTATGAGCGATAAGCAAATAAAAAACTTCGTTATGTATTACGAGAGAATAACTAAACATATGCTAAAAACTCTTCCAAAAACCGCAGACACAGTAATAAGTATTGATGAAAAACATAAACTCAAATCGATAAAGTTTAATTAAATGAAAAAATACATACCTATAATTTTTATTTTATTTTCCTCAAGTTTTCTTCATGCTCAAGATAATTTAAAGTTTTATATTGAGAAAGCTTTAGAAAATAATTTGCAATTAAATGCCGAAAGGAAAAATTTTGAATCTGCAAAGCAAAGTAAAAATATTTCTAGAAGTGAATTTTTGCCGAGTATTACACTTTCAGGAGATCAAACAAGCACCACTTCTACAAACAGAACTAATCAAAGTGGCGTAAGTTTAGCTGATTCTAACTCAGATAGTGAAAGTAAAAAAATCTCTGTTGATCAAAAAATATTTTCTGGATTTAAAGGTTTAAATACTTTTAAAAAATCTGAACTTGAAACTCAAAAAGCCAACTTAACTCTTAAAAAAGTTGAACAACAAACTATATTAGATACTACTTCAGCCTATTTTGATTTAATTTTTAAATCAAAAAATGAGGAATTTAACTTATCCAATGTAAATTTATTTGAAAGACAGGTAGACTCGGATAACGCTAGAGTTCAAAAAGGAGAAATTACTTTGACAGATTTGGCTCAATCAGAATCTTCTTTAGCTGGTGCGAGAGCTAATTTAATTAAAGCAAAAACTGAGCTTTTATCTTCCAAAACAAATTTTGAGAGAGTTACAAGAGAAAAATCACCGAATACAAAAAGCTTAAAAGAAAAGGCGCTTTTGATTTTGCCGAATTCTCTAGAAGAGTCTCTTAGTTTAGCGGATACAAGCAATATAGATCTTTTAATTTCAAAATTAGACTATGAAATAGCTGTTAAAGACTTAAAAATAGAAAGATCAAGACTCTCTCCATCTGCGTCATTAAATTATTCAAAATCTGAAAACGATGATTTCAGTTCAAGTATAGATAAAACCGACCAAGAAACCGTTAAGGCGACGATAACTTGGCCAATAATTAAAGGAGGTGAAAACATCTCAACAATAAAGAAATCTTCTTACAATAAACAAAGGTATCAATTAATATTACAGGATACTAAAAATAGAATTAACACTGAAATTTCTAATGCTTGGTCAAAATATCAATCCTCAAAAAGCGTGCTTGAGGCGACAAGAGCACAGCTAAAAGCTGCTGAAATAGCTAATGAAGGTATTACTTTGGAGTATGACTCGGGTAATACAAGAACCACGCTTGAATTAATTCAATCCAGAAGCCTACTTCTAGATGCCAGAATAGCTTTTGCCAAATCAGAAAGAGACTTTATCGTGTCACAATTTGAGCTCTCCAAGCAGCTTGGCTCACTATCTATTAATTCAATAAAATAGCTGATTTTAGGAGAATATTTTAACTTCTTGATAAAAAGAACAAAATGTGTACATTTATAGGTACGATTCGAACAATAAAAAAAGGATAAAAAATGACAAAAAATAACTTAAAAATCGTAAAAACAGACGATAAGAAGCAAAAGGAATTAAAAGAAAAAAGTAAATCTCTTGAAGCAGCTATTAGCCAAATAGATCAAAATTTCGGTAAAGGTTCAGTAATGAGACTAGGGCAACAACAAGCCTTAGATGTGGAGGCGATTTCTACAGGATCATTAAGCTTAGATTTAGCGCTTGGAATAGGCGGTTTACCAAAAGGTAGAATTATTGAGATATATGGCCCTGAATCATCAGGAAAAACTACATTAGCTTTACAAGTAGTAGCAGAAGCCCAAAAAGCTGGTGGTATATGTGCTTTTGTAGATGCAGAGCATGCTATGGATCCTGTTTATGCTAAGAAATTAGGTGTAAAAACTGAAGAACTTTTAATTTCACAACCAGATACAGGCGAACAAGCATTAGAGATAACAGATACCTTGATTAAATCAGGATCTATTTCTGTATTGGTAGTAGACTCAGTAGCAGCACTAACACCAAAAGCTGAATTAGAAGGTGAAATGGGTGACCATCATGTTGGATTACAATCTAGATTGATGAGTCAGGCGCTTAGAAAAATTACCGGTTCAGTTTCTAAATCCAATACAATGGTAATATTCATTAACCAAATTAGAATGAAAATAGGAGTAATGTTTGGTAATCCAGAGACAACATCTGGAGGAAATGCACTTAAGTTTTATTCATCAGTAAGAATGGATATTAGAAGAATAGGTGCAATTAAAGAAAAAGATCAAATTATTGGTAACTCAACAAGAGTTAAAGTAATTAAAAACAAAGTTGCTCCACCATTTAAAGTGGTAGAATTTGATTTAATGTATGGAAAAGGTATCAGTAAACTTGGTGAGTTAATTGATCTAGGTACTAAAGCAGCCGTGGTAGAAAAATCAGGTGCTTGGTACGCATACAAAGGTGAAAAAATTGGTCAAGGTAGAGAAAATGCAAAAATTTACCTACAAAAAAACCCCAACGTAGCAGCAGAAATAGAAAAAGTAATCAGAGATCAAGCAACTGCTATCAGCAAAGAGCTAGAGGGAAACCCATCACCAAACGAAAAAATTAACGATAAAAAAGAGGAAGAATAATCCTCTGCCATCGAATTAAAACGGGAGCGTTAAAAGCTCCCGTTTTCTCCTAAAATTAAACAAAAACCAAATAGACAAGTAAAAAAAAATCTGTAATTTATATATATGGGTCAAATTTTACTTACAGATGTAAGAAAAAAATTCTTAGATTATTTTAAAAAAAATAATCATCAGATCGTTGAGTCTAGTAATTTGGTTCCAAACAATGATCCTACTCTTATGTTTACTAACTCAGGCATGGTTCAATTTAAAAATGTATTTACTGGGTTAGAAAAAAGAAGTTATAAAACAGCCACAACTTCGCAAAAGTGTGTAAGAGCTGGAGGAAAACATAATGATTTAGAAAATGTAGGGTACACACCAAGACATCACACTTTTTTTGAAATGTTAGGAAATTTTTCATTCGGAGATTATTTTAAAGAGCAGGCAATTATTCATGCTTGGAACTTATTAACTAAAGATTTCCAATTACCTAAAGAAAAACTTTCTGTAACAGTTTATCATGAGGATGATGAGTCATTTAAACTTTGGAAAAAAATAGCAGGTTTAAGTGATAATAAGATAATAAAAATAGCAACTTCAGACAACTTTTGGTCAATGGGTGACACAGGTCCATGCGGACCATGTTCAGAAATTTTTTATGATCATGGTGAAAAATTAAAAGGAGGACCTCCAGGAAGCCCAGACGCAGATGGAGATAGATTTATCGAAATATGGAATTTAGTATTCATGCAGTATGAACAAATAACTAAAGATAAAAGAATAAATTTACCAAAACCATCAGTAGATACTGGAATGGGTCTAGAAAGAATGACAGCTGTCCTTCAAGGGACCCATGATAATTATAAGATCGATCACTTTAAAAAAATTATGGGTGCATCTTCCGATTTATTGAAGTTACCTATAAATGAGTCAAATATTGCAAGTCATAGAGTTATTGCGGATCATTTGAGAGCAAGCAGTTTTTTAATTGCTGAAGGAATATTACCCTCTAACGAAGGAAGAGGATATGTTTTAAGAAGAATCATGAGACGTGGGATGAGACATGCTCATTCTTTAGGAAGCAAAGATCCTATTTTTTATAAATTATTTGATATTTTATTAAATGAAATGAAAAGTAGTTATCCTGAATTAATTACCGGTAAAGAATTAATAATTGAGACTTTAAAAAATGAGGAAGAAAAATTTTCTTCTCTTCTAGTACGAGGAATGAAAATTCTAGATGAAAATTTAACCAAAGTTTCAAATAAAACTTTTCCAGGACCGGTAGCATTTAAATTATATGATACTTATGGCTTCCCTTTAGACTTAACCGCCGATATTTTAAAAGGAAAAGGCATAAAAGTAGATAATGTTGGCTTTGAAAAGGAGATGGAAAAAAGTAAGGCATTAGCCAGGGCTAATTGGAAAGGCTCTGGAGACAAGGCAGTTGAGGAAAGATGGTTTAAAATAAGAGAAAAAATGAATCCGACAGAATTTTTAGGTTATGAGTTTGATAAAGCTGAAGGTGTTGTTATTAAAATTTCAAAAGATGGTAAATTTGTAGATTCAGCTAGCACTGGAGATGAGGTAGAAGTTATTACAAACCAAACCCCATTTTACGGGGAGTCAGGAGGTCAAGTTGGTGACCAGGGTTATATTTTTAATTCAGATTGTAAAATAAAAATTAATGATACCCAAAAAAAAATGGGAGATTTATTTGTTCATTATGGAAAAATTGAAAAAGGCTCAATTAGAATTGGGCAAAACGTTAATTTAGAAATAGATCTTTCAAAAAGAAATAATTCTAAAGCTTATCATTCAGCAACTCATTTATTACATGAGTCATTAAGAAGAACTTTAGGAAAACATGTTACACAAAAAGGTTCGTTAGTTTCACCAGACAGGCTAAGATTTGATTTTAGTCATAATAAGCCTATTGAAAAAGAGGAAATGGAAAAAATAAATAATATTGTAAACGAGATTGTAGTTGGTTCTTCTGAAGTACAAACAAGGATAATGACCCCAAAAGAAGCAGTAAGTATGGGCGCATTAGCATTATTTGGTGAAAAATATGGTGAAGAAGTGAGAGTAGTTTTTATGGGAAAAGAAAATAACGGGTTTTTCTCAACAGAATTGTGTGGAGGTACTCACGTTAAAAATACTAAAGAGGTTGGCAAATTTAAAGTAATAAGCCAGTCTTCAATTTCCTCAGGTACTCCGTAGGCTAAATTATAACCTACTAAGAAGAATACGAGTGAACAAATTGCGAATTTGCCTATATTTTTCGCTGCAATCGTCGACACACTTTTAGTAGTCACCAATCCACTTTCAAGCATACAGAAACCTGCAGCCATAAAAGCAACTAGTACACCACCTAAATAAAATCCTAATGAGTTAAAAATATATTGTCCCTCTTGAGACATTGTAGTTTCTGCAAAGCTTTGAGTGCTTATAAATATAGCAGAAATACAACCTAAAAAAATGAAAGTTAATTTTTTCATGTTTCCCCCTTTTTTTGGATTTGATATCAAATTTTGAAGTTTTGAAGCATGATTTATATGCATACGAGCATTGTAAAATAAATAAGGCCTGGACGGGGGAACCGAACCAGGCCTTATAATTTTTCCCAACTAACGAGGGAGGGAATATTTTAGTCTCTTATACCGTAAGCTATTACACCTACTTCAGCTTTGTCAGTTCCGAGTCTTTCAGCTTCTTTACTGATTCTTAAACCAACTGTCTCTTTCATGATTTTGAACACGATTAGTGAAACCACGAATACGAAGACTACTACTGAAATTGTACCTAAGAATTGTGCTCCAAAAGTAACATCAGAGTTTGTTAAAGGAACTGCTAGTGTTCCCCATACTCCTGCTACTAAGTGAGCTGGTATTGCTCCTACAACATCATCTATTTTTAATTTAAATAGAAGTTTTGTTGAGAAATACATTAACAATCCTGCAATAGCACCGATGAAAATCGCAGCTAATGGACTTGGTGTTAACGGTTCGGCTGTAATACCTACTAAACCAGCAATTGCTCCATTTAACATCATAACCACATCGGTTTTTCCTCCGATTAGTCTTGAAATTACTGCAGCAGCTATTACTCCGCCACCTGCAGCTAAATTAGTATTGATGTAAATAGTCGCCACTGATGATACATCTTCTAATGTACCTGCAGCTAATTGTGATCCACCATTAAATCCAAACCAACCTAACCAAAGTATAAACACTCCTAAAGTTGCTAACGGAATTGATGATGCCGCAAAAGGCGCCATTGGCTTTGCTTCTCCTCTACTTGAGAATCTGCCAGATCTAGCGCCAAGAATAATAGCACCAGCCAAAGCAGCAGCTCCTCCAGCAGCATGTACTAGTGTTGAACCAGCAAAGTCTGAGAAACCAGCGGCTGATAACCAACCACCACCCCATTGCCAACCCATTTCAATTGGATATATAATTCCAGTTAAAATCGCTGCAAATAAAAAGAACGGCCAAATTTTAATTCTTTCAGCTAACGTACCAGATACGATTGACATTGTAGTGGCACAGAACACCATTTGAAAAAACCAATCAGAACCATCTGAATAACCTGTCTCAAGTTTTGATCCATCGCTCCATGGCGTAAATGTTCCAATATATCCACCTTCTGGAATACCGTAAGCTAAATTGTAACCAACCAACCAGAACATTACTCCGGCGATTGAATATAAACCTATATTTTTTGCACAGATAGCTGATACAGATTTTGATGTTACTAATCCTGACTCTAACATTGCGAAACCTGCGGCCATCCACATGACCAAGAAACCTGACATTAAAAATAATAGGGTATTAAATATGTATTGTACTTCTGCAGATACTGTAGTTTCGGCATAACCTAAACCAGCAAAACCAAAGTAAATGGCTGTACCTGCTAAAAAGTAACTAATGTATTTTTTCATAAGTTCTCCCTTGTTGAAGGCCTTATAGAATTTATGAATTTAAATTAGTATTGAATTGTCTTGATTTGAGCTATGCAATTTTTGCAAGTAGTTAGCCCTTATTTGAGATTTTCAAATAAGGGCTAAATAAACGTTTATCGGTTAAACATTTCTTTTAAGCTTTTAGCAGGTAAAAACTTAACTTTTTGTGATGCAGCAATTTGAATTGACTCACCCGTTCTAGGGTTTCTGCCTACTCTAGCTTTTCTTTTTGCTACTTTATAAGTACCAAAACCAGCTATTTTAACAGTATCGTCATTTTTCAACGCATCTAAAATAATTGTCGTTATTGAATCAAAAGTTCTTTCAGCGTCAGCTTTACTTTGACCCAAAGTAGACGATATTTTTGCTACTAGTTGTTTTTTATTCATTTTATGCCCCTTTTTGGTTAATTTCTAATCTCTATAAAAAACCAATAAAATCAACATTTTTTTAGTGTTTCACATAAATGTTAACACAACATCTTGTAGGCTTAAAAGTATTGATTTTATTGGCTTTTTTGATGATGATAAATGGCTTAAAATAAGCCTAAATCCTTAAGATCATTAAATGTAGTGAAAAACATTAAAGAAAGTAACAAAAACAACCCGATTCGAAAAAAACCTTCCTGAGTTTTTTGAGTTAAAGGTCTACCTAATACTTTTTCAAATGCGTAAAACATCAAGTGTCCTCCGTCTAACATCGGTATTGGGAAAAGATTAATAAAACCAAGGCTAATTGAAATATAGGCCATAATACTCAAGAACGCTACAACACCAAATTTGGCAACTTGACCCGTTATCTTTGCAATTTTTATTGGGCCACCTAATTGAGAGGTGTCTCCGGTTCCTTTAATTAATGAAATTATAAAACTCCACGATGCATCTATCACAAACCATGTTTCTTTAACTGCATAAAACAAAGCAGTAGCAGGACCTAGTCTTTCTCTTTTTATCTCTTCATTTAATGGAGTTATTTGAATACCAATTATTTTCTTATTTATTTTATTACCTAATGTATCCTCACCATCAATAAATTTTGGCTTTACGCTAAAAGTCATTTCTCTATCATTTCTAAAAATAGAAATATCAATAACCTCTGAGGATGAAGCATTTATGAAAGCAGATACTTCCATTATGCTTTTTACTTCTTTACCATTAATACTTTTAATTATATCTCCAGATTTTATACCTGCAACATATGCTGGACTTTCCGGTTGTACTTCTTGAATTTGGGCTGGTGTGAAATCTTTTCCTGCAAACATATAAATAAATGCAAAAATAAAGATTGCTAATATGAAATTTGCAAATGGACCTGCAGCTACAATCAGTGATCTTTGGTATAAAGGTTTTACAACGAATAATTTTTGTTGATCCTCTTTATTATACTCTTTTAAAAGCTGCTCCTGCTCTGCCTGACTAAAAACATTTCTATCACCAAAAAACTTTACGTATCCTCCCAAAGGAATTGCACAAAATTTCCATCTTGTACCTGATTTATCATTAAATCCAAATATTTCTTTTCCAAATCCTATAGAAAAGTCTGTTACACCTACTCCATACTTCTTAGCAAAATAATAATGCCCATATTCATGAACAAAGACAACAACAGTTAGCAAGATTAGGAATGGAATTATAAAAGATATTAGAATTTCCATTCATTCACCTTTGTAAAAAGAAAGTTTCTAAATGCTACTAATCTTGCGTTGTTTTTTAATGAGGAAGGATAAACAAAATGAGTTTCGGTTGGCTTACCTGGCTCATCCGGTAAAACTTTTGTTATGTTGCTTACTCCATGCGCTATGTAATCTGGTAGAGCTGCTAGACCAACTCCACTTTGAACTGCTAATAATAATCCATAAACACTATTTACTTTCATCATAGATTTTCTTTTTTTCCCTTCTTTAGTTCCAATTTTTAATACCCAGTCAGGATTATAAACTGGTGACGGAGCTCCCCTTCCATAAGTAATAAATTTGTGTTTGTCTAAATCTTTCAAGGTTTTTGGATAACCATTTTTTTCTAAATAATCATTAGAACCATAAATATGATAATTAAAATCTACAAATTTTTTCTGAATTAAGTTTAATTGTTTAGGTCTTCTCATTCGGATTGCAACATCTGCTTGACGAGTACTTAAATCAAGTTCTTTATCGTCAAAAATTAATTCTATTTCAATTTCAGGATGAAGATCCATAAATTCTTTTATTCGAGGTGTAAGCCAAGTAGTACCAAAACTTACCACTGTTGTTACAATAAGTTTTCCGTTTAATTTATCTTTATGCCCGCTTAAATTAGTTTCAACATCTTTTAATTTGCTAATAATTTCATGAGCAGATTTAAATAAGTAATCACCGTTTTCTGTTAGCACCAATCCTCTTGCGTGCCTTTCAAATAATTGAACTTTTAAATCACTCTCTAATGCTTGAATTTGGCGACTAATAGCAGATTGGCTTAAGTTTAAAATTGTGGAAGCTTTCGTAAAGCTAGATGCTTCAGCAACAGTATGAAAAATTTTTAATTTATCCCAATCCATTAAACGTAATTATAATTTATTTATTAGGATTTACTATCGCTCTTCCAAAAAATTCACCTTTTAATAGTTTTGGATAAGTATCTAGAAGCTCAGTAAATGAAAGCTCTTTTGTAAAAGATTGTACTTTTGAAAAATCAATAAGTTTTGCAGCTTCCCCCCAAACAAATTCTCTTCTTTTAATTGATGATCCAGACGAATCGATACCCCAAAGTTTAACTCCTCTAATAATAAACGGCATTACATTGGTATTAATTTTTATCCCACCCGCATTTCCACAAGCAGCAACTATTCCTCCTGGTTTTGTTTGTGCAAAAATTTTTGTTAATGCTGAACCACCTACAGTGTCGACAACTCCATCCCAAACACCCTTTTCAAGTAATTTACTTTCCCCGTCAAACTCTTTTCTATCGATTATATTTTTTGCTCCGAGATCTTTTAGATAATCGTTCTTATCTTTTTTTCCTGTTACAGCATGAACATCATATCCCATTTTTGATAAAATCATTACAGCAATACTTCCTACGCCGCCAGTTGCTCCAGTAACTAAAACATCTTTTACTTTTTCACCCAGTAATAATTCTTCTTTAGCTTTAACTGCAAATGAACAAAGTAGAGCTGTGAAACCCGCTGTACCTAACATCATAGCTTTTTTACTATCTAGATCTTTAGGTATCTTAATTAAAAATTTTGAATCTACTTTAGCGTATTGTGAAAAACCTCCAAAGTAAGCTTCACCAACTCTAAAACCAGTTAAGATTACTTTATCATCTTTTTGAAACTTGCTATCTCCACTTTCAACTACGGAGCCTGTAAAATCAATTCCTGGAACAAATGGAAATTTCCTTACAATTTTTCCACCATCATTTAAGATTAAAGCATCTTTGTAATTTAAACTTGAATAATCAACTTTAACTAAAACATTTCCATCTTTTAAATGACTAGTGTCAATTTCTTTAATGCCTCTTGTAAATTTTTCGTTTTGATTATCTATTACTAAGGCTTTAAATTTATTTGCCATTTATTTAGCTATATATTTAAGATATCTATTTTGAATGCTAAGATCTTCCTTAAAAGATCCCAAAAAATAATTTGTAACTGTTGTTGCTCTCTCTTTTTTAATACCTCTCATAGTCATACATTGATGCGCAGCATCAATAGTAACAGCAACACCTTTAGCATCTAAAGCTTTCATAAGTGTTGATGCGATTTGCATTGTTAATCTTTCTTGAGTTTGTAATCTTTTTGAAAAAATTTCTACTGTTCTTGCTAATTTACTGAGTCCAACAACTTTTTTATTAGGAATATAAGCTACATGTGCCACCCCAATTATTGGAGCCATATGATGTTCACAATGGCTTTCTAAAGTAATGTTCTTTTCTACGACCATATCATCATAACCTTCTACGTCACCGAAAGTTTTGGTAAGGTCTTGCTCGGCATTTTGATGGTAGCCTTTAAAATATTCTTTAAATGCTTTAACTACTCTTTTAGGAGTTTCTAATAATCCTTCTCGACTTGGATCTTCACCTATCCACTTTAAAATCGTTTCAAAAGCTTCCTCTGCCTGCTTATCAGTAACTTCAGGTTTTTTTATAAGATCTTTTTCAGTATCTTTAACTAATTTCATAATTTAGTGTTTTTATAGGACATATTTAGCTAATGCAAATTGCTATTTTGTCGTTTTTTCACTATTTTACGCTCATGTTTAAAAAGAGAGAAAACGTTTTTGAGGTGGAAGAAGGAAAATTTCTTTCCCCGAAGTTTGATGCTGAAGGTTTAATTCCTGTAACTACTACAGATAGTTCAACTGGCGAACTTTTAATGCATGGTTATATGAACCAAGAGGCTCTAAAAAAGACCATAGAAACAAAAGAAGCTCACTATTGGAGTAGATCAAGAAAAGCTTTATGGCAAAAAGGTAAAACCAGTGGGTTTGTTCAGAAGGTAATTGAATTAAGAATTGATGATGATCAGGATGCTCTTTGGATGTCAGTAGATATAGGAAATGGAGCAAGTTGCCATGTGGGATATAAATCGTGTTTTTACAGATCCATACCTTTAGGGAAAATTGAAAAAACTGATGAAATTAAATTAGAATTTAAAGAAAAAGAAAAAAAATTTGATCCTGAAAAAGTTTATAAAGGACAACCAAATCCAACGAAATTATAATGAAAATTTTAAGCCCTTTTGGTCCTAAAATAGCAAAACTGAAGCTACCTCAATTTTTAATAAAGAAAATAAATGGAGAGGTCGATAAAATATTAACTAAAAAAAAGTTAATTAAAAAATTAGATTATTCAAAAAAACTTGTAGGACAAGTAAAACAAGAATTTCAGCTGCCTAAAGCTTTTGTTAAAAAAAATTTAGAGAAAGTTATTACTAAAGAAGTAAAAAATTATATTAAAAAAACTACTGGTAAAAATACATCAAAAGTTAATATAAAAAATTTTTGGGTAGTTAGACAATTCAATAACGAATACAATCCGATACATTTTCATGATGGCCATATCTCAGGTGTTGGTTATTTGAAGATCCCTCCATTTAGATCTTCATCTAAAAAATTAGTCAAAACAGACGGCTCAATTGATTTTATAAGTGGTAATAAAATGCTTTTAAGCGAAAGTATACATAATCACCAACCTAAGACTGGTGATGTTATATTATTTCCACATTATTTAATGCACACTGCATACCCATTTAAATCTAACGGTGAGAGAAGATCGTTTTCTTTTAATTTAGAAATCGATCAAAAGATTGCCAATGTGTTTACGAGATGAGTAGTGAAGTTCAAAAAAATGTTTTTGGAGAGCCCCTTGAGCCTTGCTCTAATGATCCGGTGACTGGTTGGTTTAGAGATGGTTGTTGTAACACTGATAAAAATGATAGAGGTGTTCATACTGTCTGCGCTAAAGTAACAGATAAATTTTTATTGTGGTCCAAAAAAGTAGGAAATGATTTAATCACACCTCATCCAGAGTTTGGATTTCCTGGATTAAAAGATGGTGACTGCTGGTGTGTTTGTGCGACTTGGTTTGCGAGATCTATTGAGGAAGATGCAGCGTGCTCAATTTATTTAAAAAAAACAAATATAAAAACTTTAGAGTTAATTCCTATTGAAAAATTAAAAAAATTTGCAGTTGATTTATCTTAGTAAACTTTAGAGCCTCTTGTCTTAATAATTAACTCTAATTCACCATATTCTTCACAATTACAGTTTTTAAGAACTTCAAGTCTTTCTTTGGCTTTATCTATTCTATCTGTTTGAACATAAAGCTCGCCTAAATATTCATTTATACCATTGTGTTTTGGATCTATCGCTAAACCTCTTAAATAATAATCTTCGGCTTCAGAGAAATTACCAATCTTTCTAGAGGTAAAACCCATGTAATTAAGTATGTCAGGATTTTTCCTGTCTTTCTTTAAAGCTTCACTCAATTTTTTAAATGCTTGAGAATATAGTTTTTCGGCTTTTTCTTTATTATCTTTTTTTTCTAATTTGCCCGCTCGCTTAATTAAGCTCACAGAGGATTTATATAAACTTTCAGAGTTATTACTATCTCCTCCCCCGCTGCTATCACTTCCTGCAGCAAAAGCAGACCCAAACGATAAAACCAATAATACTAATACTGTTCTAAAAATCATAAGTGTTATTTAATACTTTTTAAGATTATTGTTATGCGACAGATGATCTGCCTCCATCCACACCAAATACTTGTCCAGTAATCCATGAACTTTCGTTACTTAAAAGAAATCTCGCTAATGAAGATGAATCTGCTCCTTCACCTAACCTTTTCAGAGGATGCATTTTCGCAATTCCCTCAGCAATTTTTTCATTCTTTAATAAATTACTAGACATTTTTGAATTTGTTAAACTTGGTGCGATACAATTAACTCTAATATTTGGTGCAAACTCAGCTGCTAAAGCAATTGTTAAACCTTCAATCGCTCCCTTAGCAGATGAAACGATGGCGTGATTTGGAAAGCCCTGTTTTACAGCTACAGTAGAAAATAGAACAACTGATCCTTTGTTCTGCTTTAAATTATCTCCGAATGTTTTAATTACTTCAGCTGCAGAAACTAAATTTAAATTAAACGCTTTTAAAAAATCACTTTTTTTAGTTAGCTTTAAAGGTTTAAGGTCGATTGAACCTATACAATAAGCTAATCCATTAATAGGTTCTTCACCAATATCACTTAGAATTTTTTCCGAAAAATTTTCCTCTAAAACATCGCAAACTGTAAAAGATGCGCCTAAATCACCTGCTAAAGATGAGATGCTACTCTCGTCTCTTCCAACTAAGTGTATTTCATCCCCTGCATCTACTAATTTTTTAGCTAATGATGAACCAATTGAACCTGAGGCGCCTAAAATAATTTTTTTCATAACTAAAGTTACCATTATTATGAGCTAAATAAACGCAAATAATGACGCGTGTAATACTTTAATAAAAAGTGTAATTTAAGAAAGATGAAGCTTTTTATAGTATTAGGAAATCAATTATTTTCACCAAAATATTTTGCTGATTATAAAGATCACACTTTTTTTATGGCAGAGGATTACGGTCTTTGTACCTTTGAAAAACATCATAAGCATAAAATAATAATGTTTTTGTCTTCGATGAGGTCTTTCAAAGAAGAAATAAAATCAAAAAATTTTAAAATAATATACAAAGATATTAATAATGATTTTAATTTAGCTTATGAAAAAAAGTTAGAGAAAATTATTAAAGAAAAAAAAGTAAAAGAATTAAGTTTTTATGAAATTGAGGATAAATTCTTTGAAAAAAAAATACTTAATTTAGCTAAAAAAAATTCTCTTAAAATTAATGAAATAAAATCTCCAATGTTTTTAATAGATAGGACAGAATTTAAAAGCTATCTCGCCAAAAATAAAAGGCCTTTTATGGCAAACTTTTACAAAATAGTAAGAACAAAAATGAATTTATTAATGAATAAAAATGGAACTCCAAAAGGAAGTAAATGGAGTTTTGATGAAGACAATAGAAAAAAACTTCCTAAAGATATTAAAATACCGGAAATTTCAAAAATAAAAGAAACAAAAGAAACAATTAATCTTAAAAAAATAATAGATTCTAAATTCAAAAATCACCCTGGTGAAATTGATAATTTTTGGTTCCCTACTACTCGCAAAGATGCAAATAAATGGTTAGATGAATTTCTAAAAGAAAGAATAAAATTATTTGGAGATTATGAAGATGCTGTTACTGATAAATCTAACACCGTATTTCATAGTGCTCTTAGTCCGCTTATAAACTTAGGTTTAATTACACCAGAAGAAATTATTGAAAAATTAAAAAAAATTGAAAGTAAAGTGCCTTTGAATTCATTGGAGGGTTACATAAGACAAATAATTGGTTGGAGAGAATTCATGAGAGGAATTTATCAAAATTATGATGAAAGGTTAGAAAACACAAATTTTTTTAATCATAAAAGAAAAATGAAAACATCCTGGTACAATGGATCTACCGGATTAGATCCGCTTGATCATGCAATTAATAATGCAAGTAAATATGGTTGGTCTCACCATATTGAAAGATTAATGATACTCGCAAATATTATGAACCTTTGTGAAATAAATCCAAAACAAGTTTATAAATGGTTTATGGAAATGTTTGTTGACTCTTCAGACTGGGTTATGTCTCCTAATGTTTATGGAATGGGATTATTTAGTGATGGAGGAATTTTTGCAACCAAACCTTATATTTGTGGTTCAAGTTATTTTTTAAAAATGATGCATTTTAAAAAAGGTCCTTGGTGCGATATTATGGACGGACTTTACTGGAGGTTCATTGATAGGCATAAAAAATTTTTTTTAAAAAATCCTCGTTTAGCAATGATGGTAAGAGTATCTGAAAAAATGAATAAAGAAAGAAAGATCAAAATTTTTAAAGCCGCAAATAATTTTATTAAGGAAAATACTAATTAATGACTATAAAAATCCTTTTTAATAACTCATGTAATATTTGTAGGGCTGAAGTAAACCATTATAAAAAGCATTGTAACGAACAATTAGAGTGGATTGATGTGAGCACAAATATGGAGGCACAACATATCTCCTCCAAATCTTTTAAAGAGCTTCTTAGAAGAATGCATGTTATCAAAGATGGGAAGTTAATAGAGGGAGCTGAGACTTTCTTAATTATTTGGAAAAATATCCCAAAATACAATTTTCTTTATAAAATTTTTAAAATTAAACCCATGTTTTTTTTACTCCAAATTTTTTATGAAATAGCTGCTTTTTTTTTATTTTTAAAAAATAGACATTTGCTCAAAAATGAAAAAAACTAATTTACCCAAAAAAACTTGTCCTGTTTGCAATAAACCTTTTGCCTGGAGAAAAAAATGGAGACTAAATTGGGAAAAAGTTAAATATTGCTCAAAAAAATGTGCTGCTAAATAATTTTTTGAATTATTTTCGGAATATTAGATTTAAAATTAAAATAGCCTTTATTTGAAAATTGCCAACAAAATTCATCTCCCTCTCTAACTAAAAAATTATATTCTAAATTCTTTTTTTTCTTAATTAATTTCAAAAAAGATAAATTCTCTCCAATGGATGGGTAAATAATATCAAAATTTTTAGTTTTTTCAGCTAATTCCTCGAACTGAGTCTCTTCTAAAACTTTTGTATCAGGAAACCTTTTAGTTTGATCATCAATAATTTTTTTCTTAAAATTTAAAACTTTTTCATCTAATTTAATTTTTCTCTTCTCATTGCTGATAAAAATACAAAAAATATTTTGATATTTTTTTAATTTTAAAGACTCAATATTTAAATCATTTTCAAAAAATAATAATGTATCACTTCCAATATCTTCCTTGGAGATTTCTGGAGCTTTAAGTTTATATTCTCTAGTATCTGTTAATGGTAATGCATTTTCATTTAATTCTACTTTTTGATATTTGTTATTTGTAAATTTTGAAATATTCCAAGCTTGTGCAACATAATGTTTACCTTTGGTTTGAAGACCAGCTACCCACCTCCAGCTTAAAGTATTAGATGCTGCATCTCCATCAAGTAAATGTTTCATAAAAAACTCAGCTCCCTTTTGCCAAGGTAATTTTAAAGTAAAAATCCAAATACTAGCAAACCACATCCTTGTGTGATTATGTAAATAATTATTTTCCTTAAGCTCCCGAACCCAGTCATTAAAACATTGAATATCTGTTTGAGCATTTATAGCTTTTTGATAATTTTCATTTTCTTCGATTGTCTTAAGATCCTCTATGAAATCTGACCACACTTTTGGTCTTAATTCTAACCAGCCTTTCCAATAAACTCTCCAAAATATTTCTTGTATATATTTTTCTACTTTTTGGTGAGGATGCTTACTTAAAACTTTCTTGGTAACTTCATATTCCGTAATTAATCTGTGAGTGATATACGGTGAAAGACATGAAACATTTTCTCTATTTAAAGGTCCAAAATCAAAATTTCTTTTTGAATTATAGTTTGTAATTTCTTTTTCAACATAATTTTCTAAAACTTCTAAAGCTTCTTTTCTTGATGTTTTAAAATTCATTCTTCATCCTCATCTCTCCATCCATCCATAAACATTTTCCAACAAGCATAAGTAACGCAAGGAATACCAACACAAAATCCTAATAAAATTCCATTTTTTGAGCCTAAATATATTGAACCTATATGGGTAGTTCCAATCGGAATAACTGTGAGTATCAATAAAATTATTAAAAGTCTAAATGGATAGGAAGGTCTTTTCATTAAATTGTATTGCCCTGATCAATAGGCATTGAAACTGCGGATGTAAACCAGCAATCCTTACAATTATTTTCTGATGCTTTCTCTACGTGCCATTCATAAAATAAAAGCTGTTTATCTTTAGCTAAAATTTTTATCTTAAAAATATATTTATTTGGTGAATTCATTAATAATTCTATTTTATGAGAAGTGTGATTTAATAAAGTTCTATATTGATCTCCATAAATCATAATCCTAAATCTTGCGTAAGGACCTGTACTTTTTTTATTTTCAGGATGAGCAAATACCCATGTTTGCTTAATACCGTCATCATTTTCATTATTGTTTTTTAGGGCTTCTAACTGAATCTTGACTACATCATAAGGTAATAATTTTTCATTTGGATTTACAATTTCTGCACTAAGACTCTTTGTAAAAAAAATAAAAAATAAAGTTATTAATACTTTTTTTAATTCCATATCTTCTTTAATGTTTCTTCTCTTTGACATCCTTTTTTGTACATTAAATATCTAATAAAATTTTTTTCATAATAATCCTGATGATAATTTTCTGCTTGATAGAATTTTTCAAAATCCCATACCAATGTAACTATTTTCTTATTTAATTTTTTTTGTAAATTCTGAAAAGATTCATCTATAATTTTTTTTTGCTTATCGTCTTCAAAAAAAATAACTGAACGGTAGCTTTTTCCTTTGTCACAAAATTGACCTTCAGCATCAAATGGATCTATGTTTTTCCAATATATTTCTAACAGTTCTTCATAATTGACAATAGAAGAGTCGTAAGTTATTTCCACTGCCTCAACGTGACCTGAGTCAGTGTAAATTACATCGGCATAAGTAGGATTTTTTAAATGTCCCCCTGAATATCCTGAAACAACAGATTTAACTCCTTCAACTTGATCGAATGACTCTTCCATACACCAAAAGCATCCACCAGCAAAATAAGCTTTTTTTTCTTGGGCTTTTAAACTTGAATTAAGAATTATTAATGTGACTAAAAGTAAAAACTTTTTCATAATGAATATGTTATATTATCCATTATGGAAAACGATAGTTATATTGTCATAGAAGGAGTTCATAAAAATCCTAATAATATTGGTACTATTGATGAGAGTACAAAAAAGATCCATGGTCCATTTGACCAAAAAAAAGCTAACGATTTTGCAAAAGGGTTAATTCAAAAAAATGTTGATAATTTTTATCACAGAGCCTGGGTAGTTAAAGAGGGATTAAAAATTGATGATATGTGTGAAGAATGTAAAAAGGAAGACGAAAGCGTTAAGCAAAATCTTATAATGCATAGTTACAAAATATGTAACAGTTGTAATTTGGCTAAAAGAATTTTTCCTCTTTAAGCGCCTTTAAAAAATACAATTATTAAGAATAAAAAGAACGCCTGAAATAACCAAGACACAACTACAACACCAAAAGCTTTTAATAAACTGTCATAGTCTAAAGCAGATTTAACAGCTACAACCATACAAGCTAGCATCCAAAATGCTGATCCAATAAAAGTTACTGTCATAAGTTCAGGCGTAACACCAAAAACTCTGATAAGACCTGGAGCACTTGAAAA
Organism: uncultured Pelagibacteraceae bacterium; assembly: GCA_902542795.1. GTDB lineage: Bacteria > Pseudomonadota > Alphaproteobacteria > Pelagibacterales > Pelagibacteraceae > Pelagilacustribacter. The sequence continues at coordinate 52,857 of CACBVP010000001.1, forward strand.
ACCTATTGTTCTTAAAAGTTCTCCGTGATTACTTTTCGTTTTTCTATCTCCAAAAAGCTTTACACCTACAAAATAAATTATATATGCCCAAACATACCAACTTAATAAAGATAATGCGGGTGCAATTAAAAAATTTGATGCTCCTAAATGTAAAGAACCAACACCTGCGGCTAAACTAGATAATACAACTACTAAACCAGCTTGGAGTGTGGCTTTTTTATCTTTCTCAACTTCTTCAAATAACTCAATATCAATTTTAATTGCTCTGAAGACTCTATTTAAAAATAAATTAATCATGATTTTTTGATAAATGGTTTTAATAATTTTAAGATTTTAGTATGCAATACTTTATTAGATGTGGCTAGAATATTTCCTCCGTTTTCAGCTGGCTCATTTTTCCAATTTGTTACAATTGCACCAGAATTTTTTATAATTGGTATCAAAGGTAATATATCATATGGTTTTAAATTAGCTTCAATCACTGCATCTACAGTCCCTTCAGCCAACAAACAATAATTCAGGGCATCAAAACCTGCCAATCTGAAGGACCATCCAAATTTTTTAATCACCCTTCTCTGCTTTTCATAACTTAGAGTTCCATGAAAATTTCCAATAATTTTAATTGTTTTCAAATTATTATTATTCGATGATTTAAGAATAAATTTTTTATTGTTTTTAAATAAGTATGATTTCTTTTTATCATTAATATAATATTTATTTAATTCTGGAAAATTTGCTAAACCTAAAATTGATTTGTTATTCTCAGAAAGGCTAATAAGATTAGACCATGTTGGTGCACCAATAACAAATGCTCTTGTTCCATCAATAGGATCAATTGACCATTTAAGATTATTAGAAGAAAATTTATCTTCGTATTCTTCGCCAATTATTGAGTCTTTGGGAAATTTTTTATTTATTAATGATCTGATATATTTTTCAAAAGCACGATCAAAATTTGTTACTGGATCAAAATCTTTTTTTGTCTTAGATTTATTGCTTACTTTAACTCCAGAACTAGATCTCTTGTTATAAAAAGAATTTAATTTTGGTGGTAAATTTTTAAGAAATTTAAATGGTTTTGTATAATCCATTAAGTGTATATAACTTAAAATAAAAAAAAATATATATGAAAATATCAAAAAAAATTGAACCAATTATTTTAGGTATATTTGGTTCAATAATAATTGGCGTTCTGTCATTTTTAAGTTTTGAAACATCCACAGGTTTTTGGTTAATGTTCTCTTTTGGATCAACAACTTTAATAGTCTTTGTGTTTCATGATAGCGAATTTGCTCAACCAGCAAATATTTTTTTCGGTCATTTATTAGCAATAATTATTGGGGTTATATTTAATGAAATTTTAGGAATATCTTTTATAAGTTTAGGATTATCAGTGGGATTAACAATTACCTTAATGATGTATTTTAAAGTCATCCATCCGCCTGCCGCTGCAAATCCAATAATAGCATTATTTGCAGATGTTTCCGTGAATTACATTTTGTTCCCTGTCATAGTAGGATCTATATCCATAATTATCTTATCAATAATGTTTAATAGATTTCTATTAAAAAGAAACTATCCAAAGAAGTGGTTTTAAAATTTAATTTTTAATAAAAATTGTAAAATTTAATATAAGTGCGTATGAGCTCCATAAAAAATATGGTGTCATTAAATAAAAGCTAATCTTATCTTTTGCTAAATATAGTTTCATTAAAATAACTATAAAAATTAATATAATTATTAAATCTAATAAAGCTAAACCTATTAGATGAAATCCAAAAAAAATAATGCTCCAAATAAGATTAAAGAACAAATGTATGAAATAAATGTTTAGTGTTTTTTTATCATAAAATTTTATCCATATCCTCCAAGCGGCAATTGACATAAGGACATATAAAGTGGTCCAAACAGGTGCAAAAACCCAACTAGGTGGATTAAAACTTGGTAAAATTATTTGTGAATACCACGGTTCTTTAAATGATGAGGTGGTAAAACCACCTATTGCTGATGCAGCAAAGGTTATCAATAAAATAAAAAAGAGAGATAAGTATTTATTCTTTGTCATAATATAAGATATAACCAATTCATGTCTGAAAATCAGAAAAAAATTTGGGTAACAGGTGCTAGCAGCGGCATTGGTAAAGCAGTTGCTGAAAAATTTGCACGTGAAGGCTGGAAAGTTGCTGTATCAGCAAGAAGAAAAGAGTTGTTAGATGAAATGGCAAAGAATGACAATATTTTTTCTTTTCCACTTGATGTTACAAATTTTGAAAACTGTAAATCCACATTTGATAAAATTAGAGATCAATTAGGTGATATTGATATTTGTTTTTTATGTAGTGGAACCTATGATCCTAAGAAAGAACAAGAGCTCAATTTAGAAGAAAATAAATTTGTAATGGATGTTAATTATTTTGGGACTCTTAATTGCGTAAAAGCTGTAGAAAAATATTTTAAAGAAAAGAAAGCAGGCCATATATCAATTGTTTCCTCTATCGCTGGTTATAGAGGTTTGCCCAATTCAAGTGGGTACGGTCCATCTAAGGCTGCATTGACAAATTTTGCAGAGAGTATTTATTTTGATTTTAAAAAATATGGTGTGAGAGTTTCTGTTACTTCTCCTGGATTTATTAAAACTCCACTAACGGATAAAAATGAATTTCCTATGCCTTTTTTAAGATCACCAGAATTTGCGGCTGATAAAGTTTATTATGGATTAATTAAATCTAGAGGTTTTGAGATACATTTTCCAAAACAATTAACAATGACCTTAAAGTTTTTAAGAATATTGCCTTATAGAGTTTATTTATTTTTAGTTGATAAGTTAGTAAAACGTTAAATCATCCAAACTATTCTAAAAAAATTTTTCAAAGACATTAATCTTTAACAAACATCACAGTTAATTCTGCAACCTTTATTCCAAATTTAGTCATCGTAGCTCTATTAATTGCTACACGCTCATCTTGCATAAAAATCCAATCGTCAAAAGTAATTTTGATGTTTTTTCCTTTTACTGGAACAAGTAAAACATATTCAAACTTAAACGCAGGACCATAAGAATAACCTTTAGCTGTTCCCACTACATCGGAAGCAGTGCCCTCATAATTGTGCTCATCTATTTTTTTTATTTGCCATTGTCTTGTTTGTCTTTCTCCATCGGCCCAATCAAAAACTTCATCTAAAATCAATTCAGAGCCGTTCCATTTGCCATTCAAATCAGCCTTAAATTGTCTTGTAACTTTCCCTGATCTATTTTGCAAAACCCCCCAGGCTTTAACATTACCTGACAAATATTCTTCAATAATTAATCTTGGTTTTTGATCTTTAAAATCTGTTGGTTTCATTTTATTCGCACACCCTGTTAAAATTAATAAAAAAATTATACTTAAAATTTTTTTCATACGCTCTGATTATTCGACATTGAGAATTGAATCAAGTTAATGTTTTTCGATTTAAACCCAGCCTCACAGTAAGATAGGTAAAATTCCCACATTCTCTTAAAAGCTTCATCAAAACCCAACGGTGAAATATTTTTCCATGCGTTCAAAAAATTACTTTTCCAAATATTTAATGTTTTCGCATAATCATCTGAGTATGTATTAATTTTATCTAAAGAAAGGTTGTGTTTTTTTATCAACTGTTTCATAAATTTTTCTGAGGGTAAAAATCCACCAGGAAATATATATTTTTGAATGAAATCTTCACTGCTTCTATATCTCTCAAATAATTTGTCACTTATTGTTATTCCTTGAATTGCTGCAGTTCCATTGCTTTTTAATGAATTTTTTATAGTACCAAAGTATTTGTCTAAGTAATTTTCTCCAACTGCCTCTATCATTTCAATTGATGCAATGTTGTCGTATTTATCCTTTACATCTCTATAATCTAAAAATTTTACATTAACTTTGTTATCTAATCCTGAGGTTGCAATTCTATTTTTTGAAAATTCAAATTGTTTTTTTGAAATTGTTATACAATCAATTGAAACATTATAATTTTTAGCTAAATATTCCGAAAAACCACCCCAACCACAACCTATCTCTAAAACTTTATTTCCTTCTTTAATCTTTAAAAGATCAATTAGTTTTTGATACTTGTTTCTTTGCGCTTTTTCTAAACTTTCATTCTGGTCCATATAGATGGCGCTTGAGTATGTAAGTGATTTATCCAACCATTTAGAAAAGAAATCATTCCCTAAATCATAATGTTTAGAAATATTTTTTAAACTTTTTGACTTAGTATTAGATGCAAATATTTTTTTAATTAAATTTTTAATTTTTTGTAATTTTAAGCTACCGGAAAAAGAATATACAAGCTTTACATTTTTAGCTGTTATTTCAATAAGATTTGTTAGGTTGGATGTATAAAAATCTTTTTTCATATGAGCTTCTCCAAATGCAGAACTTCCACCTAGTATAATATTTGTAAAAAAATTGGGATTATTAATTTTAATATCAGCAGATAGTTTGGACTCTAAATTTCCAAAATGAAAAACTTTTCCATCGTAATTTATTAATTTCAAATTTCCATATTCTAATTTTTTTAATCTATTAAGAATAAATTTTTCTGAAATTTTCGATATACTCATTAATATTCCTCGTAACTTAGATTATTAAAAACTTTTTTATCTCTTTTTCGATATATTGCTCCCTTTTTCCATAAAAGTAATGCTTCAAAATGTATCGAACTTATTATTTTTAAAGTCATCAAAGGATATCTAAAAAAATTTATCAATAATTGTTTAAAATTAAATTCCTTTTTATCACCAGTTTGTGTAGCAGTTAGTACTGTTCCCTCTGCATCTGTTTGTTTGATCATTACTGATAATCTTTGATTTGGGTCAATTAATTTAAAATTATAGAATGTTTCCATATCCATAAACGGAGATACATAAAATTTTTTTTTGCACTTCTGTTTTATTTCTTCACCATCTTTAATTTTAAAAATATATGTATGTTGTTCATTAAATGTATTTTTAACCTCATAAAATATTGATTTTAATTTATCATTTTCGTAACAGTAAAAAATACTTAGAGGATTGAAAACGTAACCAAAAATTCTAGGGTAACAAAGTATTTTTATTTTAGAAATATTGCCTTCTATTTTATATTTTTTGAGATTGGATATTACCCATTTCTTAAGACAGTTTCCGTCTCTATCACCATGATCTTTATTGTAAAAACTGAAAATATTGAATTTATTATGTGAGAAAATACTTATAGATTTATCTAATTGTTGAATTTCGTCTAGATCAATAAATAATGAAAAAGTTTTATAATTTAGGAAATGTTTTACAGGTTTAAATCTTGTGTGGTTTACCTCACCATTATATATACAAGAATTCATCAAGTTTTAAATTTGTTTGCTAATTCAATAGATGATTTTAATCCATCTTCATGAAAACCGTAACCAAAATAACTTCCACAAAACCAAGTTCTTTTGTGACCTTGTAATAAGTGGAGTTCATTTTGCAATTTAGTATTTTCTGAATTTAAATAAGGATGAGTAAAATCAACCTTCTTAATCACAAATTCATCGCTAATTTTATAAATTGGATTCAACGTTAAAAAATAATCTTTATCAGTATTTAAGTTTTGTAGTTTGTTTAGCCAGTAAGTAATACAAGTTTTCTCTCCATCAGAAATTGAGTTCCAGCTTGACCAGGCTCTTTTTCTTTTAGGCATTAACTGTTTATCTGTATGCAAATATGCTTGGTTTTTAACGTAACTAAATTTGCTTAATATATTTTGCTCTTTTTTAGATGGATCTTCTAATAAATTTAAACTTTGGTCAGCATGAGAAGCTAATATTACATGATCGTAATCTAAATATTCATTTCCTATCATTATTCTCACATTGTCTTCACTTCTAGATACTTTAGTAACTTTGTAATTTTTAAAGATTTCACCACTTATTCTCTCAGTAATTTTTTTTACATATGTCCTGCTTCTATTAGTAACGGTATACCATTGAGGTCTATTTTTTAGTTTAAACAAACCATGATTTGTAAAAAAATCTAAAAAAAATTTTAGCGGCATTTCCTTGGCTTTATCAAATGGCATTGACCAAATTGCAGCTACCATTGGTATCATGTGATATTCTATAAAATATTTTGACAATTTTTTTTTATTTAAAAAATTACCTAATGTTTCTTCTCTAGTTTCATCATTAAGATATGTAGGCGCAGCTTTATAAAATGAAATTATTTCTCTAATCATTTTTATAAAGTTTAAATTAAATAAATTTATTTTATTGGCAAAAATTCCGCCTAAACCCGTTCCGCTATATTCTATATTTGAATTTTTGATAGAAACTGCGAATGACATATCGCTTTTTTCAAAAGGAACTTTTAATTCTTCAAAGAAATTTATTAAATTTGGATACGTGAGTTTATTAAAAACAATAAAACCAAGGTCTACTGGTGTAGTTTTATCATCATCTTTAATATCGTAAGTATAGGAATGCCCTCCAAAGTGGTCGTCCTGTTCAAACAAATCAACTTTGAATTTTTTTGAGAGAAAATATGCTGAAGATAAACCTGAAATTCCTGAGCCATCAGACATGGGACTCCACCACCTTTTTGATATTCACTTCTTACTGTGTGTCCAGGACCTTTTGGAGCAACCATAAATACATCTAAATCTTTTCTAGCGTTTATTAAATCAAAATGAATGTTTAAACCGTGTGCAAATGCTAAACTTGTTCCCTCTTTCATTCTTTGCTCAATATGATTTTTGTAAATTTCAGATTGCAATTCATCCGGAGTTAACATCATAACTACATCTGCCCATGCTGCGGCATCTGATAAAGACATAACTTTTAAACCTTCACTCTCAGCTTTTTTTACACTTGAAGAACCTTCTCTTAATGCAACAACAACCTCTTTAACTCCACTATCTTTTAAATTTAATGCATGAGCATGTCCTTGGCTTCCGTAACCAAAGATCAAGATACTTTTATTACTACAGAAGTTGGTCAACACCAAATGTGGGCTGCACAACATTATAAGTTTAATAAACCTAATAGATGGATGACATCTGGAGGATTAGGTACAATGGGTTACGGTTTACCTGCAGCTATTGGAGTTCAAATAGCTCATCCTAAAAAATTAGTTGTAGATGTGGCCG
>CACBVP010000002.1 GCA_902542795.1 uncultured Pelagibacteraceae bacterium
GTTTAATTTTACCTAAAACGTAAGGAGTTTGCTTGCCAACATAAATATTAGTAAAACTACTTAGGAAACCAACCTTTTGATATATTACCTCATCAAGTGTTTTTTTATTTTTATCTAAAAAATTTAAGTGTTGCTTATTAATATTGACTACTACCTGAGCTATCGGAAAATCAAAAACATTAGTCGAATCTTTTGCGAATAAGGCTCCAGCTTCAATTAAATGATAGTCAGTAATTTGTTTTGAAGCATTTAATATATAAACAACTGTTAGAACCTCAAAGATAGTTAAAGGAACTTTAAGTTTTTTAATTAATGTTATTGATTGTCTAATTTCTTTATGAGTTAAATATCTATTACCCATCCAAAATCTTTCTTTAATATCTTTAAGAGATGGCGAGATATACGCTGTACTACTCTGTTTATTTGCTTCGATAAAACATTTTAGAGAATAAAGAGTAGTAAATTTTCCACTAGATCCTAAAAAATTTATAACATTTTTTAGTTTTCTCTCTGGATGATTTAATTTTTTAAGAACAAGTTTAATTCTCTTAAGATCAAAATTTATAGTTTTATTAAAGAGCTTGTGATTAGCTAGCAGCTTGTAGAGACTTATCGACTGTGACATTGGAGTCTTGTTTAGCTTGAGCCTCTGGTTTTTTCAATAGAACATTTAATAATGTTCCTATCGTTGTATTTAAATATTTTCTCTCTACAACTAAATCAATACCGCCGTGATCTTTCACATATTCTGCAGTTTGGAATTCATCTGGAAGTGTTTCTCTAACAGTATCTTGAATTACTCGTCTACCAGCAAAGCCAATTGTAGCCTTTGGTTCTGCAATTAAGATATCACCTAACATTGCCCAAGAAGCAGTTACACCTCCTGTTGTTGGATCAGTCAAAACTACCATGAAAGGAATATTTTTTTTCTTTAATTCATTTACTGCTAGAGCAGTTCTAGACATTTGCATTAATGCAATAGAGGACTCCATCATTCTTTGTCCACCTGAACAACTGAAGAAAATATAAGGAATTTTATTTTCGATTGCATGCTGAGCACCTGCAATAAATGCTTCACCCGATGCTGCCCCAAAAGATCCACCTATAAATCTAAAATCTTGAGAACCAACTACAACATTAATATTTTGTACTTTTCCTTTTGCAATTAAAACTGCATCGTCCTGTCCAGTAAGTTTTCTGGCAGCTTTTAAACGATCTGTATATTTTTTCTTATCTTGAAAGTTTAAAGGATCTTCTTTTGGAAGAGGGGTCTCAATTAATTCAAATTCTTTATTGTCAAAAAAAGTTTCAAACCTTTCTTTGCATGTAAGTTTATGGTGAGCACCGCACTTAGGACAAACCTTTTGATTGGACTCTAAGTCCTCTTTATAAATTAAGTTTTTACATCCACATGTAGTCCAGAGATGTTCCTCAATCTTTGAAGATTTCTTTTCAAAAAGAGATTTTATTTTGGGTTTAATAAACTTTGTGATCCAATTCATGTTATTTTTCTTTTAAGATTGTACACAACTTTATCTAACTTTGTGACAGGATTTTGTCTCATTTTGAGTGAATTAGTAATAGTTTTACACAATAAAGACCCAACTACTAAGCCATTAGCTGATTTTAAAGAAGATATAGTTTTATCTGTGATACCAAAGCCAATTACTAAATTTTTTTTAGGATTGATTCTTTTTATCTTATTATAATTTTCTAATATCTTTTTTGGAGACACTTTTAGCTTACCCCCAGTAGTAGAAAGCATTGATATATAGTAAATCATGTCATGAGAGTCTTTTATGATTTTTTTCATCCTCTCTCTTGAAGTAGTAGGTGATAAAAGCTGAACAAAATTAATACCTTTTTTTTTGCATTTATTTGCAAAATTTTTATTCTCTGGATAAGGGAGATCAACGATTATTAATCCATCAACACCCGAAAGTTTACAATTTTTTATGAAATTGTTCTCTCCACTTTGATAAATAAGATTGTAATAACCCATAAGTATTAAAGGTTTAGAAGAATTAGTTTTTTTAAATTTTTTAACAATTTGAAAAACATCTTTAAGTTTTATTCCGTTTTTTAAAGCACGATGTGAACTACCTTGAATTTGTCCACCATCAGCAATTGGAGTATTATGAGGGAAGCCAAGCTCTAGAATGTCAGCATGTTTTGAAATTTTGTTTAAAATTTTAAAGGAATTATTTTTTGTATTATCTCCTGCTACAGTATAAGTGATCAGAGCAGATCTATTTTCTTTTTTACAATTTTCAAAAGCTAAAGCGATTTTGGATTTCATCTGATGTAGGAGCCTAGTTTTTGTTTTATTATATCTTTATCTTTAAGACTATCTCCGCATGAATTTACAATTATGACTTCTGAACTTTTTAATTTTGGAGCAATTCTAATAGCTTCCGCAAAAGCGTGAGAAGGCTCTAAAGAAGGTGAAATATTTTCAAGTTTAGAAACCAGCTGATAAGCTTTTAGAGCATCTTCATCACTTGCAGAAGTGTATTTTGCTCTTTTTGCATCTTTGAGAAAACAATGAAGAGGTGAAATACCAGGGTAATCTAATCCTGCTGAAATAGACTCAGTTGAACCTATTTGCCCTTCTTTGTTTTGAATAACGTATTGGGCAGCACCATGAAGAATTCCTATCTTTGATCCATTGGTTAATGGTGCAGCATGTAGTTTGCTATTTTTAGGTCCACCTGCTTCCACACCTATGAACTCTGCATGAGTATTCATAAATTCATTCCAAAAACCAGCGGCTGAACTTCCTCCTCCAACACAATTAATTAGTTTTAATTTATTTGGTATTTTTCCAAATTCCTCTTTAACTTGTTGCATTAATTCTCTAGATATTTGTGCAGTTGACCAAGCACAAATCTTTATAAAAATATTAGGCCCTACCGTAGACCCTACACACATGTGTGTAGTATCACAATTTGATACCCAGTATCGCATACATTCACTTACAGCATCAACCAATGTTTGACTTCCTGTTGTTACAGGAACAATTTCCGCACCATTTTTTTTTATTGCTTCGACGTTAGGCCTTTGTCTTTTGATATCTTTAGCTCCCATAAAAATTTTACATTTAAGACCAAATTCTTTTGCAGCCATAGAAAGCATTTTTCCTGCATAACCAGCGCCAGTATCACCAATTATATATTTCTTACCTGCCTTTTTAGCTATAAGACAGTGTACGGTAGCATTATAAATTTTATGAGCCCCACCATTAGCCTCTGAAACTACTTTAGCGTAAATTTGAGCTCCACCAAGGTGGTCTGTGAGATTTTCCAGCTTTATAAATGGTGTGGGAGCTCCTATATAATTTTTAAAGTAATGATCTCTTTGATAAAGGAATTTTTTTTCTTTTCTTAATTTTGCAAATAATATTGTTAAATCATCTATAGGTTTTTTTAGAGTTTCAGGTATAAAATTTCCTCCAAACTTTCCACCATACATAAAATTTTTATCATGCTGGTCTATTAGCGGTATATTTCTTTTAATTCCTAAGCTCATTAATTTTGTTTATAAAATTTGTAACTTTATGATGATCTTTGTAACCTAACTGACTCTCTAAACTAGAGGATAAATCAAAGAAGTTAATCCCCAGTTTATTGATATCTTTTACATTATACTCAGAGATTGAACCTGCTAAAGCAAATTTATCACCTAAAGGAATTTTTTTTATTAGATTTTTTGGAAACTCTAAAGATTTTTCCATACCAGGAGTATCAAATAATATTATATCAGCTGCATTAAATTCTTGATGTTTATCAATATCCTGCTCATCTTTAACTTTAATAGCTTTAATAATTTTAAATCCCATACTCTTTATTTCAACTAATCTTTCATTAGATTCTGATCCATGTAGTTGAATATAATTAAAATTTCCAACTAAATTTTTCTTTATAAACTCATTACTAGGGTTTACAGTTACTGCAACAAAAGCAGAATTCATTCTATTATATTTAGAGAGAATCTTAATATCTGACAAATTAACGTTTCGTGGGGATTTCTCATAAAAAATAAATCCCAAGTAATTCACTTTTAGATCAATGCATAATTGAACATCCCTGGTCGGATTTAAACCACAAATCTTTATTTTCATTAAATTAATTCTTTAGCAAGTTTTTGAATATTTTTTTTAATATTACCACGTGTGATTGCTCTTCCAATAACTAGCCAATCAGATTTAACTCTCTTAGCTTCCATAGAACGTTTTTGATCAAAATTTTTTTTTCCTATTTGAACACCAGGAGTAATAATTTCTTTTTTAAAAACTTTTCTTACTGCATTTACTTCATGAGGACTGCAGACTATAGCGTCCAAAGAAGCTTTTTTGGCTAGTAGTGTTTGGTGCATTACCAGTTTATTTACAGTCTTATTATATCCAATTAGTTTTAAATCATTGTTATTTAAAGAAGTTAACGTTGTTACACCTATGATCTTTACCGATCCTGAAACTTTTTTTACAGCTTTTAAAGCGGTTAATCCTGATGAAATATGAACAGTGAGATAATTTATTCTTAAATCTTTTAAAGCTTTTATCGTCGAAATCATAGTATTTACTGTGTCATTTAATTTTAAATCAATAAAAATAATTTTATTTTTTAATTTTGATACAAATTGTCTACCATTTTTAGAATTCATGAATTCTAAACCAAATTTATAACCAACTTTAAATTTTTTAGATTTTGACTGAAAAATTATTTTTTTTACTTTTTGAATATTTGTAGTATCACAAGCGATAAAAATTTTTTTTTTAATCATTAATATTTTTTTTCAAATTTTTACTAGCTTTAAATCTTATCTTATTTTTTTTTGGTACATAAATTAATTCACCTGTTTTTGGATTTCTAGCTGAAAACTTTTCGTTAATCTCTTTGATAAAAAAGGTACCAAATCCCCTTATTTCAACCTTTCTATCATTTTTTAAGGCATTTTTAATACTATCACCAAAAACTTCAATTATTCTGTTTATCTCTTTAAGATTTAATGTTGGATTAGTTTTTTTAAATTGCTGTATCAGTTTTGCTTTGGACAATTATTATTTATTTTTTTTTTTACCCATTGCTTTTTCAAAAATACCTTTTAGTGTTGCGCCCGATTTAGTTGCGCCTTCTCCAAATTTTGCTATTAATGATTTTTCATCATCAATTTGTGCTGCTTTAACACTTAGCTTTATTCTTCTTAACTTAATGTCTAGTTCAGTTATTTTAGCATCCAAAGCATTTCCTGGTGAAAAAACCTCTGGTCTTGCATCTGATAATTCTTTTGCTAAATCATTCTTTTTGATTAACACAATTAGTTTTTTATCTTTATCTATTGAAACTTTTACTCCAACTTTTAAAACCTCATGTACTCTGGTTGTTACTACATCCCCAACTTTTTTGTTATTATCTTTAAACCATTCCAACGGATCTTTTTCTAAAAATCTCTTAGAAAACTTTATTTTATCATCTTTAATTTCGATAATTTTTACATTAATAATTTCATTTTTTTTAAATTTTTTTAAATCCTCAATATTCTCCTCGTATGAAATTTCTTTATAATGCAACATCCCTGTAAGCCTAAATTCTTCTAATTCACCGAATATTGCTTTGTCGGTAATATTATTTATCTTTATCTTAACCTCATGACCAATTTTATCTTTTATTACGTCCCATGGATTAGGCAATAACGCCTTATAAGACAAAGAAATTCTTTTTGTCTCCTTATCTATATTTACAATTTTAAACTTAATCTTTTGTGAAACTGATAAAATCTTACTTGGTTTAATATTCCTATTTGTCCAATCAAGCTCTGAGTTATGAATTAAACCTTCTAATCCATCTTCAATTCTTACAAAACATCCGTAATCCATTATTTTAGTTACTAAACCTTCATAAATTTCTCCAACTTTGTATTTCTTATCAATACTTTCATAGGGGTCTTCAGTAAGAGCTTTTATTGAGGCTGATACTCTGTTAGTTTTTTGATCAATTTTTGTAATTTTAACTTTAAGTTTTTGGCCTATTGTGACTAAATCAGATGGTTTTTTTACTCGACCATGGCTTAAATCTGAAACGTGAAGTAGAGCATCAAGTCCGTTTATGTCTAAAAATATTCCCCAGTCAGTGGTAGCTTTGACTATCGCATTTTCTATGATGTCACCTTCATTAATATTTTTTAAAGCTTGTGAGATAACTGCATTTTTACTTTTTTCAAGAACTGCTCGCCTGGATACACAAACATTACCTCTATTTTTATCAATACGTGTAGCCAACACTTTAATTGGAGTATTTAGTAAGTGATCAATCTTTTTTAAAGGTTTCACGTCTATTTGAGAAGAAGGCATAAAACAAGGCAGCCCTTCAACAGAGGTAATAAAACCTCCTTTCACTTTACCAGTAATATATCCCGTCATTTCTTCTTGTGTGTCAAAAATTTTTTCAATTTTTCGCCATGCTTTTATTTTTCTCGCTTTATCTCTTGAAATTATAATCTCACCTCTAAAACTTTCTATCCTTTCTAAAAAAACTTCTATTTTCGATCCTACACTTAATTTTGATAATTCATCATTGGCTTTAAATTCATCTACTGGGATCATCCCTTCCATTTTTGCTTTGCAGTCTACAACCACAAAGTTTTTAGTTATTTCAGTGACCGTAGCGTTAATCACTTCATTTTCTTTAAGTTTTCTATCTTTAAAATCTTGGTCTAATAGATTTCTGAACTCTTTATGCAGAGGAGTGGTAACTTTAGTTTCTAATTCATTTTTCATTTTTTTTATTTAAAAACCTTTCAATATGCCATGACATTTTTGAAAGCATAGCTGATTTACTTAGTTTTCCGGTGTCGATTACTATCGAATTTCTATGTCTAAGTAAAGGGGAGTGTTTTCTTTTGCTGTCCATTTTATTTCTTATTCTAAGGGCTTTTTTAACTTCTATTAGTTTTAATTTACTATTATTTTTTTTTAACTCTCTAAATCTTCTTAATGCGGCAACTTCTATATTACATTGAAAATAAAACTTGATGTCGGAGTTCGGCAGAATTTTTGTTGATATATCTCTTCCTTCAATACAACAATTTAAATTTTTTTTTGCAAACTTAACCTGAAATTTTTTCAGAATCTCTCTGATTTTTTTCACTTTTGCTATTTCTGAGGTGTGACTTGATATAATTGGTAAATGTAGATTAATTTTTTCTGTTTTTTTATAATTTAGATTTTTAAATTTCAATCTAATGAAATTTATTTCATTTTTTGGTTTATATTTTAAAATTAAATAACTTGCATATCTATAAAGCAAACCAGATGATAAAAATTTTAGTTTATATTTTTTAGAAATTAATTTAGCTCCGGTAGATTTTCCTGTAGCCGCACCACCATCACAAGAAATTTGAAGAGATTTATTTTTTAATTTCAAATTTTGCTCCTATATTTCTCATAATTTTTAAAAAAGATGGAGAAGACGTATTTACAGTTTCGAAATTTTTAATTTTTGTTCTTGCACCCGTCAAAATTGCTAGAATAAAAGATGACATACATATTCGATGATCACCTAAATTTTTCACTAAAACTTTTTTTTCATTTTTATCACTCAATTTTTTACCGTAAATTTTAATTCTATCTTTAGTAGCATTATTCTTTATACCGATTTGATTTAATATTTTTTGCATTTCTTTAATGCGATTACTTTCCTTATTAGCTAAATCCTTAATTCCGCTAAAGACAGAAGTTCCCTTAGTGCATGCAGCTATAATAAATAAGATTGGGTATTCATCTGTAGAATGAACATAATATTTCTTTGAAGCCTTGATAGGTTTAAGATTGCTGAACTTTACAATTATATCACCAGAAAGTTCACCATTTTTTTTACGTATATTTTTAAATTTAATTTTCGCTCCATGTTTTTTTAATAATTGATAAAAGCCTATTCTTTTGGGGTTAAGACCGACGTTTAAAATTTTTAAAGAAGAATTTTTTTTTAGAATTGTTAAAGCTGTAAAGAAAGCAGCAGACGATGGATCACCAAAAACATTAACGTTTATAGGTTTAAGAGTTTTCTTTCCATTTATCTCAATTGTATCCAAAATTTTATTTGTCTTAATAACTTCTTTATTATGTGAAAGCATTTTCTCAGTGTGATCTCTACTCTTTTCTCTCTCCAATATTTTTGTTAATCCGAAGGAATTAAGTCCCGCAAAAATTGTAGCGCTTTTTAATTGTGCAGAAACACCTGCTTCGTATTTTATACCGATTGGCATATTTGAAGAAATAATTTTTAAAGGAAAATGATATTTTTTTTTTGGATAAAATGAGGCTCCAAATTTATTCATTATTGTAATAAGTTTTTTCATGCTTCTTTTATTTAAAGAATGATCACCAGTTAATTTTAATTTAATATTTGGTGTTGTTGAGAGTAAACCAATTAATAATCTTGCCAGAGTTCCGGAATTTCCAAAATGCAATTCAGTATTTTCCTTGGCATATAATGAGCCAATACCTTTGCCATATACAGAAATGGCACTTTTTTTTTTGACTATTTTTACCCCTAACCTTTGGAGGCACTTAATCGTGTCCATCACATCCTCAGATTTTAAAATATTTTTTATAGTGGAGATATTTTGTGAAATTGCTCCAATTAGCAAACTTCTAATTGAAATTGATTTATCACTATCAACTGTAATAATCTTATTAAATGGTTTTATTTTTTTATTAATTATAACATTGTAATTTTTCATTAAAATTGTTTAGCTTATGAAAAACTTGTACCAAAATATTGCTGTATAGCTTTTGTAGATTTGAGAATTTCTCTAGATGTGCCTTGAGCAATAACAGTATTTTCACCTAAAACATAACTACGGTCAGTTATGTCAAATAAATTTTTTACATTATGATCTGTTACTAAAATTGCTGTACCGTTGGATTGAATTTTAAGTATATATTTTTGAATGTCTTGTATGACGAGGGGATCTAAAGCCGCCAATGGCTCATCAAGTAATACTATTTTAGGTTTATTAATCATAATTCTAGCCATCATTAAACGCTTTACCTCTCCTCCTGATAAAACGGATGCACTTAAGCTCCTTAGATGCTGTAAATTAAATTCATCTAAAATTTTTTCAGTAGTTTCTTTTTGATTTTGTACACCTTTAATTGAAATTTGAGCTATTCCAATTATGTTGTCGTAAACCGTCATATTAAATACACTTCTGTGCTGGGGTAAATAACCTATCCCCTCTTTAGATCTTAAATGTGTAGGAATGTTTACGATATTATTATTATTTAATAAAATTTTTCCATCATCTACGTTTTGTTCCCCAATACACATTGAAAAAAGTGTTGTTTTACCACAACCATTTGGACCTAAAATCCCTACACACTCACCAGGGTAAACTTTGATTGAAAGTTTTTTTAAAACAGGTCTTCCTCCAAAAGATTTACTCACGTTAACCACTTCAAATATTGGTTTATCTTTTTTAAATTTAAGTATTCTAAAATTTTTCTTCATTTATAATTTAAATTAGCTTTGACTTTTTTATTTTTTGTAGAACTAATATTCAATGTATTTTTTTCTAAATCAAAAACTAATTTTTCAGCTAACATTGTTCCTCTATAATCGTTTAATTTCACATTTTCTGTTATTATCAAGAGTTTTTTTGAATTAAAATACTCAGCCTTTTCAGCTAGTAAAGAGCTTTCTGTATATTTTCCAATTACGTTACCTTCAAATGTCATATCTAAAGTTTTATTGTTATAAAGACCTGCGTCAGATGAAATATTTAAGATATTATCATTTTTGAAATAAAAAAAAGCAGTTACAAACTTTAAATTTAACAATTCATCAATATTTCCATCGTTTTCAGCTTCTTTAGCTTTTAAAATATATCTATTTCCAGATAAATCAATTCCTGAATATTCAATATCGTAAAATACATTCCCGGTAGTATCTTTTTTTTTATTAATCTTACTATCTATTTCTATTTTTATGTCATCTGAAAAAATTTTATTTGACTTTTTTTCATCCAACTTTATGAATGTAAAAACAATTAAAAATAAACCTAACAAGAGTAAAATAAACTGAGTTAGAAAAATTTTTTTTTTTCTTAATGTCAGTTTAGAAAAATTTTTAATCATTTTATCCCATCTTTTAAAAGAAAATGTATATGTATTATACCGAGTAGTTTTCTATTTTTTTTTATAAAATCTTTTTCAGATACCACCAATAAAGATGTAATTTTTTTATCGTTACAGATGGCTAAAGCTTTAGAAGCCGGCATATTTTCATGAACTACAAGTGGAGATTTTTTCATAAATCTATTTAAATTATCATTTATTTGGTTGGTTCTAAGCTCTCTACGAAGATCTCCATCTGTAACTAAGCCCTTAATAATTTTATTTTTTAGGATAACAACAATTCCAAGTTTTTTTTTATTCATTTCTGCAAGTGCTTCTTTAAAATTTTTATTATAACTTACAACAGGCATTTTTTTTCCATATACCATAATATCTTTCGCTAAAAGAAGAGAGTTTCCAATATTTCCTCCTGGATGAAAAACTTTGAATTTATCTTTTGAAAACTTTTTTTGATACATTACAGTTGATGCCAAACAATCACCAAGTAATAAAGAAATAGATGTACTCGAAGTTGGAACCATTCCAATTAAATCAGCTTCTTTAACTTTTGGTAAAATTAATTTAACATCACTTGCTTTGAGCAGCACACTATCAATCTTTGAGGCGATACCAATTATTTTAATTTTAAAACGATTAGCGTATTTAAGCATGTTATTTAATTCTGATGTGTTTCCAGAGTAAGAGAAAATTATAAGAATGTCTTTTTTTTCAATTTGGCCCATATCACCATGAAGCGCTTCTGAAGGGTGGCAAAAAAAACTTGGAATTCCAATACTAGAAAAAGTAGCCGAAACTTTTCTGGCTATTAAACCTGATTTACCGATACCAGCAAAAATTACTTTACCTTTACAATTTAAAATCATATCAACAGCTTTAATAAAATTATTATTAAATACTTTTTTAATTTTTTTTAATTCAGATATTTGAATTTTTGCTGACCTTGACGCTATTTTCAGATAATTTAATTTATTCATTAGTGCTCAAAAATATCAAATTTAAATCCATTTTGATCTAGTTCTACTCTGCTATCCAAAAAAGCTAAACAACTATTAAAGATATCCATTCTTCCTTCTCGTACTAGCATTTTCTCTAATTCAAATTTTATTTTATGAAGATAAACAACATCATTTGCAGCATACTCTAACTGTCTATCTGTTAGTTCGTTAATATCTTTATTCCAGTCACTACTACCCTGCCTTTTGTCTAAAGACTTATTACAGAATTCTTGCACTAAATTTTTTAAGCCATGACTATCTGTATACGTTCTCACGATTTTAGAGGCAATTTTTGTATCAAAAATATTTTTTATTTTACATTTAAGAAAAAATTCAAGAGCATTTTTATCAAATCTTAAAAAGTGTCCTATTTTTAAAATTTTTTTATTTTCTAAAATTGAAACTAAATTGGGTGCTTTATAGTGATTTTTATTAGGTTGCACGATATAAACATTATCATTTTCATCACATATTTGAATTAAACTTAATTTATCTCTTTCAGGTATTTGTAATCCTGTAGCCTCTGTGTCTATAGCAATGCTATTTTTAAAAGAGTTTGCAATCTCAGTAGTAATGTCACCTTTAAACTTAGTTATTTTCATATATAAGTATTCTAATTACCATGAAAAATCATATTTGCACAATTTTAGGTGGTGGTGGATTTATAGGCAGATATCTTGTCAGGAATTTGACCAAGAAAAACTATAGATGTATCATTTCAACTAGACAAGCTTTTCAAAAAGGGTATTTAAAAACTCAAGCTACACCAGGGGCGATTGAGCTTATAAATTGGAATTCAAATAATTTTTCAGAACTTAAAGAAGCTATTAAGAACTCTGATATCGTTATTAATTTAATCGGCATTCTTTATGAGACAAGAAAACAGAAGTTTTACAATATACATTCAAGCATTCCTGAAGCAGTTGCTAAGATATGTAATGAGTCAGATGTAAAAAAATTCATTCATGTTTCTGCAATTGGTGCTAATGAGAACTCAAAATCTCTCTATCAAAAATCAAAGTATCGAGGAGAGATAAAAGCACTTGAAAATTTTAAAAATACAGTAGTGATAAGACCAAGCGTTGTGTGTGGGACAGAGGATAATTTTACAAATTTATTTTCTAAGCTAAGCTTTCTCCCGGTTATCCCTGTTGTTGGTGTGAATTATAAATTTCAACCCATTTTAGTAACTGATGTTACTGATGCAATTGTTCAAGCAATTGAAACAAAAGGCAACGAAGGAAAGATTTATGAAATAGGTGGACCAAAAATTATTAGTTTTGGTGATATGGTTAAATCTATTTTAAACACAATAAACAAAAAAAGATATGTTGTGGAAATGCCAATGCCCTTAGCAAAAGTACAAAGCACAATTACAGATCTTCTTCCTATTCCACCAATTCTAACCAGAGACCAATGCGAAATTTTATCTGAAGCGGATAATATTGTTTCGAACAGTCATCTTACATTAAAAGATTTAGATATAAATCCATCTGATGTTGAAGAGGCAATGAAGAAATGGCTATGGAGATATAAAGATGGTGGTCAGTTTGCAAAAGCTTAAATGAAAAATATAAGTTTATTCTCTGGTTACATTTATTTAATATTAGCTATCATCACAGGAATTGCTTCTAATGGTTTTTTAAAAACAACAGAAGGATTTACAAAATTAACGCCAACAATTTTTTGTGTAACAAGTATTGTTATATGTTTATTTTGTATTTCTAAAGCAATGACAATTATTCCAGTTGGTTTTACTTACGCAACATATGGCGCCTTAACAATTACAGCTGTAACATTATTTGGAATATTTAAATATAATCAAACACCAAATCTTTATGGAACTCTAGGATTAATTTTAATTGTTATTGGAGTAGTTCTGTTGAATTTTTTCGGTAAAGTAAAATAAAAACCCCTGAATTTTAATTCAGAGGTTTTTTAAATTTTTTGCAATCTAATTATTTAAAGATGTAGCTATAGACTCTTTATTTTTTTTGGCTCTCTTCTCAGCAATTTTCTTTTCAATACTAGCAATCTTTAGTTCAATCCTTGATAGTTTTTTTTGTCTCGCACTAATCTTATTATTTAGTTTTTCAATTGATTTAAGAACCTTTTTCTTTTTCTTTTCGTTTTTTTTTAATTTTTTATTCATGTTGTCCCTCCAAAAAAGAAAATACTAAAATAGTCTTAAAAATTTTACAAATAAAATTTAAAAAATCTTTTAAACTTAAAGTTGAAAAATTTAGATTATATTACGGAACTAATAAATTTATAAATCTGTCTGTTTTTTGGATTTCAAGAGTGTTATCATAACCGCAATTTTCACCATCAACCTGAGATAGCAACTTATTGTTAACACCATTTATTTTTAATCTATCTAATTCTTTTTTAATTACGCTTTTTGCAGCAGTTAAATCACCTTTAGTCAAAATCAACCAGACATAATAAAGCAATTTAATTCTTGTTAGATCCTTAAATATATAAGCTACTATTTTGTTATCGAATATGTTTGTATCGTTTGTTATTGAATGGGGTCCAGCATAATATTTTGAATTGGTACATAAAATCCAATCAGCCATTATTTTTTCATTTTCTATCTCGACCTCCATTTTTTCATTCTTTAAAAATAAAAAATGTTGGAAGCCTTTTAAAGCGAAAATTATTTTACCCAGATACTTTTTAATATTAGTGTTTATTGACTCAACAATCCTAGAGTCAAAACCTATACCTGCCATTAAGAAAAAATATTTATCATTTATTTTAGCTAAGGAAATTTTTTTGTGACGATCTGATACGAGAACATTGTAAATTTCCTCTGCTTTTTTCTTAATTTGAGTTTCTATTTGTAGAATGTTAGCAGTCCCTGCAGGTATGTACCCAACTAATTTATCTTTTAAAGTGTTACTTTTGAACATTTCATTGATACCAAAACAAACACTTCCGTCACCTCCAGCAAATATTAATCGATCAAACTGTTTATTCGATAATTCTTTGAAAACTTCTCTCGCATGTTCTTCGCTTTGTGTTTTAAAAAGATCGACATTGTGATTTTTCTCTAGCAGATGAATGACCTTGTTAATTAGCTTAAGTTTTCTTCCGCCTGCTGCATTAGCATTAAAAATTACAGCAAAATTCATTTTTTTATTCATATTTTAACAATTCTGTAACAGTTTTATGATTCTACTATTACTAGAGATTCGTTTTACAAAAATTATGAATACAATACAAACAAAATCTAAAGGAAACATTTTAAGTTACAGAAGTATTTTTATTTCTGATGTTCACCTCGGTCACAGAAAAAGTTCTGCTAGTAAACTCTTAGAATTTTACAAACATTCAAGATCTGAGAATTTATATCTTGTTGGTGATATTATTGATGTGTGGGCTTTAAAGACAAAGTTTTTTTGGCCACAAGAACATAACGATGTTATTCAAAAAACGTTAAGAAAAGCAAGACATGGAACTAAAGTTAAATATATTGTTGGAAATCATGATGATGTCTTTAGAAAGTTTTTACCATTACACTTTGGAGATATCGAAGTAATTAACAGAGCTATACATGTTTCAGCTGATAATAAAAAATATATCGTAGTTCATGGTGATGCTTGGGATGGCGTGATGAAGTATGCTCCATGGTTATCAAAGATCGGAGCTATAGCTTATAGTTTATTGCTCGAGTTTAACTTTGTAATAAATTTTTTCAGAAGGTTGTTAAAAAAAGAAAACTGGTCTTTAGCAAAATATCTAAAACATAAAGTTAAAAATGCAGTTAAATATATAGGTGATTATGAAAAAACTTTAGCAAGTTACGCTAAGAGAAAAAAAGCTGACGGAATAATCTGTGGGCATATTCATCACTCTGCAGATCAAGTATTAGATGGAGTAAGATATTTGAATTGTGGAGATTGGGTAGAAGGAGCAACTTTCTTGGTTGAACATTTTGATGGAAGAATGGAAGTTATCGATTGGGATAAGTTTAGGAAAGATGTAGTAAATTACGAACCTTATTTAAGAGCAGTTAACGAATAATGAAAATACTTATTTGCACTGACGCATGGTATCCACAAATAAATGGAGTTTGTAGGACACTTAAAAATTTAGGTGATGAGCTAATAAAAGTTGGCCACCAAGTAGAATATATTGAGCCCAATCAGTTTTTCACAGTTCCTATGCCGAAGTATAATGAGATTAAATTATCATTAAACGTTTGGCCAAGAGTTGGAACTTTAATTAAAAAAGCAAAAGCAGATATTGTTCATATTGCAACAGAAGGACCGATTGGAATATTTGCAAAAAGATACTGTGTTAAAAATAATATTAAATTTACAACTTCTTACCACACACAATTTGATAAATATTTAAAACTTTATTATCCATATTTACCGATCAAATTAGCTCAAAAGTTTTTAAAAAATTTTCATAGGAAAGCTGAGAAAATATTAGTTACCACGCAATCTATGAAAGAGGAGTTGGAGGAAATAGGTTTTAAAAAAGAACAAATGGTAGTTTGGACAAGAGGGGCAAATCATGGAAGTTTCAATAAACCTAAAAAAATAAACTTAGAATATAAAAGGCCAATTTATTTATATGTAGGCAGAGTTTCTATTGAGAAGAATATAAGAGCGTTCTTAGACTTAGACCTTAAAGGAACTAAACTGGTTGTTGGTAAAGGACCAGATCTAAACAAACTTAAAAAAGAATATCCTGATGCAATCTTTAAAGGAGAGAGAACTAACGGTGAGTTAGCTTCATACTTTGCCTCATCTGATGTTTTTGTGTTCCCAAGTAAAACAGATACTTTTGGCATTGTAATTATCGAAGCATTAAAATGTGGCTTACCTGTTGCTGCTTATCCTGTGGCAGGACCAAAAGACATATTCAATGGAACTAACATTGGTTCGCTTAACAATGATTTAAAAAAAGCTGCAGAAGATGCACTAAAAGCTGATAGACAAGCCTGCATAGAACATGCAAAAAAATATACTTGGGAAAATTGTGCTAAAATTTTTTTAGACTCCGCTGTTGGTAATTAGTCAAAGATAGAACCTTTTTTCTCATACGATCAGCTAGTTGTAGATTACTTTCGTGGGTAAATTCAATAATTTCAAAAGGTTCACCAATTGTTAAACGTATAGTTTTTTTCTTTTTATTTAAAAGTTCTTGAATGAATAAAACTCTTCTTAAATTATTATTTATACATCCTATTAATTGAAAAAATAAACTATTTTGACCTGAAAAAAAAACTGGAACAATTTTACATGGTGATTGTTTGTAAATAGAAGCTACTAAAGGTTTCCACTGTCTTTCTTTAGCTTTATCAAAAATAAATTTAGAAGTTGCAACCTCTCCAGAAGGAAAGGTAATGAGCAAGCCATTATTTTTAAGGTGTGTTATGGCTTTATTTTTTGAATTGATATTAGAAATTTTTGCACTCTTTGTTTTTGCAAAACTTAAAGGTAATAGGTATTTTCTTATATGATCAACTTCAGCAAGTTCTTCGTTAATTAATATTTTATAATCTTCTCTTACTTCTGCAACCAGGGCGCTGATAATTAAACCATCGGCTATTCCAAAAGGGTGATTACAAATAATTAAACAAGGACCAGAAGAAGGAATATTGATTTTACCATCAACTTTATGAGAAATGTTT
The DNA here is from genome assembly GCA_902542795.1 of uncultured Pelagibacteraceae bacterium. Taxonomy (GTDB): domain Bacteria; phylum Pseudomonadota; class Alphaproteobacteria; order Pelagibacterales; family Pelagibacteraceae; genus Pelagilacustribacter. The sequence continues at coordinate 16,781 of CACBVP010000002.1, forward strand.
AATATTTTTAAAGTTTTAGCCCAAAAATTTTTGTTAAAATCTGGATCATTGTAATTATCTTTATAAATCTTTCTAATCTTTTTAAATTTGAAAATACTTTCAATTAAAGAACGCATCCTTACTTTATAAATGATAGGTAAATTAATTGCTAAATTTTTTTAGATAAGTCTCTTTAATTTTAGAAAATGGAAGAAATATGAAAACATCGGTAGTTTTAAAGTGATTATCTAAAACTGCACCATCTCCGATATAAGCGTTTAATCTCAGATATGCTTTAATAAGAGTAGGTAATTTTTTTGCAATATCCATTTTTGACAATATGGGTATGTTGTTGCTTAAATTTACTTTATATTCATCAAGTGCTTTTACTTTAATTTCGTCAGGCATTGCAAAATTTTCATTTAAGAATTTTAGTTCTGGTTCAATTACTTTTATATTTGTTTCTAAAAAACTAGCTGTTCCAAATAAGGCATCTACTTTATTTTCGACAACGTATTCATGAATTTTCTTCCACATAAGTTGTAAAACATTTTTTTTCCTAAATTTTTTATTAATACAAGATCTACTTAACTCTAATAAATTATTATATTTATTTGATTTTAGAAGATTAGATAGATCGTATTCATTAGATGAATAAAAACCTTTATTTTTCAAAGCAATGCTTTGCCCAAGAAGTCGATAGGTTCCAATAACTCTAGTTTTACTAAATTTAGTTTTCTTATAAGTGACGATTATATGGTCTGCATATTTATCGTAATCGTCAGTTTCTCTTTTAAATGAATTGAGTCTTATAATTTTATTTTCTCGTTCTGCAAAAAAAACCTTATACCTTAATCTTTGGGCAGCTTTTATTTCAGACTTGCTATCTGCCAAATAACATTCAAAAGTAGGTTGAAAAAAGTTATTCGTGTTAATGAATAATTTTTTTTTGTTAAATTTTTTAAAATAAAGCAACATTTTAAGTAGGTAGTCGATTCACCTTAAAGAAATGTGAAGTATTTATTTCAAAAGTGTTACAAAGATACGCTTTAAATAACCTTGTCTTAAAGTATAATTTAATTATGGAGTATTTATTATACATTGTAATTGCTGCAATTTTTGGAACTGTTATTTTTTTAGCCATGCGTTCAGTTAATGAGGGTATGAAAGCTAGATCAGAACTTAAGCGAGATGGAACTTTAGATAAAAATAGGGAAGATCAATATAAATTTGAAAGTGTTACTCCGCACGAAGATGAAATTGAAACTGAAACTTCAATAGAAAATGATGAACGAACAGACTCTAGATCTACAAATATAATGGACGAGGTAGATGATTATTTAATTGTTGTCGACAAGTACAAAAATATTCAACATCTTAATCGAAGTGCAGAAAAAAACTTTGGAAAAAATTTAAAGGGAAAACATATTGCTACATTAATGCGAGTACCAGAATTGCTGCAAAATATAGATAGCGTTCTTCAAGTTAAAAAAACCTTAACTATGGATTTAGAACTAAATGAACCCTCTTTTCAGTTTTTTAAAATTTATATTATACCAGGTCCATCTGTTTTTGTTAAAATTCCAGAGTCGGCCATCATTTTTTTAAAAGATTTATCCGATATAGTAAAAGCTCAAAGATTTAAATCTGACTTCGTTGCTAATGTAAGCCATGAATTAAAAACACCATTAGTTTCCATTAAGGGTTTCCTTGAAACAATTAACGATCAAGCCAAAGATGACATTGAGGCACAAAAAAAGTTTATCCCTATTATGCTTGATCAAGCAGAGAGAATGGAAAATTTAATAAATGATTTACTCTCTTTAAGTAGAATTGAATTACAAGAACATATTCAACCGCAGGATAAAGTAAATTTAAAAGAGGTTTTAGAAAATGTAGTAGATATCCATCAAAGAAAACTAAAAGAGTTTAATTTTAAAAACAATATTAATGAAGATATTTTTATTAAAGGTGATCATGAGAAACTTATCGAGGTATTTTCAAATATCATTGATAACAGCATTAAATATTCCGAAAAAGAAAAAAACATAGAAGTCAATTTACAAAGAGACTTAGGAAAAATAATCGGGAAATCTTATACAGTTTCGGTCAAAGACAAAGGAATTGGGATACCCTCTGATAAAATAGAAAGAGTTACGGAAAGATTTTTTAGAGCAGATGCTAAAAAAAGTAAAAAAGTCGGTGGCACTGGTTTAGGTTTAGCGATAGTCAAGCACATTATTAAACAGCATAGAGGAGATCTAGAAATCAAAAGCGTGCCCCAAAATGGCACTGAAACTAAAGTTCATTTTCCAATATTTTAAAGGGTTAATTCTGTTATTTAAATTATAAGTTGAAATATAATTTTAAATAAGTAGGATTTTATTATGACTAAGGTTGTAAAAATTTTAGTTACAGTTGCTTTAACGTACTTCATGAGTTCTGCATCATTTGCGGAAATGAACATAGAAAAAACTTTAAGATCACAACAATTAACAGCTTTCGATTTAGGTATCCTTCGCCTTAGAGAAGACCTAAATGTTGCAAAAAACAATATTCATAAAATCATTCAAATTGAAGAAACAAATATTTATTCAGAAGTTCTATACTCAGGTAGAAATCAGAAAGTACAAATGATAATTTCTGCTCCTCTAGAAAAACATCTTAATGAGAGGTCTTATATGGCCGATTCAATTAAATGTAGAAAAGTTTTTGAAAAAATTAAAGAAAACCTGTTATTTGGACAAAGCGAGTCAAATGGAGTTTACGATAGGGCCTCAGCGTACTTAACAGCTATTTTCACATCACCAACGCAATGGAGCGCTTGGCGATATGATAAAAAATTCACAAAACATTTGGTTGAATTTGTTGACTTAGAAGTCACTCTTAGACCTACAAAAGAATATGCGATCAAAAATAAAGTAAGACCATTCAGTTGTGGGGGTAACTTAGCAAGTGAATATCAAGAAATTCAAATAACTCGAAAGTTCAACTAAAAAGTTAGCATTTTAACAATTCTGTAACAAATCTGTCATACAAACGAGTCCTGAAAGTACTAGGAGTCAATCGTTTATTAATTAATTAAAAAACTAAACAAAAGGATAAAACATGAGAAAACTATCAATCGCTTTAGCTTCTTTAGTTGCAATGTTAGTTGTAACTTCTGCACAAGCTAGAGATCAGATTAAAATCGTAGGTTCTTCAACTGTATTCCCGTACGCAACTATCGTTGCTGAAAGATTTGGTTCTTCTGGTAAATTTAAAACTCCAGTAATCGAGTCAACTGGTACAGGTGGTGGAGCTAAATTATTCTGTGCCGGTGTTGGTACAGAGCACCCAGACATTACAAATGCTTCTAGAGCTATGAAAGCAAAAGAGTATGCATTATGTAAAAAAAATGGTGTTGATGAAATCGTAGAAATTACAGTAGGTAACGATGGAATTACATTAGCGTATTCTAAAGATGCTGCACCTGTAAACTTTACAAAAAAACAATTATGGGCAGCTTTAGCAAAAGAAGTTGCTAAAGATGGTAAGTTAGTACCGAATCCATATAAAAATTGGAGCGATATTGACTCTTCATTACCAAACTACCCAATTAAAGTGATGGTACCTCCAGGAACATCTGGAACAAGAGATGCTTGGAATTCATTAGTAATGAAAAAAGGTATCGATAAAGCTTCAAAAGACGCTGGTGCTAAATATAAAGCATTAAGAGAAGACGGTGCTGTAATTGAAGTTGGTGAAAATGATTCACTTATCATTCAAAAACTAGCTGCTGATAAAGAAATGTTTGGTTTCTTTGGCTTCAGTTATTTCTTAGCTGCAAAAGATAAATTACAAGCAGCGAGCATTGAAGGTGGTCAACCAAGCTTAAAATCTATCCAAGATTATAGCTATGCAGTTGCTAGACCTTTATTCTTCTATGTGAAAAAAGCTCACGTAGGCGTTGTCCCTGGTTTACATGAATTTGTAAAAGAATTCACAAGTAAAAAAGCTATGGGCACAAAAGGTTATTTAACTGATATCGGGTTAGTACCTCTAGATGGAGGTCTTTATAAGACATCTAGAACGAACGCTACGAAGTTAGTTAACATGCCTGCTAAAAAGTAGTTAATACTTTTTAAAATTTTTATATTGAGGGGGCGCAAAAGCCCCCTTTAATATATAGTGTGGAGCAACAATATGAATCTTGTACTTATATCTACTATCTTGCTCCTTGGATTCTCCAGTTACTTCTTTGGCAGAAAAAAAGCTATAGTTATTCAATCCTCTCAACGTCTTACTGCTCTCCCTAAATTTTATGGTTACTATCTTGCAATTTGGTGCGCTGTTCCGGCTTTAATTATATTTGCACTGTGGTCAGTATTTGAACCAAGCATAGTTAAAGGATTTATATTAGATGACTACGATGGACAAAATCTATCAAAGAATGAACTTCAACTTATTTATACTAAGGTTAAAGCTTTAGCACTTGGGACTTATAGTGGAGAAATAACAAATTATTTAGATAATTCTGCAAATAAATATCTTCGAATAAAGGGTATTGCCGATAATTCAAAAGTTTTAATAATCTTATCAATTTTAATATTCTCCATAAGCTACGCATATAAATCTGTAAAAAATAACAGTAGAATGAGAGAGCCAGTAGAAATATTTTTAAAATGGCTTCTATTTTCTGCCTCGCTTGCTGCAGTTTTAGTCACAATCGGAATAGTGTTCTCGCTTCTATTTGAGGCTATTAAATTTTTTCAAGCTGTAAGAATAGTAGATTTTATTTTCGGCACTCATTGGTATCCAGCTAAAACTTTTGTGAGGGATGGTATGCCAGATCCTGAATTAATGAAGGATGCGTTTGGAGCCGTACCTTTATTTGCAGGCACTTTTTTTATTGCGTTCATTGCAATGTGTGTAGCAATACCCATAGGTTTGTTAAGCGGTATTTATTTATCAGAGTACGCAGGTTTTAAAGTAAGAAAATATGCAAAGCCAATAATTGAAATTTTAGCAGGTATACCGACAGTGGTTTACGGTTTTTTTGCAGCACTAACAGTTGGACCTTTTTTAAAAGAAGTTGGTGGAGCAATGGGCTTAGATGTTTCTGCAGAGAGTGCTTTAGCAGCAGGTGGAGTAATGGGAATTATGATAATTCCATTTATTTCAAGTTTGAGCGATGATGTAATTACAGCAGTTCCTCAAAGTTTAAGAGATGGAAGTTACGCTATCGGAGCAACAAAATCAGAAACTATCAAAAAAGTTATTTTTCCTGCAGCGTTGCCAGGAATTGTTGGATCAATATTACTTGCTGTTTCCAGAGCAGTTGGAGAAACAATGATTGTAGTAATGGCTTCAGGGTTAGCCGCAAACCTTACAGCAAATCCTTTAGAGTCTACGTCTACGATTACAGCTCAAATTGTTGTGATATTAATTGGAGACCAACAATTTGGAGATCCAAAAACTCAATCCGCATTTGCTCTTGGAATTTCATTGTTCCTTGTAACATTGTTTTTAAATGTAATTGCTCTATCAGTAGTAAAAAAATATAGAGAAAAATATGACTGAAGCAAAAGCTCAATTATTAAGAAAAAGATATAACGCAGAGCGTAGGTTTAAACTATACGGACAAATTGCAATTGCTTTAGCATTAATGTTTTTGGCAGTATTCATGTACAAGATTTTTTCTAAAGGTTACACGGCTTTCCAAAAAACATGGATACAGACTGAAGTTCACTACGATCAAGAATTAATGTTAATTGAGGGATCTAATCCAACGTTACAAGATTTAGAGGATGCTGACTATTATGATGTGGCATACCAAGCTATGACTAGATTAGATCCTAATTTACCAGAGGAACTCGACCGTCAATTAATTCAATTAGTTGCTTATTCTTATGAAAAAGAGGTTAAGGAACTACTACTAGATAACCCTGATTATCTTGGCAAGATTGTACCCATTCGTTTAACCGCGTCTGATGATTTAGATCAAGTTCATAAAGGCAACTATCCTAGAGATATCCCTGAAGAAGATAGAAGGGTAAATGATTACCAATTAAAAATTTATGACATGCTAAATGAAAGAGGAGATATTATATCTAAATTTAATTTTAGCTTCTTCACCAACCCAGACTCTAGAGAAGCTGAACTAGCTGGTATAGCAAGTTCTTTTATGGGAACAGTTTTTAGTATATTAGTATGTTTAATTTTTTCATTTCCAATTGCTGTATTAGCAGCAATATACTTAGAAGAATTTGCGCCAAAAAATAAATTTACAGATTTCATCGAGGTAAATATTAATAATCTAGCTGCAGTTCCATCCATAGTTTTTGGATTGCTGGGTTTAGGTGTCTTGCTGGCAGTATTTAATCTACCTAGATCTACTCCTCTTGTAGGCGGAATAACTTTATCATTAATGACCTTGCCAACAATCATTATAGCAGCAAGAGCATCTCTAAAAGCCGTGCCTCCAAGTATTAGAGAAGCAGCTTTAGCTATGGGTGCAAGTAATATGCAAACTACTATGCATCATACAGTTCCATTATCTATGCCAGGAACTTTATCTGGAACTATAATTGGTTTGGCGCAGGCATTAGGAGAAACAGCGCCATTAATATTGATTGGAATGGTGGCATTTGTAAACACGATACCAGGGACACCAGTTGACCCTGCAGCAAGTTTACCAGTGCAGATTTATATTTGGTCTGAAAGCGCTGAGAGAGGCTTTGTAGAAAAAGTTTCAGCTTGTATAATGGTTCTACTTGCTTTTTTAATACTAATGAATTTAGCCGCACAGGTTGTAAGACATAAATTTGAAAAAAAATGGAGTTAAAAAAATGAATAAGATAACAGCAAGAGATGTGAATGTTTTTTATGGTTCAAAACAAGCTTTGTTTGATGTTTCTATCAACATTCAAGAAAAGGAAGTAACAGCTTTAATTGGCCCTTCAGGTTGTGGGAAATCTACTTTTTTAAGATGCATGAACAGGATGAATGATGTGATTGATATTTGCAGAGTTGAGGGCAGTATTAAAATGGACGATTTAGAACTTAATTCAAATAAATTAGATGTAGTTAGACTAAGAGAAAATGTGGGGATGGTTTTTCAAAAACCCAATCCTTTCCCAAAAACAATTTATGAAAACATTGCATATGGTCCAACTATTCATGGTCTTGCTCAAAGTAAAGAGGAAATGGATCAAATAGTTGAAACCAGTTTAAAGAAGGCCGCTTTATGGAATGAAGTAAAAGATAGGCTAGATGAAATAGGTACCGGGCTCTCTGGAGGACAACAACAACGACTATGCATTGCAAGAGCAATTTCTGTTAGCCCAGAAGTTATTTTGATGGATGAGCCTTGTTCTGCACTAGACCCAATAGCTACAGCTCAAATTGAGGAGTTGATTGATGATCTTAAAAAAGAGCATACAATCGTTATAGTAACCCATTCAATGTCCCAAGCGGCTAGGGTATCTCAAAAAACTGGTTTCTTTCATTTAGGAAAACTTATAGAATTTGGGGAGACAGAAAAAATATTTAAAAATCCTGATAATCAGCAAACACAAGATTATATAACTGGGAGATTTGGATAATGAGCGAAAAACCACATATCGTTAAATCATACGAAGAACAATTACAATTATTAAAAGATACTATTATCAAAATGGGAGCGGGAGTTGAAAAGCAACTAGAACAATCAATCCAATCTGCAACAAAAAAAGATTTATCATTAGCTGAAAAAACTATTAAAGATGACGAGACTATTGATAGATTTGAAGTAAATATTGAAGAACAAGTAGTTAATTTAATTGCTTTAAGACAACCCATGGCGATTGATCTAAGAGAAACGGTGGTTGCTCTTAAAATTTCCTCTGACTTAGAGCGAATTGGCGATTTAGCTAAAAATATTTCTAAAAGATTAATATCAGTTGGTGTTGATTTACCTACTGAGATAGTAAAAAACTTAGAGATAGCAGGTTTGAAAGCAGCAAAACAAGTAAACTCTGTTTTGAATTCTTATTTACACAGAGACAAAGCAGTAGCAGAAAGTGTTTGGAACTCTGATGAAGAAATAGATCAAATTACGAACGTTAATATGGAGGCTGCAGTCAAACATCTTGAAAAAAATAAAAGTGATATTAAAAAAGTAACACAGCTATTATTCGTGCTTAAAAATATTGAAAGAATCGGAGATCACGCAACTAATGTTGCAGAACAAACTTACTTTTTAATCACTGGCGAATATTTAGAGGGCGATAGACCTAAAGCATAATAGATGAAGGCAAACTTATTTATAGTAGAAGATGAAATGCCCATCATCACGCTGCTTAAATATAATTTAGAGAAAGAAGGCCACAAAGTAAATTACTCTTTAAACGGAGAAGATGCTATTAGACAAATAAAAGAAAAAAACCCAGATTTAATCTTATTAGATTGGATGTTACCAGATATCTCAGGTGTTGAAGTTTGCAAAAATTTAAAAAGAAGTAATCTTCACAAAAACATCCCAATCATTATGTTAACAGCTAAAGGCGAGGAAGAAGACAAACTAAAAGGATTTGAGACAGGAGCTGATGACTACGTAACTAAGCCATTTAGTCAAAAAGAACTCATTGCAAGAGTTAATGCTTTGTTGAAGAGATCAAAACCAAGTGTTGCAGCTGATGTTGTAGTATTTGAGGATTTAAAAGTAGATAGAGTTCAACGGAGAGTTTACAGAGCAGATAAACAAGTCACAGTAGGCCCAACAGAATTTAAGCTAATTGATTTTTTAATAAAGAATCCAAAAAGAGTGTATTCCCGCGAGCAACTTCTTAATTCTGTATGGGGAGATGATATTTACGTGGAATCAAGAACTATAGATGTTCATATAAGAAGACTTAGAAAAGCAATAAATATTGATGGCAAGAAAGATCTTATTAGAACAGTAAGATCTGCCGGTTATTCCTTAGATGCTTGAAGATCTTTTGGTGTTGTAAATGATGTTAATTTTCCTTTAATCTTTGTTAACTTCTCCCAACCATTGAAATTAAAGTTTACTTCAGCAACGGCTGCAGTAGGAAATTTTCTTTTTAAATTTTGCATTTGATCAGATTTTTCATTTAAGCAAATTTGACTTATTAGTTCACTCATTGAGGGTTCATGATTTATTAAAAGTAAGGTATTATAATTATTACCTGTTTGTTTTAAGATATGAATAATCTCATCCGCACTGGCATGATAAAGCGCTTTCTTATGAATAATTTTTTTAAAATTTATTTTTTTTGATAATATATTTAATGTTTGCATTGTTCTTTTTGAGGATGAGCAATAAACTAAATCAAACTTTATTTTCTTTTTAATAAAAAATTCACAAATTAATTTTGCTGAATTTACACCTCTTTTATTTAGTGGCCTGTCATGATCATCTAAATTTGGAAAATCCCAACTAGATTTAGCGTGTCTCATCGCATATAATTCGAACATATTTTTAATTTAACATTTATATATGTCGAAAGCATCATTTACAGAAAACGCCAATATAAGCAATCAACTCATAAACAGAGAATTATCTTGGCTTCAGTTTAATGATCGTGTTTTAGAGGAGTCAAAAGATAAAACAAATCCTCTATTTGAAAGAGTAAAATTTTTATCAATCGCAGGTACAAATTTAGATGAATTTTTTATGGTTAGAGTCGCAGGACTTTTTAATCAAATAAAAGATGGTTTTGACGAACTAAGCGCAGATGGATTAACCGCAGAAGATCAATTAAATAGAGTTGTATTAAAAACTAAAGATCTATTAGAGAAGCAAAACGAAGCGTTCCTTGAGTTGAAAAAAGAGCTTTCAAAAGAAAAAATTTTCATTCGAAAAATATCAGAACTAAATAAGAAGGATCTTATTTATTTAAGAGAATATTTTCAGGAAACAATTTACCCTATAATAACACCTACTGCTATTGACCCATCACATCCCTTTCCTTTTATACCCAATAAAGGCCAAGCAATATTATTAAGAATGAGTAGGATTAAAAAAAAAAGAGAACTAAATGCAATTATAGTTATACCAAGAGCACTTCCAAAATTTATATCGCTAAGTAATTCTGAAACAATAAATGAATTTGTCACAATTGATGACGTAATTTGTAAATTTGCAAATGAAATATTTCCAGACCATAATATCGAGGCAAGTTTACAGTTTAAAATAATTAGAGACAGTGAAATTGAAATAGACGATGAAGCTGCTGATCTTGTTAGATATTTTGAAAAAGCAATTAAGAAAAGAAGAAGGGGAAACGTAGTTAAACTTGAGGTGCTCACCAATTCAAATAAAAACCTTTTAAATTTTATCTCAAAAAAGTTCAAAATGGATGAAGATCATATTTATGAGGTTGAAGGATTAGTTGGAATACAGGATATAGATGAAATTTGTAAAAAGAAAGATCCAAAGTTAAGATTTAAAAAGTTTAATCCTAGAGAGGTTGAAAGATTAAAAGAATTCGATGATAAATTTTTTTCAGCTATAAGAAGTAAAGATTTTGTTGTGCATCATCCTTTTGAAACATTTGATGTAGTAATTCAGTTTTTAGAAGCTGCAGCAAAAGATCCCAAAGTTATCGCTATCAAACAAACTTTATATCGAACCACTCCTGACTCTCCTATCGTAAAAGCACTAAGTAGAGCAGCAGAAAACGGAAAAGCTGTGACAGCTGTAATAGAAATTAAAGCACGATTTGATGAGGAAGCCAATATTGAATTATCAAGGAAACTGGAAAAAGCTGGTGTTCAAATTGTTTATGGTTTCGCAAAATATAAAACCCACGCAAAGGCAAGTTTAGTTTTAAGAAAAGAAGGAAGTAAAACTCGAAGTTATGTTCACTTAGGCACAGGAAACTACCATCCAATTAACGCAAAAATTTATACTGACTTATCACTGTTTAGCTCTAATCAAGAATTGGCCAAAGATGTTGAAAAATTTTTCAATTATGTAACAGGTTATGCAAAACCAAAAAAATTAAATAAAATCTTTATGTCTCCAATTAATAGTAGAAATTTCTTTGAAAAAAAAATTGAAAATGAAATTGAAAATGCAAATAAAGGAATACCTGCAGAAATATGGGCAAAAATGAATTCTCTCGTAGACCCTGGAATTATTAAAAAATTTTATGAGGCTTCAAACGCAGGTGTAAAAATAAATTTATCAGTAAGAGGTGTGTGTTGTTTAAGACCTGGAATTAAGGGTCAATCCGAAAATATAAAAGTTAAAAGCCTTATTGGTAGGTTTTTAGAACACTCAAGAATTTATTGTTTTGCTAATGGTAGTTCTATGCCCTCTCGAGAGAATCAGGTATATATTTCATCTGCTGATTTAATGCCTAGAAATTTAGATAGAAGAATTGAAATTATAATTCCGATAGAAAATAATACTGTGCATGAGCAAATTTTAGATCAAATTATGTTAGCTAACTTTAAAGATAAATCAGAAACATGGTATTTAGATAGCTTAGGAAACTATCATAAAGAACAAGAAAAAGGCTTTTCTGCACATTCCTATTTCATGAAGAACCCAAGTTTATCAGGTCGTGGTAAGTCGATTTTAAAAGTTAAACCTCAAAATTTAAGATTGGTGAAATGAAACCAGAATTAAAAAATCTTTTCAAATTTCAATCTAATAAAAAGTCTAAACAAGCCATAATAGATCTTGGATCAAATTCAGTAAGAATGCTCATATATGACAATTTTAAAATTTCTCCAATTCCAGTTTTTAATGAAAAAGCAGTCTGTAAACTTGGAAAAAATTTAGATAAATCTAAAAAATTAAACCCTGATGGAATTAAAAGCTCTTTAAAAGTTTTAAACAGATTTAAAGAAATTTTAGATATTTCAGACGTTCTAGATTTAGAAATTATTGCCACAGCGGCTTTTAGAGAAGCTACAGATGCAAGTGGTTTTTTAAGTGAAATTGAAAAAATATTTAATAAAAAACCATTAGTATTATCTGGCGAGGAAGAAGCAAGAACATCAGCAAACGGTGTAATTGTAGGATTTGATGAAGTAGATGGACTAGTTGCAGATTTAGGAGGTGGAAGTTTGGAGCTTGCTAGAGTTTCTAAAAATCAAATTTTTGAAACTACTTCTTTACCTCTTGGAGTATTGAGACTTGAAAACAATCCCATTATAAAAAAAAGGAATTTAGGAAAATATGTTAGAAAACTTTTAAAAGATGAGAAATGGCTTTTTAAAAAGAAATTCAAAAATATTTATTTGGTAGGAGGGACTTGGAGATCACTATTTAAGTATCATCTTTTTAAAGAAAAACACCCGTTACATATTTTACATCAATATAAGCTTTCTAAAGATTTAGCAGTTAAATACTTAAATAGAGTTTCAAAATTGAATAAATCATCTTTGAAATCTATGGAATATATAACTAAATCTAGAACTCCCTATTTACCTTTTAGTTCTATAATACTTAACGAAATAGTAGAGGTAGCAAGCCCCTCAAAAGTTATTTGTTCAATCAGTGGATTGAGAGAGGGACATATGAATACAATTATTAACCATGGAATGAGTGAGGATGAAATTTTTAAACTAAAAACTGATGGTATATCTTTTAAAAAAGGGGACTATGGAAAAAGTTTTGAGAAATATTTTAATTTTATTTCACCATTATTCGAGGACAACGAATATTTTAATCGAAGATTACTAACCTTAGCTTGTATCTTAAGCAAAATGGATTGGGGCCTAGGCGCTTTTCAAAAAGCAGAGTTAGTTTTTATGGAAGTGTTAAATACTCCATTACTAAAACTAGAACATAAAGATAGAGTAAAAGTTGCATCGGCAAGTTTTTGGAGACATTGTGGCTTAAAATATAATCCGGATTATCAGTTTCTAGCCTTATTAAATAACAACGAAATTTTATCCTCAAAGCAAGTAGGATCTGCTTTAAGGTTAGCAGAGTCGCTTACAAGCATGTCTTCTTTGTTGTTAGATGAATTTAAAATTTATAAAAGAAATAAGACAATTTTTTTAAAAATACCAAATAATCACAGCGATATAGTCTCTAAGCAGGTAACCAAAAGACTTAAAAATTTAGCTAAAGAAATGAATGTGAGTTCAAATATTATTTATTCTTAAGAATTAATAAATCTTTAACTTAATTTAAATATTTCTTTTATAAATTCAAACTATTAATTAGCCAAAGAGTCTCCCACTCTTTAATGTTGTTAATTAATTAGCCCAAGGTATCAATATTACCTTGGGCTGCCCTCCAATTATAAAATAATTTTCCTGATTAAATAGACAGCCAATATTCCACCAATAATTTCAGCAATGATATAGCTAGGTGTATTCAAGTAATTAATTCCAGTAAATGTGTCTGTAAAAGTTCTTGCAATTGCCACCGCTGGATTTGCAAATGAGGTTGAAGAAGTAAACCAATAACCTGCTGTTATAAAAGTAGCAACTGATGAGGCAACCGCAAGTTTACCACTCTTTAAAGATCCGAATATCACAAAAACTAATCCAAAGGTTGCAATGATCTCAGCTGTAAAAATATTTATTCCAGGCCTAACCTTCTCTGATAGCTGCAACAAAGGAAGATCGAACATAAAATTTGCCAACATTACTCCTAGCATGCAACCTAAGATTTGAGCGGAGATATAAGTTAAAATTAAGTTTTTTTTAATCTTATTGGTGAAATACATTGCTAATGTAACAATAGGATTAAAATGTGCACCTGAGATATCACTGATTGAAGTAATCAGAACAAATAATCCCGCGCCAGTTGCTAAAGTATTGGCAATTAGCATAACAGCAATATCTTCTGTTAAGTTTTGTGCCATTATACCAGAGCCAACAATAATCATAACCAGGAAACAACTGCCGATAAACTCTCCGTAAAAAATTTTAGTATTATTTTTCATTTTTTATCCAAACAGTTTTCATTCCTAATTCGTAAGCTGGTTTTAAATTTCTTGCTATATCTTCAAAGAATATACAGTATTGTGGCTCAATTTTGTAATTTTCTACTAATTTTTTATAAGGTTCTATTGAAGGCTTAGGAATAAAATCACAATCTCGAATATCGAAAATTCCGTCAAAAAGTCTATCAATTCCAATTCTTTTTGTTACATTTAAAGCGTGAGCTTTTGATCCATTAGTAAAAATTATTTTTTTCCCTTTTAGTTTTTTGATTTCTTCCTCTAAAAACTCATTTTTATTTAAAAAACTAAGATCAACATTATGTACAAATTCTAAAAATTCATCTGCGTCTATTTTATGATGTTTTATCATTCCGTTCAATGTGGTGTTATATTCTTGGAAATAATTTTTTTGAATTTTCCTAGCTTCTACTAAACTTACATTTAGTTTCTCAGATATAAATTTTGACATTTTTTTATCTACTTGGTCAAAAACTTTTGTTGCACCATCGTAAAGAGTGTTATCAAGATCAAATAACCAAAATTTTATTTTTGTTAAGCTTTTCATTCTCTTATTAAGGTTCCAGAACCCTGATCGGAAAAAATTTCATGTAATATTGAATGCGATTTTCTTCCATCAAGTATAACAACCCCTCTTACTCCATTCTCGACAGCATCAACACAATTTTGTATTTTAGGTATCATACCTCCTTGAACAACTTTCCATTTAATCAGATTTTCCAGGTCTGAAGGTTTTATTTCTGAAATTAGTTTCTTTTGATCGTCATAAACTCCTTCAACATTAGTCATAAGTAATAACCTTCTAGATTTAAGTTTTTTAGCTATTGCACTAGCTGCTGTATCTCCATTTATATTATAAGTTAGTTGATTTGCTCCAATGCCAAGAGGAGCTACAATAGGAATTTGTTTTTGGTCTATTGCATCTTCAATTAATTTTGAATTAATTTTATTTGGGATCCCAACAAAGCCCAACTCTTTTCTTTCAGGACTTACTTCGATTATATTATTTTTTTTCGAATGAAAAGATACAGCGTTAGAACCTAACTCCTTTAAATTTTGAACAATATCATCATTAAAATCAATTAGAACTTTTTCCACAATATCTATAATATTTTTATCGGTTACTCTTAATCCATCGATAAATTTTGACTCAATTTTCTTTTGATCTAATTCTCTTTTAATTCTAGGACCACCACCATGAACAATAATTACTGACAAACCCAATTTATTAAGAATATTAATATCTAAAATAAAATTATTAAATACGTTTCTATCAATTAAAACGTTTCCCCCGTATTTAATTACAATCTTTTCATCTTTATATTTTGAAACATACTTTTGAACATTGTTTATATCCGGTGCATCTTTTGGCCAAAATTTTTTAATTTCTTCCAAAGAAATGTTTTGAGACATTTAATTTGTTTTTACAGTAGTTTGTTTGACGATTACGTATTGCTGAGCAATTGTTAAAATATTGTTTACTGTCCAATAAACAACTAGACCTGATGGGAATGAAGCTAAAATGATTGTTAAAAATAGCGGGAAGAAAGCAAAAATCTTAGCTTGAATTGGATCTGCAGGAGCTGGGTTAAGTTTTTGCTGCACCCACATTGATGCTCCCATCAGAATTGGCCAAATACCAATAATCATGAAACTCGGAGGATCCCATGGGATTAGTCCAAATAAATTAAAAATAGTTGTAGGGTCAGCTGCTGATAAATCTTTAATCCATCCAAAAAATGGCTGATGTCTCATCTCGAGAGAAATAAAAAGCATTTTATAAATTGCAAAAAAGAATGGAATTTGAATTAATACTGGCAAACAGCCAGATGCTGGATTAATTTTTTCTTTTCTATAAAGAGCCATCATTTCTTGCTGTAATTTTACTTTATCGTCTTTATGAAGTTCCTTAAGCCTCATCATTTCTGGTTGAACAGCCTTCATCTTTGCCATTGATTTAAATGAAAAGTTTGCAAGCGGGAAGAATATTACTCTCAAAGCAATAGTTAATAGAACAATAGCAGTTCCAAAGTTTCCTGAAATTTTGAATAAATAATCAATCACGAAAAATAATGGCTTTGTAAAAAAATAAAACCAACCCCAATCAATTACTAAATCAAACTTTTTAATGTTCTGGTTTTCAGCGTAAGCATCTATTGTTTCAACTTCTTTAGCAGCAACAAATAATCTAAGTTCATTAATTCCTGTTGAGGATTGATTAATTACAGTTGGCTTATTAATGATATAGTTTGCTTTAAATCCCTCATCATAAAGAAAAGTTGATTTGAAATTTTTACCAGACTCAGGAACAAAAGCTGTCATCCAATATTTATCAGTTATACCAAGCCAACCTTCATTTACCTCTCTAACAATTTTTTTCTCTTTTACATCATCGTAATCATCCTCTTTCAATTCATCATCAAATACACCGATAAATCCTTCATGTTGAATATAAAAGTTTTGAATATCATCTGGAATCTTATTTCTAGTCATTTGAGCATACGGAAAAAGCTCAACAGAACTATTAGTATTGTTCTTTACTTGTTGTGATATTTTAAAAAGATATTTATCATCAATCTCTATTTTTTTTTCAAAAACAATTCCCTCTTTGTTGTCCCATTGAATAATTACTGGGGATTTTTCAGTTAAATTATTGTTATCTTTTACAGTCCAGATAGAATTATTTGACGGCACTTTTATTTTATTGCCAATACTTGTCCATCCTGTTTCAATAAAGAATCCATTTTCTGTCTCTGATGGGTATAAAAAAATTGAATTCTCGCCATCAACTACTTTTTGTTTATGTTTTTTAAATGATATATCATCAATTAAAGCTCCCTTTAAAGATAGTGATCCAATAATACTATCATTTTCAATTGTAATTCTTTTACTTTTATTTATTGCCTCCTCTCTAGTAATTTTTTTAATAATTACGGGTTGATTTATAGTAGGTGCTATTGAAGATTTGTTATTATTTTGTTCAACTTGTTGAGTGGTGTTCTGTTCAGCAGTTTTTCTTGGTGTTTCAAAAAAAGCTCCCCAAAATAATAATACAGACATTGAAAGAGCTATTGCTACAAAAACGTTTCTATTATCCATTAAATTTTTCTTTCTTTATCTGTTCTTTACTTGGAGCATAATTGTAGCTGGACCCACCACCTAATATTTTTATTGGATGACAAGTTAATATTCTTTTAAATCCTAATAAAGATCCACTTAGCAAACCATGTTGTTTTAATGAGCTAATATAATATTCGGAGCATTCTTGATCATATCTACAATTATTACCTATTATTGGTGATAATAGATATTTATAAATTTTAATTAAATATATTTGAAAGTTTATAACTTTTTTGATCATATTATTTATTTATTTTACCAAAACATTTTTCCATTATAGGCAATAGCAAATCATGTTTCTGAGCATAGGCACTAGATTTACCAAAAACTATATAAGTGTAATCTTTGTTAATTGCACCTCTTTTTTTTAGCAGCTTCTGAACAATTGCTTTTAATTTCCTTCTAATTTTGTTTCTTTTAACAGCATTTCCAATTTTTTTTTTCATCACAAAACTGATTAATAAGCTAGATTTATCTTTGGGTTTATAAAAATTCTTTGTTGCGAAAATTGAAAAATAGTCTGAATGAACTTTTTTTTCTTTTAATGTTTTTTTGAATTGGAAGCTTTTCTTTAAACTCTCAAGCTTAACCATTAAATAAATTATGTTGAAAGGCTTTTTCTACCTTTAGCTCTTCTTCTAGCAATAAGCTGCCTACCAGTTTTAGTTGCCATTCTAGCTCGAAAACCATGTCTTCTTTTTCTCACTAGATTACTTGGCTGATAAGTTCTTTTCATAAATATTTTAAGGTATATATTTTAAATGATCTCTAATGTACAGGTTTAAAATGGATAAAAATTTAAAAATAGCTTTAGGAACAATTTATTTGTTTATTTTAATCTTATTTTTGTATTTTTTATTTTCAAAATTTGATGTTTCTAGGATAAATGATTTTTCTTATTATAAAATATTGCAAGGTAACATCGATCAATTTATAGGTCAAAACATAACATTAAATCTTTTTCTTTTTTTTATTTTTGCAATAATCTGGATAATGCTTCTGGGTTTTGGTACTCCGATTGTTTTATTATCAGGAATTCTATTTGGGAAATGGATTGGAACTTTTATTTCAACAATTTCTATTTCAGTTGGAGCTTTGTTTCTTTATATAGTTGCAAAATTTTTCTTTATAGATTTAGTTAATTCTTTGCTTAAAGACAAATTTATCAAATATATAAAACGTTTTCAAAAAAATGAATTTTATTATTTCTTTGCTTTTCGAATTGCAGGAGGTCTTGGGATGCCTTTTCCTTTACAAAATGTTCTTCCTGTAATTTTTAATATTAAAAATAGCAATTATTTTTTTGCAAGTTTTTTAGGTTTTATCCCTCATTTTTTTATTTGGAATTCAGTTGGAGCAGGAATAAATAACTTTATAAAAATTTCTGATAACTTTAGTTTTATGAATTTAATTTTAAACAAAGAAATTTACTTTCCGATAATAATTTTTTTAATTTTAATTTTAATATCATTTATAGTAAAAAAAATTTTTTTTAAATGATCAATATTAATAAAAACAATTTGTTTAATGACCCCAGTCCTTATTTAAAACAACATAAAAATAATCCTGTTCATTGGCAAACATGGTCAAATGAAGTTTTAGATCAAGCAAAAAAAAATTCTAAGCCCATTTTATTAAGCATAGGATATGCAAGCTGCCATTGGTGTCATGTAATGGCACATGAAAGTTTCGAAGATAAAGAGACAGCTGATCTAATGAACAAATATTTTTTAAATATTAAAGTTGATAGAGAAGAAAGACCTGATCTTGATTTTGTATTTCAAAGTTCATTTCAATTATTTAATCAATCGGGAGGAGGTTGGCCTTTAACTATGTTTCTCGATGAAAATGGAGTACCGTTCATGGGCGGAACTTATTTTCCAAAAAATTCAAAAAATGGTTTACCCTCTTTTAAAGAAGTTTTACAAAAAGTTTACAACGCATACAAAGAACAGAAAACGAATATTATTAAACAAAAAGACTTAATTATAAAAAATTTAGATTTAAAAAAAAATTCAGTTCTAAGTCAGGATCTTGAACCAATCATAGAAGGGTCCTTAAATTATTTAGATTCAGAAAAGGGAGGATACAAAGGTGCTCCTAAATTTCCTACATTTAATTTATTCGAAACACTTTTATACTTTCACAACACAACTAAAGATAAAAAATATTTAGAACCTGTAAATATTCTTATTAAACAACTTTGTTCAAAAGGAATTTATGATCATGTTGAGGGAGGCATTTCTAGATATACTGTTGATGACGCCTGGATCATTCCTCACTTTGAAAAAATGTTATACGACAATACTCAATTTATCTTACTTTTAGCTAAGTACTGTAAAATTAATAATGAAAAGTACTTTAAAGATAAATTAGAGCAGACAGTAGATTTTTTAAGGTTAGAGTTTTTAAACAAAGATAAATTATTAGGGTCTGCTTATGATGCAGACAGCGAAGGCGAAGAAGGTAAATACTATGTTTTCAAATATGAAGAAATTAAAAATATAGATAAAATAAATGAATACTTTGAAGTAAGCGCATCAGGAAACTGGGAAAATAAAAACATTTTAGTTGAAAAAAGCAAGCCGCCAAAAGTGATAATAGACAAACTTTTAGAGATAAGAAAAAAAAGAAAAAAACCTTTTTTTGATGATAAATCCCAACTTGATTTAAATTGTTTGTGGGTCAGTTCTTTAATTGCAGCTCATGAAATTTTGCCTGAAAAAAAATATCTTAATCTAGCCGAAAACTTTTTTTCAATTATTGAAGAAAAATATATAAAAAAAAATATTCAACATTCTTATTCTAAAAAAATTGTGTTTTTAGAAGATTATGCTTTTTTAATTAATGCATTGAACGATCTCTCTGATAAGACTATGAATTTTAAATATAAAGATTATGCTAATAAATTAAGTGATGAAGTTTTTTCAAAATTTTATGTAAAAGAAAAGAATATATTTCAGAAAAATCAAAAAGATAATAATGACATTTTTTTCAATCCGATTGATATTGGTGACAATACTATTCCAAATGGAAATGCAATGATGCTTATAAATTTAGTCAGACTAGGAAAGATGAAAGAAGCTAAAATATTATCAGATAGTCTAAATGGATATTTAAATATTTACAAAAATCACATGATGACAGCTTTAAGGGCTTTAGATTATTTTAATAATATAAATTCTGGTAAAAAATGCACTGAACAAGGTTGCTTTGTAGATGAGACAAAAAATTAATTGGTTGGTTTGGTTAATACTTGTAATTTTATGGAATTATGGTTTTCCTTATGCAACTCCATTTCAAGATGTTTTAGTCGCCGTAATTTTGTCTGTATTATTGATAATTATACAGAAGTTACAATCAATAGGCTTGCAAAAAACAAGCTCAAGAAGTAAATTTAAGAATTGATGAAGAGGTACTTGTTATGGGAATTCATTATGATTACAAATCTACTCGTGGCGATAAAGCTATGAAAAAAGAAGCTAAAAGAAAAGCACGAATAGAACAAAGAAGAGCAAAAAGAGCCAGCAATAATCCTAAAGAGTCCGAAGAAAAGGTGATGCATGACATCGATAAACCTATAACACTTGAGGACTTAACGAACCCAGATAAGAATTAGTTCTTAAATGAAATCTTTTGAAAAAAAGGATTCCCTAATTAAGAGTAGGGAAACAGCCTTAAAAAAAAATTTAAAAAAAAGAAAAAAAATAAAAGAAAAAAATAAAAGAAAATGACAGTTCTTTCTGACAAGTGGATAAAAAATCTAGCCATAAAAAAAAGCATGATCAAACCTTTTGTGAGCAAACAAGTGAGAAAGGGAAAAATTTCTTTTGGTTTATCTTCATATGGTTATGACGCAAGGGTTTCTAATGAATTTAAAATATTTACTAACGTAAATTCAGGCATTGTTGATCCAAAAGTTTTTAAAAAAGAGAGTTTTGTTACAAAAGTGGGTAAAGAATGTATAATTCCACCTAACTCTTTTGCTTTAGCTAGAACTATGGAATACTTTAAAATTCCTGATAATGTTCTAGTTATCTGTCTAGGCAAATCAACTTACGCCAGATGTGGAATTATTGTTAATGTAACACCTTTGGAGCCCGGTTGGGAAGGGCACGTAACATTAGAGTTTTCAAATACCACTCCTTTGCCAGCAAAAATTTATGCCAATGAAGGTGTTGCTCAATTTGTCTTTCTTAAAGGTAATGAAAAACCTAGTATTACTTATGCCAAAAGGAAAGGCAAATACATGAAGCAAAAAGGTGTAACGTTACCTAAAGTTTAAATTCTTAAATGCAAAAACTCATAATTAAAGGTAAGAGGTATCTGAATGGAAAAATTTTGATATCAGGTTCTAAAAATGCAACATTACCAATTTTAGCAGCTTGCATATTAAGTAATAATATTAAACTTCAAAACATTCCTTTAGTAAAAGATATCTTTACGATGGTCGAGCTTTTAGAGTTCATTGGGCTTAAAGTTAAAATATTTAAAAAACAGAATACTTTAGAGATTTTGAATAATGGCAATAAAATTAATACGTTAGCACCATACAGACTTGTAAAGACAATGAGAGCTGGAGTATTAGTCCTTGGTTCGTTATTAACAAAATATAAAAAAGCAAAAGTCTCTTTACCTGGTGGTTGTGCTATAGGAACTAGACCCGTTGATCTACATTTATTTGCATTAAAAAAAATGGGTGCAAAAATTAAAATCAAGAACGGATATATAATAGCTGAAGCAAAAAAAGGGTTGAGAGGATCTACAATTAAATTTCCGTCTATTTCGGTTGGAGCAACTGAAAACGCTTTATTGGCTGCATTCAATGCAAAAGGAAAAACAATTTTAAAAAATTGTGCTATCGAACCTGAAATTAGAGATTTAATTTCATTTTTAATAAAATTAGGAGCCAATATTAAATTTTCTGGAAGAACTATAACTATAAATGAAAGTATCAATAAAAAATTAAAAGCTAATCATGAAGTTATGTTTGATAGGATAGAAGCCGGAACTTATTTAATTGCGAGCGCTTTAGTTGGTGAAAGGATTACTATAGATAGAATTAATCCTGAAATAATAAAAACAGAAATAAATACACTAAAAAAGATAGGTGTCAAAATTAAAAAAGATAAATCTTCAATTACCATTCTTAATAGTAAATATTTGAAAAAGATAAATATTTCAACCAAACCCTATCCTGGATTTCCTACCGATCTTCAAGCTCAACTAATGGTTCTCTTAACTCAAGCAGAAGGTACTTCTAAAATAAAAGAAGATATATTTGAAAATAGATTTATGCATGTTCCAGAGTTAAATAGAATGGGTGCAAAAATAGAAACAAACAATAAAATTGCAATTATCAATGGTCCTACAAAGCTTACAGGAGCAGAGGTAATGGCAACTGATTTGAGAGCTTCAGTAAGTTTAGTTTTAGCAGGACTAGTTGCTGAAAATAGAACAGTAATAAATAGAATTTATCACCTCGATCGAGGCTATGAGCTTTTAGAAAAAAAATTAAAAAGTTGTAAAGCAGAAATTAGAAGAGTCTAATGGCAGTTAAAAATTTAAAATTAATAGCAAAAACTGAAGAAGATATAAAAGTTGTATCAGCTCACCTTCAAGACTCAATTTTGAGTGTTGCAGATATTGCTAATTTAAAAAAAAATAAGATTTTTCTTATGCAATTAAATCGTTTTATGTGGGAAGATGTAGAAAAAGGAGTTTTTAGAAAAAATAAGCGAATTAGAACAGTTTTGAAATTTGATAATGTCTTAAAGGTATTCTCAAAAAATATTAATCAGAAAAAAAAAGATAATTTCTTGGACTTTCTAGCTATTGAAACTATAAAGATGCCTGATAATAACTATGAAATGAAAATAACTTTTGCTGGTGATTCAATTATTAGAATTATCGCAGAAGTCATTGAAGTAACTTTAGATGATCAAGGAGAAGCTTGGGATACTAAAAATAAACCAAAACACCAAGTAATGTAATGCTAAAAACTTTTAATTATAATAAAAATGGAGCTTCTAAAACGTTAGAGGTCTTTTTAAATAAACGAAAATTTACTCAAAAAAATATAGCTTCTTCGGTTTATAAGATAATTAAGGACGTCAAAAGAAATGGAGATAAAGCTGTTTTAAACTACGAAAAAAAATACTCAAAGATAAAAACAAAATCTAATAAAATTTTTTTCTCAAATAAAGAAATTAATCAAATTGCAAAAAAAACAGATATTAAAATAAAAAAGGCAATAGATTTAGCATTTTCAAGAATTAAAAAATTTCACTTAAAACAAAAAGTTTCAAATTTTAAGTTTAAGGATAAGTATAATAACGAACTTTCTTATAAATATTCATCGATTGGTAAAGTTGGAGTATATGTGCCTGGTGGTACTGCAAGTTACCCAAGTACAGTTCTAATGAACTGCATTCCTGCTATTGTAGCAGGTGTAAAAAATATATATTTAACTACACCCTCTTTAGACTCAAAAATAAATCCTGCTGTAGTTTATGCTGCTAAAAAATGTGGAGTAAAAAAAATTTACAAAACTGGAGGAGCTCATTCAATTGCTGCTTTAGCATATGGTACAAAAAACTTTGAAAAAGTTGACAAAATAGTTGGACCTGGAAATGCTTTTGTGGCATTTGCAAAAAAAGAGGTTTTTGGAGATGTAGGCATAGATATGGTAGCTGGCCCTTCGGAAGTGAGTATTGTTGGTGATAAATATTCTGATCCAAAATTAATAGCTGCAGACTTAATTGCCCAAGCAGAACATGATGTTTATGCTCAATCAATTTTAATTACAGATAACAAAAAATTGATAAGCTTAGTTAATAAAAATTTAAAACAACAATTATTTGATTTACCTAAAAAAAAAATTGCCATTCAAAGCTTAAAAAATTTTGGATTAGCAATTTACACTAATAAAAGAAATAAAATTTCAGAGATAGTTAATATAATAGCACCAGAACATTTAGAATTATGTACTTCATTCAATGACAGATTAATTAAAGATGTTAAGAACGCAGGTTCGATATTCATTGGAAAATTTTCGCCTGAAGCCATCGGTGATTATTTGGCAGGACCTAATCATGTTCTGCCTACTTCTGGTTCAGCACGATTTTCTTCAGGTTTATCTGTTAACGATTTTTTAAAAAGGCATTCGTTAATAAAAATAACAAAAACAGGTATTGAAAGATTAGGCGCATCGGTTATAAATTTAGCAAAGTATGAGAATTTGGATGGTCATGCAAACTCTGTAAAAATAAGATTAAAAAAAGGTTAAATAATTGGCGAAACAAGAAACTTTAGAATTTAAAGGAAAAGTTACAGAACTTTTACCTAATGCTATGTTTAGAGTTAAACTAGAAAATAATCATGAAATCTTAGCTCATACGGCTGGGAAACTTAGGAAAAATAGAATAAGAGTTTTAGCTGGAGATAATGTAATGGTTGAAATGACACCGTACGATTTAACTAAAGGTAGAATTACTTTTAGATTTTAGGCCTTGTAGCTCAGTAGTAGAGCAGTACCCTGAAAAGGTATGTGTCGTAAGTGCGATTCTTACCAAGGCCACCATCCTCAAGTTTTACACATCGAAAAATAAAAATTTATCTGATAATTATTAAAAGATGAATAAAAAGATAGGATTATTTTGGTTAAGAGATGACTTTCGATTTATAAAAAATCATGGATTAATTGAGGCCACTTCTAAACATAATCAAGTGGTGGTTTTTTATCTTTATAAAAAAGATATATATAGTGATCAAGAGGCACAAAAATGGTGGTTAAGCAAATCACTATCAAATTTTAAAAAAAAACTTAATGAATTAAACATTTCTCTTGAAATAGTTGAAACTCATTCATTTAAAATTTTCTTTGACTCTCTACTTAAAAAAAAAGACTTCGCAATTTATTGGAACAAAGTTTATGAGCCAGATTATTTAAAATTTGATGAATATTTATTAAAAATTTTAAAAAACAAAAACATCATTCACAAAAGATTTAAAGGAAATGCTCTTAATGAAATTCATGAAGTAAAAAAAGGTGACGGAACTCCATTCAAGGTGTTCACTCCTTTTTGGAGAACAGCAGAAAAATTTTTCTCTGAAAAGATACCACCGAAAGAGAGAGCAATTAAGAAATGTATAAATAAAAAAAATTATTTTAAAAATTGTATTAATGCAGAGAAGATATTGCCTAAAAAAGATTGGTTTAAAAATTTTGAAAAAATTTGGTGTCCAGATGAACTACATGCTTTAAAAGAATTACAAAATTTTGTTAAAGAACGGATAACGAATTATTCTGAAGGGCGGAACTTTCCAAATATAGTAGGCACATCTAAATTGTCTCCATTTATAAAATTTGGCCAACTTCATGTTGAAACAATATGGGATGAATGTATTAAAAAAAAATCAAAAACAATTGGAACCTCAAAGTTTCTAACAGAAATCGGCTGGCGTGAATTCAATCATTCATTAATAAATCATTTTCCACACATGTTAAAAAGCAATTACTCGAAAAAATTCGATAAGTTTCCGTGGCAAAAAAATTCTAAATTTTTAAATGCATGGAAAAAAGGACTAACTGGATATCCAATAGTTGATGCAGGGATGAGAGAACTTTATTCTACTGGCTGGATGCATAATAGAGTTAGAATGATAGTTGGGTCATTTTTAGTAAAACACTTATTAATTAATTGGAAAGAAGGTGAAAAATATTTCAGAAACTGTTTGTTAGATTATAGCCCGGCAAGTAATGTTGCAGGATGGCAGTGGGTTGCAGGCTGCGGGGCAGATGCCGCACCATACTTTAGAATATTTAATCCAATTCTACAAGGAGAGAAATTTGACAAGGAGGGAGAATATGTAAAAAGATGGTTACCTGAATTAAAAGATTTATCTAAAAAATTTATTCATAAGCCTTGGGAATTAAAAGATGAAAAATTTAAATTAGGAAGAGACTATCCATATCCGATTGTAAAGCATGAGGAAGCAAGATTAAAAGCTTTAAATGCATTTAAAAAAATTTAAAAATTATATCCTTCCGTGACAGTGTTTGAATTTTTTACCTGAACCACATGGGCATTTATCATTTCTTCCAACTTTTTTATCAGATTTACTTTCAAAAATTTCCTCATTTTCTTTATTTTTGTCGTCAGAGGAAACTACAATATTCAGATTTAGGAGAAATTTAATTAAATCATTTTTTATTTTTGATAATAATCCCTCAAATAGTACAAAAGCTTCTTTTTTAAACTCAGATAAAGGATCTTTTTGACCATATTGTCTAAGTCCAATAACTTGTCTTAATTGTTCGAGATATTGCAAATGAGATCTCCAAGAAAAATCAATAATTTGTAAAAATATTTTTTTTTCAAGATTACTATTTTGATCTTTACCTAAAATTTGAATTCTTGAGGTTTTCTTTTCATAATAAATTCTCTTGATTTTGTTATAAAATTCACTTTCTTTCATCTTGCCATAATTGATCAAACGATCGTCATTAATTGAATTACCGGTAATATTTTTAAACTCGCTGAGGTATTTCTTTTCATCTCCAGATTTCTGAAAGTTTAATCTAATTAAATTAAGGATTTTTAAAACCTCATCAAAAAAATCATTTAAAATTATCTCAATACTATCTTCTTTAAGCACCTTTAATCTTTGAGAAAATATTACTTGTCTTTGATCATTCATTACATCATCAAATTTAATTAATGTTTTTCTTATATCAAAGTTTCTACTCTCAACTTTTTTTTGAGCTCTCTCCATAGCTTTATTAATCCAAGGATGGTCTATAGACTCATTTTCTTTGAGACCAAGTTTTTTAAGCATCCCGTCGATTGAGTCTCCTCCAAAAATTCTCATTAATTCATCTTGAAGACTTATAAAAAAAATTGTACCACCAGGATCTCCTTGTCTTCCCGATCTACCGCGTAATTGATTATCAATTCTTCTACTTTCATGACGCTCTGTTCCTATAATAAACAAACCTCCAAGTTCTTTTACTTTTTTTTCATTTACACTGATTTCTTCAATATTTTCTTTTTTTCCATCTAATATAAAATCTTTATTTCCTCCAAGTTTAATGTCTGTACCACGGCCAGCCATATTAGTAGCTATTGTTACAGCTCCAATTTTTCCCGCTTCTGCAATTATTCTTGCCTCCTGTTCATGATGTTTCGCGTTAAGTACATTATGTTTGATTTTCTTAATATTTAAAAAATTTGAAATTTTTTCTGATTTTTCAATACTTGTTGTTCCAACTAATACTGGCTGACCTTTGCTATTACATTCCATTATTTTATTTGATATTGCATTGTATTTTTCTTTTTCAGTACGATAAATTTGATCATTAAAATCTTTTCTTAGCATTTTTTTATTCGTAGGAATTGAAACCACATTTAATTTATAAATATCAAAAAACTCCTCGGACTCCGTCATAGCGGTTCCAGTCATGCCAGCTAGTTTATTATAAAGTCTAAAATAGTTTTGGTATGTGATTGAGGCTAACGTTTGATTTTCTTCTTGGATTTGAACATTTTCTTTTGACTCGATTGCCTGGTGAAGTCCATCTGAAAATCTTCTCCCATCTAGCACTCTTCCAGTAAACTCATCTATGATTTGAACTTTACTATCTCTAACGATATAATCTGTATCTTTCTTGAATATCAAATTAGCCCTAAGAGCTTGATTAACGTGATGGACAAGATCTAGATTAGCCGGGTCATAAAAGTTCTTATTTTTAAGAATCCCTTTTTGAATTGCAAGTTTTTCGATCTTATCAATTCCATGATCTGTTAAAATCACATTTTTATTTTTTTCATCTAATTCATAATCCTTTTTTTCAAGTCGTTTTATAAAATTGTTTGATGTTGCGTATAATGTTGTTTTGTCTTCTAGTTTTCCTGAAATAATTAAAGGTGTTCTTGACTCATCAATAAGAATACTATCCACTTCATCCACAATGCAAAAATTATGTTGTCTTTGAACCATATCATCAAGTTCGTATTTCATATTGTCTCTTAAATAGTCAAATCCAAGCTCATTATTGGTTGCGTAAGTAATGTCTTTGGCATAATTATTTTTTCTTTGAGTATCATCTATGTCATTAGTAATACATCCAGTTGTTACACCTAAATAATTGAAGACTTTTCCCATCCATTCAGAATCTCTTTTAGCTAGATAGTCATTAACAGTAACTATGTGTACTCCTTTTCCCATTAATGAGTTTAAATATGCGGGTAGAGTTGAAACAAGAGTTTTACCTTCACCAGTTTTCATTTCGGCTATCTTACCTTGATGAAGAATTAGTCCCCCCGCAAGTTGAACGTCATAGTGCCTTTCGCCTAAGGTTCTCTTTGCAGCCTCTCTTACTAAAGCAAAACTCTCTGGAATTATACTGTCAAGGTTAAACAATCCATTTTGAGCACTTTTTTTAAATTTCAATGTTTTTTCTTTAAAGTCTGCTTCACTTAATTTTTTTAACTCTATTTCTTTACTATTGATAGATTGGATTAAATTTTGAATTTTATCTAATTCTTGTTGATTAGAGCTTTTAAATATTTTACTTAAAGTTCTTGTAAATAAATTCATTTTACATCTATATATGTATTATTAATTTAAATTAAACAGTAATAATGACAATAAATATTAAAAATTTTTTAAACGAAAAAACAAAACTATCAAAAATGGGTGAGTTTCAGAACCTCAAGCAAATTGACGGTTTAGAAATGGCTTCTATATCAGCAGATTTATACAAAGATGGAAGAGACGATATGGCGTTATTCTATTTTTCAAAGGGAGCCAATTACGCAACATTAACAACATCAAATAGTATCACCGCAGAATTTATACCTTGGAATAATAATTCTCATAAAAAAATAATTAAAGGTCTTTTAGTCAACACCAAAAACGCAAATACATTCACAGGCAAACAAGGCAAAGAAAGTATTGATACACTAGCAAAAAATTTATCTAGGATATTAACAATTAAAGAGTCTAAAAATCAAAAAGGTACAAGTGAAACGGTAAAAGTAAAAGATCTCATTTTTGCGTCTACAGGAGTAATAGGAGAGGAATTTCCAGTTGAACAAATTAAAGATAGACTTCCTGACTTAGTAGACAAATTAAGAAAAGAACATAATAAAATGTATTGGATAAAAATGGCTTCAGCAATTATGACAACTGATACGAAACCTAAAGTGGCTTATGAGGAAATAATAATTGGAGATGAACTAATCAAAATTTCTGCTATTGCAAAAGGATCTGGAATGATTGCTCCAAATTTAGCTACTATGCTCTCATTTATATTTACTAATGCTGATATAAATTCTAATTTATTAAAAACATTATTAAAAAGAGCAGTTGCCAACTCTTTTAATGCAATTACAGTAGATAGCGATCAATCAACAAATGACATGGTTACTATTTTTTCTACAAGGGCAGTTAAAATCGGACCAAATATTTCTTTAAATGATAAAGCAGTACAGAAGTTTGAAATAGCTTTAAAAAATTTATGTTTAAATCTAGCTAAGCAAATAGTTGTAGATGGAGAAGGAGCAAAAAAATTTATAACAGTTAATGTAATTAACGCTAAGTCCTTAGGGAGTGCAAAAAATATTGCTTTTTCAATTGCTAACTCTCCTTTATTCAAAACAGCCATTGCCGGAGAAGACCCTAATTGGGGGAGAATTGTTATGGGGATTGGTAAGTCTGGAGAACTAGTAGATCAAAAAAAATTAAGAATTAAAATTGGAAACTTTGTTGTAGCAGAAAATGGGAGAATTTCTGAGAGCTATGATGAAAAAAAATTAAAAGAATATATGCAATGGGGTTCGATAAGTATTGAAATAAACCTTAAACTAGGTAATGATAGTTTTACATGTTACACGTGCGATTTTACACACGACTATATAGACATCAATGCAGATTACAGAAATTAGATGATAAAATATAATTTAAAATGTCATAAAGATCATGAGTTTGAAAGTTGGTTCTCTAGCTCTGAAGAGTTCGAGAAATTAAATGGCAGAAATCTATTAGAGTGTATTTATTGTTCTTCAAAAAAGATAAATAAATCAATCATGGCTCCTATGATTTCAAGTTTAAAGAAAAAAGATTATCAATTTGAGATCTTAGATAAAAATTTCAACGAAAATAAAAATAAATTATTACAATTAAGAAAATATATTGAAAAAAACTTTAACTATGTTGGTAAAGATTTTAGTAAAAAAGTAAGAGAAGTATATTATGATAAAAAAAACAATAAAGCTATTTATGGAACTACCACCCCTGAAGAAAGAGAAGAACTAGCCGATGAAGGAATAGATTTGTTGTCAATTCCATGGGTAAATAAAGATAATTAATTTTTAATACTACAAATAATATAATTTACGGATAAGTCTTTTGATTTTTTCCATCTTTTCGTAAAAGGATTAAATTTTAATCCACTAATATCTTGTGTATTTAGTTTTTCTTTATTTAAGTAGTTTTCCAACTCTTCGGGTTTTAAAAACTTATTCCAATTATGGGTTCCGATAGGAAGCCATCGTAAAATATACTCAGCGCCAATAATTGCTTTTACGTATGAAATCAAAGATCTATTTAAAGTAGCAGTAAACATTAATCCATTTTTTTTTAATAATTTCTGGCAAGATTTAATATACAAATCGACATTATCAACATGTTCCACAATTTCTAAATTTAAAATCACATCATAAATTTCAAAATCTTTTAATTTTTCTGGTGAAGTATTGATATAATTTATTTCCAAACCACTTTTTTTAGAATGCATTTTTGCAATATTGATATTTTTTTCAGAAGCATCAATCCCTGTAACTTTTGCTCCAAGTCTTGTCATAGGCTCACTTATTAACCCGCCGCCGCATCCAATATCTAGAATTTTTAGTCCCTCTAAATAATTTATTTTTTCTCTTTTTATCTTAAAATGTTTTTTTATATTTTCTGTTATGTATTCAATTCTTATAGGATTAAACATATGAAGGGGTTTAAATTTTCCATTAACATCCCACCATTCTTCAGATAATTTTGAAAACTTTTGAATTTCTTCTTTATTTATAGTAGTACTCATTTTTAAATAATTTAAATTAATATTAATATCTATATTTTATTATATTGCATTCTTAAATGGCTAAAAAAGTACTAAAGTTTGGTGGAACATCTGTTGGAACTGTTGAAAGGATCCAGCATGTTGCTAGTATTGTTAAAAAAGAGCTTTTAGATGGGAATAATTTAGTTGTAATCGTTTCTGCAATGGCAGGACAAACAAATGAACTTATTAAACTTTCAAATGAAATTTCTGATAAATTTAACAAAAGAGAGCTCGACGTTCTTTTATCTTCAGGAGAGCAAGTGACAAGTGCACTTCTCGCTGGAGCCTTAATAGAATTAAATATCAAAGCTAAATCATTGTTGAGCTGGCAAATACCAATCCTAACAGAAGGGCAGCACTCTAATGCACGAATAATTAATATGAGTGTAGAAAAGATTAATAAATATTTGAGCGAAGAAGGGGTTGTAATAATTCCAGGCTTTCAAGGTATTTCAAAAAGTGCAGAAGTTACAACAATTGGAAGAGGGGGTTCTGATGCAACAGCAGTTGCTGTAGCTAAAATATTAAATGCCGACACTTGTGAGATATATACCGATGTAGATGGGGTGTATTCTACTGACCCAAATAAAATTCCAGTAGCAAAAAAAATCGATAAAATTTCGTACGATGAAATGCTCGAGCTATCCTCTCTTGGAGCAAAAGTTATGCAATCATCTGCAGTTCAAACTGCGATGATGTATGATGTTCCCCTAGAAGTTAAATCAACTTTTACTGAAAGAAAAGGTACGAAAATTTTTAATCAAGAAAATATTGATTACTCAAAGAGTGTCACAGGTGTAGCTTACTCAAAAGATGATGCAAAAATTACACTCATTGGTGTAGAGGATAGACCAGGTGTTGCTGCTAATATTTTCGAACCTCTTAGCAAAGCGCAGATTAATGTTGATATGGTAATACAAAATATTTCATCGGATCAAAAAACTACAGATGTTACATTCACTGTAAAAAGGGACGATGTAGCTAAAACTAAAGGGATTTTAAAAGAAAAGAGTGAAATTACATATAAAGACATTATCCAAAATGATAAAGTTGCTAAGATTTCTATTGTAGGAGCAGGAATGGTTTCTACTCCCGGTATAACATATAAAATGTTCAGAGCTCTTTCAGACGAGAGAATAAACATTTTAGCTATCTCTACCTCTGAAATTAAAATATCTGTTATTATAGATGAGGATAAAACTTTAGATGCAGTAAAAAAATTACATACAATTTTTGATTTAGATTAATGGAAATTAGACCCCATAGAGTAATTAAAAGAAAAGTTACAAAAGAAATTAAGGTTGGCAATGTTAAAGTTGGTGGCAATGCACCAATTAGCGTCCAATCGATGACAAATACACTAACAACAGATGTTAGAGGAACTATTAATCAAATCCATTCATTGGAGGATGCAGGTGTAGACATTGTTAGAGTTTCCTGTCCAGATGAGGACTCCACTAGAGCTTTAAGAGAAATTATTAAAGAGGTTTCAGTACCAATAGTTGCTGATATTCATTTTCACTATAAAAGAGCGATTGAAGCTGCAGAAATGGGAGCAAGCTGCTTAAGAATTAATCCAGGCAATATAGGAGATCAAAAAAGAATTTTAGAAGTTATAAAAGCTGCTAAAAATAATAATTGTTCTATAAGAATAGGTGTTAATGCAGGTTCACTTGAAAAAAATTTGTTAGAAAAATATAAAGAACCTTGTCCTGAAGCACTAGTAGAAAGTGCCCAACATAATATAAAACTTTTAGAAGATAATGATTTCTTTAATTTTAAAATTAGCGTTAAATCCTCAGATATTTTTTTGACTGTTAAAGCATACAAAAAACTATCAGAAATCTGCAACTATCCTTTACATCTTGGAGTAACTGAAGCTGGAGGTTTATTTACTGGAAGTATAAAATCCTCAATTGGTATTGGTCAACTACTAATGGATGGAATTGGAGACACAATAAGAGTTTCCTTGTCATCAGATCCCATTGATGAAGTAAAAGCTGGTTATGAAATTCTCAAATCTTTAGGAATTCGATCAAGGGGGGTAAATATTATTTCATGCCCATCATGTGCTAGACAGGCTTTTCCAGTAATTGAAACTGTAAAAGTTTTAGAGGAAAAATTATCACACATAAAAAAACCAATTAGTTTGTCGATAATTGGTTGCGTTGTAAACGGACCGGGTGAAGCTGCTCAAACTGAAATAGGTCTTACTGGCGGTGGTCAGGATAGTAATCTTTTGTACCTATCAGGTGTTCCACATTCAAAAGTTCCAAGTTCTGAAATCATTGAAAAAATTGTAAAAATGGTTGAAGAGAAAACAAAAGACTAAATTAATTATGGTTCCTATTAACAAAGTGAAGGATATTATTAATAAACATCTTAATTTGGAAAAAGAGCTTTCTGCTGGAAATATTGATCCAAAGTTATTTGCAAAAAAATCAAAAGAATATTCAGATCTTGGCAGTATAATTGATAGCGCTAAGTCATTTGTTAAATTTGAGGATGAAAAAAAAGATTTAGAAAATTTAGTTAATGATAAATCTAATGATCCTGAGATGATCGAGTTAGCTGAGAAAGATCTTAGTGAATTATTGAAAAGCAAAGAAAAGTGGGAGAATGAACTAAAAATCTTTTTACTTCCAAAAGATGAAGATGATGACAAAAACGCAATTGTAGAGATTAGAGCTGGAACTGGAGGATTAGAAGCCTCACTTTTCTGTGCAGATTTATTTAAAATGTATGAAAAAGTTTGTTCTAAAAAAAAATGGAATTTAGAAATTATTAATATTTCTAAAAGTGATGCAGGTGGCTTTAAAGAAGTAATTTTTTCAGTTAACGGTAATGATATCTATTCATACCTTAAATACGAATCTGGTGTTCACAGAGTGCAAAGAATACCTGAAACAGAAACGCAAGGAAGAGTACATACGTCAGCAGCTACCGTTGCAGTACTTCCGGAGGCCGAAGAGGTTGATATAGAAATTAAAGATTCAGATTTGAGAATAGATGTTTTTAGAGCTGGTGGACCCGGTGGTCAGTCAGTCAACACAACAGACAGTGCTGTTAGAATTACACATATTCCGAGTGGTGTAGTTGTAAGCCAACAAGATGAAAAATCTCAGCACAAAAATAAAGCTAAAGCCCTTAAGATTTTAAGATCAAGAGTTTATGAGGCGGAGAAAAGAAAAAAAGATCAGGAAAGATCAAGTAATAGAAGAAGTCAAATTGGATCAGGTGATAGATCAGAAAGAATAAGAACTTATAATTTTCCACAGGGAAGAGTTACCGATCATAGAATTAATTTAACATTGCATAAATTAGATGAATTTTTAAGTGGGGATATACACGAAGAAATAAATCAAGAACTACGATTAAAAGAACAAAATTTAAAACTCGAAAATTTAAATTCATGAAAGTTCTGGAAGCAATTAAATTAGGATCAAAACTACTTAAAGAAAAAAATATTCATACATATATTCTTGACTCAGAGTTGCTTCTTTCTAAAAGTTTAAATAAATCAAGAGAGAAAATATTGATAAATCTAGAGCAAAATATAAACAAAAGAGCTTTAACAGATTTTAATAAATATTTAGTTAGAAGATCCAGAAGAGAGCCAATTGCTTATTTACTCGAAGAAAAAGAGTTCTGGAGTAAAAAATTTTTTGTAAATAAAAATACTTTAATTCCAAGACCTGAAACTGAGTTAATGGTAGAAAAACTAGTTACTTTTTTTAAAAAAAAAAGAATAACTATTTTAGATATCGGCACAGGTACAGGATGCATAATTGTCAGCTTATTAAGTGAGTTAAAAAATTCTACAGGTATAGCAGTTGATATTTCTAGTAAAGCGATTATGGTAGCAAAGAAAAATGCTTATAAATTTAAATTATCTGATAGGATTAAGCTTTTAAATAAACCTTTTGAAGATCTCCATGATAAGAAATTTGATTTAATTGTTTCCAATCCACCATATGTTAAGCGAATGGAAATCAAAAATTTAAGCGATGATATTAAAAAGTTTGAGCCTAGAATGGCCTTAGATGGAGGGAATGATGGACTTGACCTTATTAAAAAAGTTATTTACAAATCTAAGAAAATCTTAAAGATTAATGGAACGCTCGCCCTAGAAATTGGTAATGAGCAAATAAATAAAGTTTCAAAAATATTAATTGAAAAAAAATTTAGAATTAAATGCGTTATTAAAGATTATAGAAACAATGTAAGGTGCGTATTTGCGGAGCTTAGGTAAATGAATAATAATAGAAGAAGAAATTTTAGACCTAGAATTCAAAAGAATAACTTCAGAAGAAGAAGCGGTTCATTAAACTCAAATAATTCAAATAGTTTAAATAATAACGGCAATGTAAATTTTAATAGAAATGGATCTATGAACAACATTCATAATGTTGAAAAAACAATGCAAAAGTATCAGCAACTTGCAAAAGATGCTCAAAGTAATGGAGATCCGGTTTTATCACAAAACTATTTGCAACATGCTGATCATTACTTAAGAAGATATAATGAATTGAATGAAAGAAGAGAGAATTCAATCGAAAAATCTATACCAGAAGAAAAAAATTTATCAAAAGAAGAAAATCAAAAATCAGAAATTCAACAAACTACTAATTAAAGTAAATTTATCTAAGTCCTGCGAGTTTTAAATCTATCTTTATTCTATCCAACTCAAATTGTTTTCTTTCCTCACCTTTGAGAGTTTTACCAGATGGTAATTTTAATTTTTGAGAATTAACTTTTTTACCGTTAACTATAACTTCATAATGTAAATGTGGACCAGTTGATAATCCTGTTGATCCTACATAACCAATTATTTGACCTTGTTTTACTTTTCTTCCTTCTTTGATGCCTTTAGCAAATCCCTTCATGTGAGCATAAATAGTTTCATAGGTTGAGTTGTGTTTAATTTTTACGCAATTACCTCCGCCACCACACCATCTAGCTCTGGTAACCGTTCCAGAACCGGAGGCCATTATTGGCGTCCCGCTTGGTGCCGCAAAGTCTGTTCCTCTATGCATTTTATTGTAACCGAGAATTGGATGTTTTCTCATGCCAAAGGAAGAAGATAAGCGAGCTCCATTGATGGGAGTTTTCATTAAAGATTTAGTAATACTTTTCCCTTTTATGTCGTAATAATCTTCTTCATTTTTGTATTTAAAATTATATAAATTTATTTCTTCTCCATTTACATACATTGACGCATAAATTATTTTTCCAGTATCTCTAACTTTATTGTTATCATCTTCAAATTTTTCATAAAGAATTTCAAACCAATCCCCATTTCTTATATCTCTCTGAAAGTCTACTTCGAATCCAAAGATTCTAGCAAATTCTACTATTATATTTGGCTCTACACCCGAAGAAACTGCTGAACTGTATAAATTATTTGTAATAATTTTTTTTACTACAACTTCTTTTTTATATAATTGTAAAATATTTTCTTTAACAATGAAGTTGTCTTGTGTTTTTCTAATTTCTACACTAGTTGTATTATTTATTGGATATAAAAAA
>CACBVP010000003.1 GCA_902542795.1 uncultured Pelagibacteraceae bacterium
TAATCAACTTTTCAAAAGAATTATAAATTTTCTTATTTTGTTGAGCTTCGGGTAATAAAGTATTCAATAAAGAACATATAGAAATTAACGCTGAAGTTCTTTCTTTGTCACTAAAGTATAAAGGTGAAATAGGTTTGATTAATTCTGTTTTAAAGTATCCAATCCTATTCTCGCCTTTAGAAGAATGTGAAACAAAAAGCTTATTTGATATTTGTAAATAATTTCTTATTTTTCGAGAGGTGCCTCCATAAACAATACCATCGACTTTTCCTTTTTGTTTAGTAAAAATATTAATAATATTTGCATTCTCTCTAAATTTTTTTTTAGATAATAAGTAACATTCATCTTCCCAAATCATATCTTTAAAATTTTTAGAAGTTTAAATGCGGCATTTTGCTGAGCATTTTTTTTCGATGACCCGATACCTGTAATCTTTTTTGAGTTAGGAATTTGAACCTCTGTCATAAATAATGGTTTATGTTGTGGCCCAGTTTTCTTTGAAAAAATATATTTTGGAAGTTCTTTAAATTTTTTTAAACTATATTCTTGCAGCTTAGTCTTGGAATCTATAAGTGTTACTGCTGAATTTAAAATGTATTCATCCCAGAATTTTAAAATAAAATTTTCAGCAGCTTTAAATCCATTATCTATGTAAATGGCTCCTATAAGAGCTTCTAAACAATCACTACTAATTTTATCTGATGATCTATCTAATTTTTTATGTGAAGAACCTAAAAGTATAAATTTACTTAAATTTAATTTTTTTGCTATCAGGCTGCAGGTTCTTTTATTAACTAAATTAGCATATTTTTTATCTATTATGCCTTCTTTTTCAGAAGGGTATTTATTCAATAAAATTTGGGAAATAACTAACCCCAATACTCTATCACCTAAAAATTCTAACTTTTCATTATTATCAATTTTATTAAAGCTTTTGTGTGTTAACGCCTGGTGCAATAATTCAATTTTTTTAAAATTATAATTAATTATTTTTTCAAAATCTTTAATTTTATTTTTCATCACAACTTATTAAATAATCTGCTGAATCTAAATGATTCCCCTAGATTCCAAAATTTTAATAAACTACTTACATTAGTATCATTTGAGAAAAAAATTAGTTTTGCTTCACCGACTAGATTTAATTCTTTAACATATCCTACGCTATCTAAATATCTGCTATCTTTGGAACAATCTCGATTGTCACCTAATAAAAAAAAATGATTTTTTGGGACTTTAAATTTTTTAGTATTTTGTAAACTACCTCTTTTTTTATAAGAGACAAAATGGGTGACACCATTAGGTAAAGTCTCAATAAAATTATTAGTTTCTAATAAAAAATTTCCACATCTAATCTTTTCATTAATTATAGTTGGTTCTCGTTTTATTTTTTGCTCATTTATATATAGATCTCCATTAATAAATTGGATCGTATCACCTGGTAGACCAATCAATCTTTTTATATAATCAGTTCTATTATCTGCTGGTGTTTTAAAAACTACTAAATCTCCCCTTAAAGGTTGTTTTGAAAAAAAACGGTCGTTTGAAAAATTTGGACTAAAAGGAAAAGAATGCTTGCTATAACCATATGTATATTTTGAAACAAATATTCTGTCTCCAACTAGCAAAGTTGGTTCCATAGAAGATGAAGGTATGTAAAATGGCTGAAACAACAAGGACCTAATTAGAATAGCAATAAACAATGCTCCTATTAAGGTTTTTATATTATCGTAAATTACTAAAAAAATTTTATTTTTTTTCATAAACTAATAGTTACAAATGCTACGGCGTATTTGTTTTCATCTGAGAGAGATAAAGATGTTTTAATTACTTTGTTCTTAAATTTTTTTTTTAATAATTTCTTTGTATCTCCTTCAAAATTAAAATAAGGTTTACCTGAAATATTATTCTTAACTATAATTTCATTTAAGTTAATACCATTAGATATTCCAGTTCCTAAAGCTTTGGAAAATGCTTCTTTTGCAGCAAATCTTTTCGCAAAACAGTGACCAGAATTGATAAGTTTTTTACATTTAGAAATTTCTTTAATATTATAAACTCTGTTTACAAATTTTTTGTTTTTAATTGACTTTTTTATTCTATCTATACTTACAATGTCAGTTCCTATTCCGAAAATTTTCATGCTTTTAAAATTTTTTTAAAATTTTTAATAACAGAACTCATTCCTTCAAAGATAGATTCTCCCACTAAAAAATGACCAATATTGAATTCTTCTATGCCTTTAACTTTTTTAAGAATTTTCGCTGATTTAAATGTTAATCCATGTCCGGCATGAACTTCTAGTCCTAATTCATTTCCTTTTTTTACAGCTTTTTTTATTCTATTTAATTCATTAGTAAAATTTTTATTCATATTAATTAGATTACAAATTTTTCCAGTATGTATTTCTACACAATCTACGTTTAATTTCTTTGCTGCATTAATATCTTTTAAGTTTGGCTCAATAAATAAGCTTATTCTGATTTTCCTTTTTTTTAGATTATTAATTAATCTTTTTAAGAAAGACTTATTATGATTTAAGTTTAAACCACCCTCAGTGGTAATTTCTTTTCTTTTTTCAGGAACTATACAAATAAAAGGTGGTTTACTTTTAGATGCTATTCTTAACATTTCCTTGGTTGCGGCTATTTCTAAGTTTAATGGTATTTTGATTTTATTTTTAATTTTTTTTAGATCATTTTCATTTATATGCCGTCTATCTTCTCTTAAATGAATTGTAACAGAGTCCGCGCCATTCTTTTGAGCTAATAAAGCAGCTCTTAAAGGGCTTGGATAATTTTCACCTCTTGCGTTTCTTACAGTTGCTACATGATCAATATTTACACCCAGTCTAATTCTCTTCATTAAAGATTTCTACTTCCAGGTTTAATGGGATTAATAGACTGTA
Organism: uncultured Pelagibacteraceae bacterium; assembly: GCA_902542795.1. GTDB lineage: Bacteria > Pseudomonadota > Alphaproteobacteria > Pelagibacterales > Pelagibacteraceae > Pelagilacustribacter. Next base: position 2,906 of record CACBVP010000003.1, read on the forward strand.
ATTCTTTAGGTAAATCCTCCTTTTTATAAGTTGGTATATTGAGCTGTACTTGTGAAATAATTTTTTTTTTAATATTAGACTGACCGTTTGATCTATCAATTATACAAGCATATCCAACTATTTCTGCACCATTAGAGCTAACTAATTTTGAGCATTCTAAACTTGATTTTCCTGTGGTAATGACATCTTCTACAATTAAAACTTTATTACCTTTTTCAATTTTAAAATCTCTTCTTAGTTTAAACTCACCATCAACTCTTTCTGAAAAAATTGTTTTTTTATTTAATAGTTTGCCTAATTCATATCCTACGACTATTCCTCCCATTGCAGGAGATAAAATTACGTCAAAATAAGTAAATTGTTTCTTTATTTTATCAGCAAGGGATTGACATATTTTTACTGCCTCATTTGGAATGCTCATTAACTGTGCGCACTGAACATATTTTGAGCTATGCAAACCAGAAGAAAGTATAAAATGTCCTTCGATTAAAGCATTAGTCCTTTTTAAAATTTTCAAAGATTCTTCTAATGAAAGCATTTTTCTTTTTTTTATGTCTTATTATTTTAAAATTCAAATTGTTTTGTTTTATTTGACTTATCAAGTTAGTAAAATTTTTCAAATCTTTAATTTGTAAATCAAAAGAAAATTTAAGGTATTCTTTGTTTCGCTTTAAAATATCAACATTTATTATATTTCCTTTGTTTAAACCAATTAAAGAGCAAATGTCTCCTAATGCACCTGGTTTGTGAGGTAGATCCACCTCAATTGTACTTGAGTAGTTTTTTTCATTTTTTTTATCTACTTCAGTTGATTTATCATGCCAATATCTTCTAATTGCAGCTCTAGCTTTTCCGGTTTTTGCAGAACTTAACCAATGTAATGATGGGGAAGCATTTTTAGAAGTTTGGATTTTTACCATATCTCCATTTTTTAAAATTGTTTGCAATGTGACTTCCCTGCCATTTACATGAGATCCAATCGCGCTATTACCAATTTTTGTGTGAACCGCGTAAGCAAAGTCTATTGGCGTAGCTAATTTTGGAAGTTTAATTACAGAACCTTTAGGAGTAAAACAAAAAACATTTTCTTGAAACATTTGTAATTTTGTAAATTCGTAATAATGCTCTGGGCTATTTCCATTTTCAATAATCTCAACTAAATCTCTTAACCAATCATATTCTTTCCATGAGAGATCTGAAAATTTTTTCTGAAGATTTATATTTCCAATGAGATGCTATACCTCTTTCAGCAAATTCATGCATTTCGAACGTTCTAATCTGAATTTCAATTCTATTTTTTTTTGGTCCTATTACAGAGGTATGAATGGATTTGTAATTATTAATTTTTGGTGTCGATATATAGTCTTTGAATTTACCTGGTATCGTAGAGAACTTACTATGAAAGATTCCAAGTGTTTTATAACAATCTTCAACATTTTTAACTATCACTCTAAAACCTATTATGTCTGTAAGTTGTTCTAACGAAATTTTTTTGTTTTGAATTTTTCTCCATATTGAAAAAGGTGTTTTCTCTCTTCCAGCAATTGTTGCCTCAATTCCATTTTTTTTTAATAAATCAATTAGCTCTCCTGAAATTGATTTAAATGTGTCATCACGATTATTTTTTATAAATCTTAATCTTTCATTTATTAAATCTCTAGCTGGTTGATTTAGTACTGAAAAAGATAAATCTTCTAACTCGTCCCTAATTCTATTCATTCCCATTCTATCAGCGAGAGGAGCATAGATTTCCATTGTTTCTTTTGCTTTTCTAATAATTTTATCTTTATCTTTTACAAATTGAATTGTTCTCATATTGTGCAATCTATCTGCCAATTTAACTAAGAGAACACGTATATCCTTTGATGTGGCTAAAATTAATTTTCTAAAATTTTCAGCTTTTGAGTCATTAGCTGCTTTATTTTCCAAAGCGGATATTTTTGTTACCCCATCTACTAGATTAGCAACTTCTTCACCGAATTCTTTTTTCACGCTCTCGTAAGTTACTTTAGTATCTTCAATGGTGTCATGAAGTAAACCTGTTGTGATTGTTGCGCTATCAAGTTTTAATTCAGTTAAAATTTTTGCAACAGCAACTGGATGAATTATGTAAGGCACTCCCTCTTCTCTTTTTTGATTTTGATGTGCTTCTAAAGCAAAATTGTATGCTTTATTTACAGTTTCTATATTTAAAAATTTATTATAAGTTTTAATTTGATCAATTAATTCATTATTATTAATCATAATTTTATATTAACATTTTTACTTAATCTTGTAATCTCTATCCTTGACTTAAAATCTAGTTTTTTAATCAAATAGTTTATATTTTGCTTTAAAACAGGATGTATCCAATTAGGATCGATTTGTTTGATCGGATATAAAACAAAATTTCTCATATGACATCTCGAATGCGGCATAGTAATAAAATTTTTTTTTACTATTTCTGAGTTGAAATCGATTATATCGATATCACATACACGTGGATCATTCTTTTTAGTCTTATAGCGTCCTATTTTTTTTTCTATTGATTTAATTATTTTAAATAAAATTTCATGATTTTCATTAAATGAGCATAAAACACCTACATTAAGATAATTTGGAAATCTTTTGTTTGGATAAGAGGGGGTTTCATAATAATTAGAAATTTTTTTAATTTTTACTTTAGCAGATAGTAATAAATCAATCGCAATTGTAATATTATCAAACCTACTCCCAAATTTAGAATTAAGGTTTGATCCGATATTTAAATGTATCATTTATTATTTTTGCTTAATAATCTTGCTTTTTCTCTATTCCAATCTCTTGTTTTTTTAACTTGTCTTTTGTCATAAAGTTTTTTTCCCTTTGCGACTGCAATTTCTACTTTAACTTTTCCCTTAGAAAAATATAATTTGGTTGGAATAAGTGTTAATCCATCTTGGTTAATTCTTCCAATAAGTTTATTAATTTCTTTTTTTTTAAATAAAAGTTTTCTATCTCCTTTTGGGTCATGATTATTGTAAGATGATTGACGGTAAAGAGGTATATGTGAATTAATTAAGAACATTTCACCATTATTATCTACAGCATAAGAGTCGGCTATACTACCCTTGCCGTCTCTTAAAGATTTAACTTCTGATCCTTTCAAAACTATACCAGCTTCCAAAAGTTCTAAAAAAAAATAATTAAAACTCGCTTTTCTATTTAGGCAGATAATCTTTTGACCAGGTGCTAATTTTTGTTTCATTAAAGTAACTTAGCTACTTTAAGTGCCTCTGAGACTTTTTTTTTGGTTTCTTCTCTAATTTCAACTAGTGGCAATCTAACATTTGGTTTGCACATTCCAAGTAAAGACGCGGCATATTTTACTGGCGAGGGGTTACTTTCAATAAACAATGTGGTGTGAAGAGGTTGAAGTAGTTTATCTAACTCAAGAGCTTTTTTTGGGTCATCCACACATGCTTTTTGAAATTCAGAAGCGAGTTTAGCTGCAACGTTAGCCGTAACACCAATGGCACCAACACCACCACGTTTATTAAATTCTAAAGCATTATCATCATTCCCAGTTAATTGAATAAACTCTTTCCCCATAGCTTTTAATTGTTGATCGACTCTATTCAGATCCCCTGTTGCATCCTTAACTCCTTTGATGTTTTTTAATTCATAAAGTTTGGCCATAGTATCGACTTCCATATTAATTACTGATCTCGAAGGAATGTTATAAATAATAATTGGGATGCCAACATTATCATTAATTTTCTTATAATGTTGATACAAACCTTCTTGCGTTGGCTTATTGTAATAAGGTGTAACAACTAATAATGCATCAGATCCAGCTTTTTCTGCAAATTTTGATAATTCAATCGCTTCATCAGTGGAGTTTGAGCCTGTGCCTGCTATGACTGGAATTTTTCTATTGCATTCTTTAACTGCTATTTCAATAATTTTTCTATGTTCATTATGAGATAATGTCGGGGATTCACCTGTAGTACCACCAGGAACTACTCCATTAGTACCATTTTCTAAATGATAATTAATTAATTTTACATACTCGCTTTCGCTAAGACTCTCATCTTTAAACGGTGTTATTAAAGCTACAATTGATCCTTTAAGCATATAATAATATAAGATATTTAATTCTTAACTTATGATCAATAAATTAATTAGTCTAGCTATATTAACATTTTTTTTATTAATTGGTCACAGTTATTCAGAAACACAATTCTTATACCCTAAAAAAAAACCATCTATTTTTAAGCCGATAGATAAAACCGGTGAGCAAACGATTCAAAGCAACCTACCTCAAAAAAAACCTATAATTCAGGATGATAAACCTCAAGAAAATCAAGTCTTGAAAAAAGAAAAAATAAAAGAAAAAAAAGAAGTTAGAGTAAAAATTGAACAGAAAAAAAAGATAGAAGAAGAAAAAACTGAAGTAGGATTTGTTTTTCCTCAAAAAAAACCCTCAATCTATGGATCTGCAACAAAAGAGGTTAAGAAATCATCAATATTAAAACAAAAAGATTTTGAGGAAGCTAAAAAAACAATAGAATTTATAAAACAAAAAAAATGGAACAGTGCATTAAAAAGTGCAACAAAAGTTAAAGATCAAGAATTTAGAACTTTAATTACATGGATGCACCTTAAAACAACAAGAAATGGAGCTTCATTTAATGAATACAAGAAGTTTATAGAACAAAATGAAGATTACCCAAGAATAAATAGAATAAAATATTTAGCAGAGGAAAAAATCTATTTAAGAAATAATTCACCATCATCGATTATTAATTGGTTTGAAAAAAACCCTCCTTTAGGTGGTTTAGGTAAAATTAAATTAGCTGAAGCTTATCTTGAACAAAAAAAATTTGATAAAGTAAAGGAACTTATTAAAGATGGCTGGGTTACAGCTAAAATTAGAAAAAATGACTTAGGATATTATAGGGCCAAGTTTAAAAAATTCTTAACCTCGGATGATCATATAAAGCGAGCTGACTATCTTGCTTGGGAAAGAAAATATTGGGATCTGAAGAGAATGTTAAAATATTTACCTAAGGATCAACAAGCTTTATATAATGCGCGTCAGATATTAATGAGTAACTCTTATGGTGTAGATAACGCAATAAATAAAGTCCCTGAATATTTAAAACAAGATCCTGGATTGGAATTTGACAGGTTAAGATGGAGAAATAGAAGAGGCAGACTAGATGGGTCTTTAGAAATTTTATATAGAAATTCATTAAAAACAGAAACCCAAATGGTTCGCCCGGATAAATGGTGGGAACAAAGAGAAAGTGTTGTTAGAAGTCTAATTTACAAAAAAAGATATAAAACTGCATATAAAATTTCAAGTGAACATGCGCTTTCAGCTGGTCCTTCATTTGCAGAGGCAGAGTGGTTATCTGGCTGGATAGCGATAACTTTTTTAAATTCTCCTGAATATGCAATTAGTCATTTTCAAAATTTTTATAATAACGTTAGCTATCCAATTAGCTTAGCACGTGGTGCTTATTGGTTGGGACAATCTTATGAAAATTTAGGTGAAAAAGATTTTTCAAAAAAATTTTATACAGAAGCTGCAAAATTTCCTATGACTTATTATGGTCAATTAGCTTTTAATAAAATTAATCCTGGCGGAAACTTTGAATTAGTTGATCAATCATCTTTTAGTAAAGAATATGAAAAAGAATTTAAAAAGAATAAACTTATTAGGCACATCATTTTATTAAAGGAGCTAGACGCAACCCAACTTGGTAAAGATATTTTTAAACATTTAGCAGAATTAAATATAGAAGGTGGCAGTGAAGTTTTAGCTGCTCAACTAGCCACAAGTGTTGAAAGATATGATTTTGCAATTCAAATTTCTAAAAAAGCATCATATCAAAAAAGGTTTTATAACAAATTTAATTATCCGATTATTGCAACACCAAACACTATAAATAATAAAGTAATGCCTAAACAAGAAATAGTACTAGCAATTATACGGCAAGAAAGTGAATTCGATAAAAGGGCAAACAGCTGGGCTGGAGCTAGAGGAATGATGCAACTTATGAAACCAACTGCAAAAATTGTAGCTAAGAAAGCCAAGCTTCCTTACAGCATAAGCGGTTTAACTCAAGATCCTGAATATAATATTAAACTTGGATCATATTATTTTAATGGATTACTCGAAGATTATAACGGAGTATTTCCTTTTGCAATTGCAGCTTATAATGCTGGGCCTAATAGAGTTAAGACTTGGAGAAGGGTAAATGGTGATCCGTCTAAAGGGCAAATCTCTTATATTAATTGGATTGAACAAATTAGATTTGAAGAAACGCGAAATTATGTCCAAAGAGTTTTAGAAAATATTAATGTCTATAAATATATCTTAAGAAAAGAACCAGTTCAAATAGATAGTTATTTTAATTAAATTTGGCGGAAGAGGAGAGATTCGAACTCTCGGTACGATGTTACTCGTACGGTTAGTTAGCAACCAACTGGTTTAAACCACTCACCCACTCTTCCTAATCTCTAAAAATCAAATTAATTATGTTATAAATCAATTTTTAGAATGGTCAAATAAAGAAAATTTATATTATCAAAAATTATTATTAATCCAATTAACTAGAATAAAAATATTCCAAATTTGTCTATGATTATTTGAATTATTTTTAAGATGAGGCTCTATAATTTTTTTTACCAAGTAATTATAATTAACAAAATCCAATTTTTCTATATTTCTTTTTTTTAATGTTTCAAGAATTAATTCTTTTAACTCTGATTGTATCCATTTAGCCATTGGAACAGTAAAACCTTTTTTTTTATTTTTAAAAACAGTATTTTTAAGATTTTTTTTAAGGTATTTTCTTAAGGGTAATTTTGACAATTTATAGTTCAACTTAAATGATTTGGGTAAATTATTAACATAATTAAATAATTCATGATCTAAAAACGGACTTCTTGCTTCTATTGAATTTAACATATTAGCTTTATCAGTATGACTGCAAATAATATTTGTTAAAAAATGTCTTTGGTATTGAATTAAAAACTTATCATATTGATCTACAGAATGAATCGAAGTTTGTAAATTGTCTACATATTCATAAATTTGATTATAATTACCAAAATTATTATTAGTTAATTCTTCAATTTCTTCTGGCATAAAAGCAGAAATCCATCTTGTGTTAGTCCAAGAAGAATCAAAATTTAAAGCACGTGAAAAAATCTTAATTTTATAATTCAATCCCATATAATTGAAGTCATCCTTTAAATATTTAGAAATTTTTTTAATTATAGACGCAGTTATTTTAGATGAATTTAATATATTGAACAAAAAAATTTTATTAAATGGTTCATAACCCATTAATAGTTCATCGCCACCGTCACCAGATATTGCGACTTTGTAACCTTCTTTTGAAACCAGATTTGATATTAAATAAATAGCCATATATCCTAAATCAGCCAAAGGTTCATCAAGATTATCTACAGATTTTTTTATTTGACCAAGGTAGTCTTCATCTTCGATTTCAAAAGTTTTTAATTTAAGTCCTAATTGTCTCGCAGTATTTTTTGCATCTTCGTGTTCGTTATAAGAATCTTCTTTGAATTTTAAATTAAAAGCATTTATATTTTGAAATCCTAATTTTTTCTTACAAATAGTTGACAAAGTTGTTGAGTCTAAACCACCGCTTAAATACATTGCTATTGGAACATCGCTACGTAAATGAATTTTTACAGAATCTTCGAGCATTTTTGAAAACTTAGGAAACGTCTCTTTGTTATTTATGTATTTTTTTGTATTTATTTCTAAATTCCAGAAAAATTCTTTTTTTAAATCTTTCTTTTTTAAATCAAAAATTAAATATTCTGATGGAAGTAATTTGTGGCAATTTTTAATAGGAGTGGCAGATCCCACAAAAGAGTCATAATGCAAATAGTCTAATGTGGATTTTAAACAAAGTTCTTTCTTAATTAAAGGATTCTTTAAAAGAGATCTTAGTTCAGATGAAAAGATAAAATTATTATTTTTGTAATAATAATAAAAAGGTTTTTGTCCAAAATGATCTCTAGCACAAAACAAAATTTTTTTTTCTAGATCGTAAATTACAAACGAGAACATACCTTTTAATTTGGATAAAAAATTTTTACCCCAATGAATATAAGATTTAAGCAAAACTTCAGTATCGGATTCTGTTTGAAATCTACATCCAGCAGAAATTAAATCTTTTTTTAGTTCTACGTAGTTGTAAATCTCTCCATTAAATACAATTATATGTTTTTTATCACTATCAATTAACGGTTGATCACTTCTTTTGTTTAAATCGATAATTGAAAGTCTTTTATGAGATAAATAAACTTCTTCGTCAAAATAATAACCCTCACCATCTGGACCTCTGTGTGAAAGAGCATCGTTCATATCTTTAATTATTTTTTTTGTAATATTATCTTTATTCTTAGATATAAACCCAGCAAACCCACACATGATTATTTAAAAAAACCTATTTTAAGTCTCAAATAAAAAAAAAGAAATTCGGGAAACGCAGTGATAATTTTTGTACTTATTTTATATTTAGATTTTCCGAATTTTCTTTTCTGATGCACTGTATCGAATATTTTGATTTTTTTTGCTCCGTTATTTATTGCAATTAATGGTAAATATCTATGATCGTTAAACTTTAAATTTTTATGATTTATATACATTCTTTTAAAACAAACTAAACTTGATGAATAGGTTTTTAATTTTTTTCTTATTAATAAAAAAATTAAATTATCATATAGAAAGGTCAAACATACCATTAATATCGAATGTTTTCTTAAAGTTCTATTTCCCATAATTATATCATAATCTTTTTTGATCAAAGATAAGATATTTGAGATATATTTTGGATTATCTTGATTGTCTCCATCTATTCTAATGAAATATTCTGATTTGAATTTAGATAGATATTTTTTATAGCAATATGTCTGTCCTTTTCTTTGTTTATTAATAATAAGTTTTATAAATTTCTTATTCTTTAAAAATTTTTTTATAATACTTTGGCTTTTATCGTTTGATCCATCATCAATAAATATCAATCTTAATCTAAAAATTTTATTATTTTTTACGATTCTTAATAATTCTGGAATTAACTTAATTAGATTTAATTCTTCATTATGAGCAGGGACAACTATATCTATTTTTTTATCTAGCATAAGATTTTTATTTATATATATTCTTTTTAAAATTAATTATATCAATTGTTTATGCCTAATATTCCTCTATTTAAATCAAAGATAGATAATAAAGATTTCAAGGTAATGAATGAATCGCTTAAGACGGGGTGGTTGACTCATGGTAAGAATAATTTAATTTTTGAAAAAAATTTTGCAAAATATATTGGAACTAAATTCGCTATATCAATGAATTCTTGTACTAGTGCTCTAGAATGTTCTCTTAAGATAATTAAAAAAAAAGGTGAAGTGATCATCCCCTCTTGGACTTGGGTTTCTACTGCTAATGCTGTAATTAATACTGGGAATAAACCAGTCTTTGCTGATGTAGAAATTAACTCTAGAAATTTAACGGCTGAAGAAATTAAAAAAAAAATTACAAAAAAAACAATTGCAGTAATAGTAGTGCACTATTCTGGACTACCTTGTGATATGAAAAAAATAACAGAACTTGTTAAAAGAAAAAAAATTAACTTAATTGAAGATAGTGCCGAAACATTAGGAGCGACTTACAAAAAAAAACAAACTGGTTCATTTGGAACAGGTTGTTTCTCATTTTTTCCAACAAAAAATATAACAACGACTGAAGGCGGAATGCTGACAACAAATAACGAAAAACATTATAATGAAATTAAAAAGTTAATAGCACATGGTATTAATAAAGATAAAAAAAAATTTTTTTGGTATAGAGTAGCAGATCTACCAGGTCACAATTTTAGATTACCTAATCATCTAGCAGCACTTGGTAATTCACAATTAAAAAAGCTAAATAAATTTAACTTAGCTAGAAGAAAAATAGCAAAACAGTATGATATGTTTTTTAACAAATTGGGCTCTCCATTTGAAGTTCAGATTGTAAAAAAAAATTTCACACATTCATATCAAATGTATTCAGTTTTAGTAAAAGAAAAAAGAAACTCTTTACTAAAATTTTTAAAAAAAAACGGAATAGATGCATCAGTTCATTTTGATCCTCCCCTACATAAACAAAATTATTTAAAAAAATACTCAACCAGTCTCAAAAATACTGAAATACTATCTAAAGAAATTCTAACTTTACCTATTTATCCAGATTTAAGTAAAAAAAATCTAAATTTTATATTTCAAAAAATAAAACAGTGGAGTAAGAATAATAAATGAATACGGCTCTGATAACTGGGGGTTTAGGTTTTATCGGCTCTAATATTGTAAAACAATTAATTGAAAAAAAAATTGTAAATAAATGTATTATATTAGATTCTTACACAGGCTATGTTAATCCACTTAAAAAAAATTACGCCGATTTTAGAAAGCTACGTTTTTCTAGTTTTAAAAAAATTATCGTAGAAAGAGGAGATGCTAAAGATTTTAGTTTAGTTTTTAAAATATTAAAAAGATATAAACCTGAATACATTTTTCATACTGCAGCTGTTCCTTTAGCTAAGATTGATAATTTGAATGCTAAAGAAGCTAAGGATGGCTCTATAGATACTACAACAAATATTTTAGAGTCAGTAAATTTTTTAAAAGGTACTTTTAAAAAGTATGACTTAAAACGATTTATTTATTTTTCTTCTAGCATGGTTTATGGGGACTTTAAAAAAAAGCAAGCAAGTGAAGAAGATACTTTAAAACCTAAAGAAGTATATGGATCTATGAAATTAGCTGGAGAAATTGTAACTAAAGGTTTATGTGGATTTTACAATATTCCATACACAATTATCAGGCCTTCTGCAGTATATGGCCCAACAGATATGAATAATAGAGTTACGCAAATATTCATTAATAAAGCTTTTAAGGGTGAGACTATAAACATCCAAGGAAAAAATGAAAAATTAGATTTCACTTTTGTTGAAGATTTAGCTAACGGGGCAATAAAAGCTGGTATAAATAAAAACGGTATTAATCAAACATTTAACATTACAACGGGAAAAGGAGAAACATTATTAAAATTTGTTAAAATTCTTAAAAAACATTTTAAAAATTTAAATTACAAGATTACAAGGAGAGATTCTTTTAGGCCTAAAAGAGGCACTTTATCAATTACAAAAGCTAAGAAGTTAATAAAATATAAACCAAATTTTAGCCTAGAAAAAGGAATAGATAAATATATAAATTTTTTAAAATCTTTAAGGTAAATTAAACTCATTTACTTCTTAAGTAATTAAATGCAGAAATATCTAAAATATAAATACATTTTTTCTTTCTTATTTTTTTTATTACTTTTTTTTTTAGGAATTAATATTTATCAAGATTTCGGGATTTCTATAGATGAGGATAACACAAGGACAAATGGTTTTGTTGGTCTTAAATATATTTTTGATATTTTCAATATAAATTATACGTCAAAGATTAGTATTTTTCCTGATATTAAAGATTTCCCTGAGAAAGGAATTGGTTATTTATTTGATGTTCCAGCTGCATTTATTGAATATAAACTAAAGGTTGAAGATTTTAGAGAATATTTTCTTTTAAGGCATTTAACAAATTTTATATTCTTTTTCATTGGTGTTATTTTTTTTTATTTTTTGCTTTTTAAAAGATTTAACTCATTTTTTTTATCGTTATTGGGGTGTTTATTTTTAGTTGCATCACCAAGAATATTTGCTCATAGTTTTTTCAACAATAAAGACATAGTATTTATGTCTATATTCATTATTGCTACATATTTCACTTTAGTACTTATTGAAAAGCCTAATTTTTATAATTCTATTATGGCATCAATTTTTATTGCTTTGTCTATAAGCATTAGAATTTTAGGCTCAATACTTCCTGTGGTTATTCTATTTTTTCTATTAATCAAATTTTTAAGAAATGAAAATAAGAGGAAAATTAAAATTTCATTATTAAGTTTACTTTTTTTATTACCTTTTTTTACGATTATTTTTTATCCTTTTTTATGGGAAAGCCCAATTTCTAATTTTTTATTTATTTTTAAAAAATTGGCTAATTTTAAAATTGATATTCATAATTTTTATTTAGGTGAATATATAAAAGCAGAACATGTACCTTGGCACTACAGCTTAATATGGATTTTTTCTACTACTCCAGTTTTTTATTTAGTTTTATTTTTAACCGGTTTTGTAACTATTATAGTTAGAATGTATTTAAGATTAGTTAATATGAATGATAATAAAAAATTTAATGATTTGTGGAGGGGTAAAAAAGAAATGTTTGATTTAGTTTTTTTATCATTATTAATAATACCAATTTTTTTAGTTATATTGATTAATTCTTCTCTATATAATGGATGGAGGCACCTTTATTTTTTATATCCATTCATAATTATCCAGGCTATATATGCAATTAATTATATAAAAAATAAGATCAAAAAAAATTATAAATATTTAATATTTATATTTATAATTTTGATGACTGTGCCTAATATTAATTGGATGATAAAAAATCACCCTCATCAATACGTTTATTTCAATTCTTTAGTAAATAAAAAATTTGATAAATATTTTGAATTAGATTACTGGGGTTTAAGCATTAATGAAAATTTGAGATATTTATCTAAAATTGAAAACAACGAATTTATTGTATCTAATATTGGGAATATGGATTTAAACTTAAATAAAAAATTTTTAGAACCAAAATTTAGAAAAAAAGTAAAAATTACTGGTAATATTGAAGAGGCTGATTATGTTATAATTAATAATATATATTGGAATGGATATGAATCCAAAAAAATTAAGTATTTAAATGAAAATTATACTAAATTTTTTGAGGTAAAAGTTGATGGGAAATCAATTTCAGCTACATATAAAAATAATTTAAAAAAATGATTTATATCAAAAATTACTTTAATAATAAAATATGAAAATATTTATATATAAAACTTTAATAGTGGCCTTTATTTCATTTGTGCTTTTTGAAATAACTATTGGTTATAGGGTTACAAAATATAAAAATGAAATTTATCAATTAACAAAAAAAGAAAATATTAATAAAATTTTAGATAAAGCTAGGGAAGAATTAAACAACGGAATAAAAAAAGATCAATATTTTAGCAATGAAGACCAAAAACTATTGTCAACTTTCATTAAGAAGGTAATAAAAGAACTAGAGTAAAGTTTATTGTAATGAATCAAAATTCAAAAGTTAGAAAACAAACTATAAAAGATTTTAACAATCAATGGAAATTACAAGGTGAATTAAATAAGGACTACTGGGCCTCTGATGAAATTCTTATTGATCAATTCAACAATATTTTTGATTTAAATCAAATTTCAAATAAAATAGTAGGTGATGTTGGTGCTGGAACCGGTAGAGTTGTTAGAACTCTTTTAAAATTTAATCCTAAAAAAGTTTTTGCAATCGAACCTTCGGACGTTGGTATTAAGAAGATTAAAAATGATTTTATCGAAAAAAATAATTTAAAGATAATACAGTCAGATGGTTTAAATTTTCAAACTGATGATTTGTGTGATTTTATTTTTTCTTTGGGGGTAATTCATCATATTAAAGATCCAACAGATGTTTTAATTAATATAAGAAAAAATTTAAAGAAAAATGGTCAATTAATTATATGGGTTTATGGATATGAAAATAATTTACCATACATTATATTTTATAAAATTATTTCAAAATTCACAAAATATTTACCTGATAGATCATTATATATATTGGCAAACATACTAAATTTATTTTTACAAATTTATATCTTTTTTTGTAAATTTATAAATTTACCATTAAAAGATTATTTATTAAACGTTTATAATAAATTTGGGTGGACAAAACAAACTGATGTAATTTTTGATCAGCTAAACCCTCAATATGCGAAGTATTATAAAAAAGAAGAAATATTAAAAGAATTAAAAGATGCTGGGTTTAAGGATCTTAAAATTTCTCATCGACATAATTACAGTTGGACTGTAGTTGGAAAAAATTAATTAAAAACTGAAAAAAAATTTATTTAAAGGTATATCTTTTACAATTGGCGCCTCTCTTTGGTGGGGTATAATTGGAGTTCTTTATTTTAAATTTGTATCTTATGCATCGCCTCTTGAATTAACAATTCATAGAACAATTTGGACTGCTTTACTTTTAATTCTTACTACATCTTATTATTCTAAGTGGAATGAATTTAAGAAAATAATTAAATATAAAATAAATATCTTTATTTTAATTCTAACAGGGCTACTTGTTACAATTAATTGGTATACATGGCTTTATGCTGTAAGTACAAATAATTTATTAGACTCTGCGCTAGGATATTATATTTTTCCAATTTTAAGTGTATTTCTTGGAATAATTTTTTTAAAAGAAAAGTATAACCGAAATAAATTAATTTCAGTAATTTTAGTTATTTTAGCATTAATTTATTTTCTCATAAAACTTGGTGAAATTCCCTGGATTGGGATTATTGTCGCTTTAACATTTAGTTTGTATGGTTTAATTAGAAAAAAAGTAAGAGTATCCTCAGATATAGGTTTGCTAATAGAAACTTTATTTCTCACACCAATTGCACTCATTCTATTTATTTTTTTAATAAATAGTAATTTAAATATTTTTTCTGTGAGTGAACCATTACTTTCTTTTTATCTATTTTGGGCAGGTTTAATGACTCTGATACCTCTTTTTTGGTACACAAAAGGTTTTGAATTAATAGGTATTGGACCAGCTAGTATGATATTTTTTCTTACGCCTACTGCACAATTTTTCTTAGGATTGTATTATTTTGACGAACCTTTAATTTTAGATGAATTAATAGCGTTTATTTTTATTTGGCTAGCAGTAATAATTTATTTAAACGAACTGCGTAAAGAGTAAACTATTATAAACAGTAATTGAGTGATTATTGCTATTGTAAAAGAGATAAAAAGTAAATTAGTGATTATAATTGGACTAAATAATTCAATAGGTAATAAATACCCAACTAATATACTTGATTGAAAATCTATACTTGGAAAAAATAATATCCCAGTAACTAACGCACTTATTATAGATAAATAAGATAATCTTGAATTAATTCTATTATTAAAAAAACCATAAAAAATCGTAACAACCGCTGCACAACAAAATAGGTCTGCTAATAAAAATAAATATAAAATACTAAATCCTCTTGAAGCTATAACAAAAACAAAAATACTAATAAGTATAATTATATAATTAGTTTTATTTTTTAAAGATTTTCCAAAAATTGATTTACCAATTTGATTGCCATTTACTAAAAGAATACTCGATATAGCATTAATTAAAGTATCTATAGTACTCAATGTTAAAGCCAAAGCTAGAACTAAAATTGATATAATTAATAAATAACTGTTAGATAATATTAAATTAAAAAAAGCTAAATCAGGTATTACCTTAGAATTTAAAGAATAAGAAATTAGGCCTGTGTATCCCATCCATAAAACTATTAAAAATGTTATTAACGAAGAATAAATTAAACTTTTCTTTAATATTTGATTATTTTTTGCAGCGAATACTCTTTGCCAGTTTCCTTGATGAAATAAATTAGTTGCAGCTACAGCGATAAAAAAAGTTAGGCCGGCTGTGTAATTTGGTAAATATTTGCTACTCACAAGATTTGGTGAATTTTCCTTGATTAATTGAAAGCTATTAGCTTCTAAATTTCCGACGATTAGGATTAAAGAGATTAGAATTAAAGTTGCAATTATAATAAATTGATATTTGTCAGTAATTATTGAAAGCTTTAATCCTCCTCTTAAAATATAAAGCAAACATATTATTAATGTTATTCCAGCTGTAATCCATAAAGGTGTTTTAGAGATAAAATTTAATAAAAAAGCTATTGCAGTAACTTCAGCTATCAAAAAAATAACTAAGTAAAATAATATTAAAAATAAACTTATTTTTAGTATTCCTAAACCAAATCTTTTTTTAATAAACTCTGTTAAGGATAATCCCCTTGGAAATTCTTTTCTAATTTTAGGTCCAAAATTGTATAATAATAGCATTGGAGTTGCGGAACCTAATGCGTACCCTATCACAGCTCCAAAACCTCCCCATGTAGCAGCTGATGCTGGACCAAATAATACCCATGCTCCCAAAGCAGATGCAGCTAAACTTGTTGTTAATGAAAATATATCTTCATCTCTATTTCCAACTATATAATTTCTACTATCCGTAGTTTTTTTTAAACTTTGATAACCTAATCCAATAAAAAAAATACCAACTAAGACAATTACTGTTAATGAAGATTGTATCGATAAATATTTTGTTTCCATATCTCCCTTACTGAATTACCGGTCAGGTTCGTCGGGTTTAATCTCAGTCTTCTAGACACCCCGTGTTTACTTTATATACTTATCTTAGGTAGCGAGTCAAATGATGCCGTATCTATTTTTGATGAATGTTCTCTACGCATTTTCCAATCATTATTTATTCCTGCTTGGGCTATGCTTATTGCGTTACGTCCATATTTAGCATTAGTAAAATCAATTGCTTTCATTAATGTTTTTGATTTATTTTCTAAAATAGGTGCTAATAAATTTAATTCTTTTTCGGATGCATTTTTAAGTTTTGATAAAATGACGCCAGCTTTTTGATATAAGTATCCATATTTATAAATTTTATTTAGTCCATTTATACAAGTTTTAACTAGTTCTAGACTATTATTAGTTTCAACTGGTAACTCAATTGTAATTGAATTTGAATAATAATTCTTATTCTTATCAAAAGGACTTGTTCTAATGAATACAGTTATCGCTCTTGTTGTTTGTTTGTCTGTCCTAATTTTTTCAGCAGCATTCAAACAATGAGTAGTTATAGACTCTTTTAATTTATCTAAACTTTGAACTTTTTTTCCAAATGATCTCGATACACAACAACTTTTTCTTTTTGTTTCTTCTATTTCTAAATCAATACATGGAATGCCTCTTAGTTCCATTACTGTTTTAGCGCCCAAAACATTTGTGCTTTTTTTCACCCAGCTGTTTGAAATATTTTTTAATTGGTAGGCGTTATTAATTCCATTTTTTATATATAATTTCGATAACTGACGTCCCACTCCCCATATATCTGGTATTTCAAATTTTTTTAAAATTTCATCTATATTTTCTTTTAAAAATATTACGCCCGCTTTATTTTTTTTTGCCACATGGTTAGCAACTTTACTTAAAGTTTTTGTATTCGATATCCCAACACTTGTTGGTATACCTGTCCATTTTAAAACTCTTTCACGTATTTTTTTTCCATATTCTTCAGTCGTTTCATCTTTTACATGTGATAAATCTATAAAAGCTTCATCTATAGAATAAATTTCAACTTTATCAGAAAACCCTTTCAATACTTTCATTACTCTTCTAGAGATATCTCCGTATAAAGCATAATTTGATGAAAAAATTTGAACATTATTTTTTTTCACTAATTCTTTTACTTTAAAATAAGGCTCTCCCATTTTAATTCCAATTTTTTTTGCTTCTGCAGATCTTGATATCACGCAACCATCATTATTTGATAAGACTACAACTGGAACATTTTGGATCTTTGGATTAAATAATCTCTCACATGATACATAAAATGAATTACAATCAACTAGAGCAATTTTTTTTTTACTACTGTTTATGAATGACATACGTTACTACTCCCCAAATTATTATCTCTGGATTATCTGTTAAATTAATTTTATCCGACGCATTTTTGGATCCGGATGTTAAATAATTAGCTTCCTTACTTTTAACTAAAGTTTTGACAACAAGTTCTTCATTAACGTTTGCTATTACAGTTGAAAAATTTTTTGGATTTAAGCTTTTATCTACTATTAATAAATCTCCATCATGTATGCCTACGTTTGTCATGGACTTACCTTGAACTCTTATAATAAAAGTGGCTGGCGCATTTGTTATAAGATGTGAGTTTAGATCTATGTCATCCTCAATATAGTCTGTTGCTGGTGACGGAAATCCAGCCCCTACTTTGTGTAGATAAAAAGGTATTGTTAGCTTCATAAATGTTCTTGTTTTGTTCTTTATAGATGATAATATCCTATTTAGTCAACCTTTTTAATTTCCAACAATTAAGTGGGTCAAATTGCAATTCGAAAAAAATGGAGAGATTAGGTAGTAAGAACGAGTGATTAAAAAAATATATACAATTCTATTTATATTATTTGTTGCAACAAGCGTACAAGCAGCTTCGAAATTAGATGCAATCAAAAAAAACGGCGAACTAAGAGTTGGAACTACAGGTGATTGGGATCCAATGTCTATGAAAGATCCAGCAACAAACAAATACAAAGGATTTGATATAGATGTAATGAATGAGTTAGCTAAAGACTTAGGCGTAAAAGTAAAATTCGTTCCTGCTGAATGGAAAACTATCGTAGCCGGCATAACAGCAGATAGATATGATATTTCTACAAGCGTAACTAAAACGCCTAAAAGAGCTGAGGTAGCAGGTTTTACAGCTACTTATTACAAGTACGGTACTGTTCCTTTAGTTCTTAAGAAAAATTTAAAAAAGTTTCCAACTTGGGACTCTTTAAATAATAAAGATGTTAAAATAGCTACTACTTTAGGTACTTCTCAAGAAGAAAAAGCAAAAGAATTTTTTCCAAAATCAAAATTACAATCAGTAGAAGCGCCTGCTAGAGACTTTCAAGAAGTGCTTGCTGGTAGAGCAGATGGAAATATAACGAGTTCAACAGAGGCAAATAAATTAGTAATTAAGTATCCTCAATTAGCCATAGTTCCTGATGGAGAAAAAAATCCGGCATTTTTAGCTATGATGGTTC
The DNA here is from genome assembly GCA_902542795.1 of uncultured Pelagibacteraceae bacterium. GTDB lineage: Bacteria > Pseudomonadota > Alphaproteobacteria > Pelagibacterales > Pelagibacteraceae > Pelagilacustribacter. The sequence goes on from CACBVP010000003.1 coordinate 21,756, forward strand.
CTAAGGGTGACAAAGTTTGGAATGATTACGTGAGCAATTGGATTAAGAAAAAACAATCATCTGGATTTTTCAAAACATTACTAGCAAAGTACGATCTAAAAAGCTTATAATTTAAGTTTTAATACCTTCCATTTACAAATATAGTCAATTAGTGAAATTTTTAAAAATAATTTCTATTCTATTTTTACTTCAAGGATGTAGCTCTAACTATGAATGGGGCTGGTATATATTAAGTCCAGAAAATATAGAGGGATTGACAAATCTTAAATTTTTAATAAGTGGAATAACAACCACTATTTACATTTCAGTAGTGTCAATAATTTTAGCAATGATTATTGGTTTAATAATTGCTCTTCCTTCACTCTCAAATAACAAATTTTTAAGTTACTTCAATATAGCTTATGTGGAAATCGTCAGAGCTATTCCATTGTTAGTTTTAATTCTTTGGATCTATTATGGCCTACCTATTATGATGGGAGTAAGTTTCTCACCATTCGTATCAGGTATAATTGCTTTGACTATAAGCGAGAGTGCTTTTCAAGCAGAAATATTTAGAGCTGGTATTAATTCAATATCAAAGGGCCAACATGAGGTATCAGAGTCTTTAGGAATGGATTTTTGGAGAAAAATGAGATTAGTAATCTTACCTCAAGCAATAAAAGTTGTATTGCCAGCAATGGGAAATCAATTTGTATACGTTTTAAAAATGTCTTCTTTGGTTTCTATAATTGGAATTGGAGATTTAACAAGAAAAGCAAATGAGCTTGTTACAACTACTTATAGACCTTTAGAGATTTATACTTTTTTAATATTAGAATACTTAGTATTAATCCTAGTTGTTTCCTACTTTGTAAGAAAATTAGAAAACAAACTTAAATATAAATAAATTTAGGTTTTAACCGTTCTTAAAAATAGTTTCTTTGTATAATATTTTGCGAACAAAAATACTAAAATTCCAAATGTCCAATTGATAAAGAAAAGTCCAAGAAATAAATCTCTAAAATTACCCTCAAATAAGAAAACAACAGTCCACATTGTAGCGAAAGGTAAAAGAACTAATCTTAAGAACGTCATTAAAACTGTGTAGATTGGTTTCTTAATTGCTTGAAATAATGCGTTAGTGATAAAAAAAACTGGGTAGACAGGTCCTATAAATGCAGCAATCTTCAGGTAATCAGCTCCATAATTAATGGCATCCTGATTATCTGTAAAAATTGATACAATGTTATCTGCTAATAAAAAAATTACTACGCCTGCTAAAATCATAAATGACGAACCAATAATAATTGCTTTTGTGTAGACTTCGTCAACTCTGGGAAATAATTTCGCTCCAAAATTTTGTCCAGCAATCGTTAGTACGGCCGTATTTAACCCGATAACTGGTAGAAGTAGTATTTGTTCTATTCTTAAAGCTGAACCATATCCTGCAGCAGCTAAATAACCAAATTTGCTTACAAAAAATAAAATATTATAAATACCTAAACCAATCATAAACATGCTCATCATAATTGGCACTGACTGATTAGTAAGATTTTTTATTAAATCAAATTTTGGCAGGAAACATTCTAATTTTAAATATTGTTTTAGTTCACAACAATAAACTTTATACGCTAAGTAAAATAATCCTATTAATTGAGCAATCACAGTTGCTATTGCTAAACCTGCAATTCCAAAAGCTGGTATAGGTCCAAAACCAAATATAAATAATGGGTTAAGACCGATATTTAAAAAGAAAGTTACAATTAAAACATTTCTGTAACTTTTAGTATCGCCTTGAGCATTTAAAGTTCCATTTAAAGAAATTTGTATTAAAAAAATGAAAGTTGCAAAAAATATTACATCTAAATAATCGGTAGCAAGGTTTATTGTTTCTTGATCTGACCCCATTAACCTTAAAAGATCATCAGAAAAAGATAGACCAATTATAGTAACAAATATTGAAACTATTACGGAATAAAGAAGTGATTGAGCAACATATAATGATGCCTTACGATCTTCTTTTGCGCCTAATGAATTGCTAATAAGTGCGTTTGATGCAGCTACAATTCCAACACCTGTTGCTATAATAATAAAATAAAGCGGAAAAGATTTTGCTATAGCCGCCAATGCATTAGGAGAAATTTTTCCAGCAAAGTAAGTGTCTACAACATTATATAAAGTTTGAAAAAGTGTACCTGTGCTTGCAGGAATAGCAATTTTTTTTAATAAAGTTGTAATCGGATCCCCAACTAAGTTCATTGATTTCATACTTTGTATTCCTTTTGAAACATATGCTTGTTTCCTTTGCTTTTAGCAAGATTAATTTGTTTTTGCCTCATTCTAAATCTAGCTTTTTGACTTTCTGTTAGCTGTTCATAACAATTTGGACAAGAAACTCCTTTTTCATACATATTTGATTTTTTTTCTATTGATGAAATTGGTGTTCGACAACCACTACAAATAGAAAAAGATCCTTGTTTTAATTTGTGTTTTAGTGAAACCCTGTTATCAAAAACATAACATTCACCTTTCCACAAACTATCTTTTTTTTCTACACCATCTAAGTAATTAAGTATGCCGCCTTTTAATTGAAAAACATTTTTAAAGCCCTTTTGTTTTAAATAAACAGAAGCTTTCTCACATCTAATACCTCCTGTACAAAACATAGCAACTGGTTGTTTTTTACCAATCTTTTTAAGATATTTTGGAAAATCTCTAAAGTTAGTAATATTTGGATTAATAGCTTTTTTAAAAGTACCAACTTTAAATTCAAATGGTTTTCTAGCATCAACTACTAAAGTATCTTTTTTAGATATCAATTTATTCCAAGATTTACCTGATAAATATTTATTTTGTCTTTTTGTTTTACTATTGATCTTTAATCCAATAGGTACTACTTCTTTTTTTACCTTAACTTTACCACGATGAAATGGTTGGAATTTACTTATTGAATGATTGCTACTATCAAAGTTAGAAAATTTAAGTTTTTTCTTTAAAAAATTTTTTATCTTTAAAATAGATTTTTTTTCACCTGAAATTGTTCCGTTAATACCTTCGGAGGAAAGAATTAATATCCCTCTTACTTTATTATTTAGAAATTCAGATTGAAAAAATTCTTTGTGTTTCTTTAATAATGATATTTTTTTAAATTTATAAAATCCAAAGACAGAAAACATTATTTTTTAATACAAATTGTTAAACCGTCTCCAATTGGAATAATATTTTTTGAGACTCTGTTATCTTTTTGAATGTGCTTGTTAAAATCTCTTATTATATTAGTAAATTTATCGTTTTTTGATTTATCAGCCACTTCGCCGTGCCATAAAACATTATCAATTATAATAAGTCCATTTTTATTAACTAAATCCATACATTTTTCATAATAATTAATATAATTTTCTTTATCTGCATCAATAAATATTAAATCAAATTTTCTTTTGGAATTTTTTAATTCATCTAAACTTTCAATTGCTGGTTTAATTATTTGTGTAATTTTATTTTCATTTGCCTTTTTATAAAAAGATTTTGCTTTATTGCTAAATTCAGAATTTTTATCGAGGCTAAGTAGAGAGCCATCTTTTGGTAAAACTAAAGCCATAGATAAAGCACTAAAACCAGTAAAACTTCCAATCTCTAAAACACTTTTTATGTTAGAAATCTTAATTAGTGTTTGAAGAAATTGAGCTTGTGAAATTGATATTTGTAGTTTTTTTTGATCTCCAAGACTTGAGTTATAATTAATAATTTCTTTTTGAATATCATTTAAATTTTCTGAATGATCAATTATGTACTTCTCAAGATTATCAGTTAAATCTAATTTTTTAGGCATAATTAGCCCTTTAAAAGTTTTTTTAAAATCTCGTTTGTTAATTGTGGATTTGCTTTCCCCCCAGAAGATTTCATTACTTGACCAACAAAAAAACCAAATAATTTTTCTTTACCAGATTTATATTGATCAACTTTATCTTTATTCTTAGCTAAGATTTCGTTAATCATTTTTTCCAATTCTTTAGGATTGCTTTGTTGTTTTAATCCTTTTGTTTCTATAATTTTTTTAGGATTATCTCCACTTTCTACCATTATTTCAAAAACTTCTTTGGCTATTCTTCCAGAAATTTCACCTGATTTTATTGCTTGCACTAATTCTGCAAAATCTTTAGCTGAGATAGGTGAATTAGATATATTCAAACCTTTATCATTTAGCATCGCAAATAAATCACCCATCATCCAAGTAGCTGCAAGTTTATTATCTGAAAGTTTTGCAACTTCTTCGTAATAATCTGAGATTTCTTTTTCTGAAACAAGCACGTTAGCTTCGTATGCATTTAAACCATAATCTTTAATAAATCTTTCTTTTTTCTTATCTGGAAGTTCTGGAAGAGATTTTTTTAAATCATCTACTAACTTTTGATCAAGTTTCAAAGGAAGTAAATCTGGATCAGGAAAATATCTATAATCATGTGCATCTTCCTTGGATCTCATTGATCGTGTTTCATTTTTTTTTGTATCAAAAAGTCTAGTTTCTTGGTCAATCTCTTTACCACTTTCTAACAATTCAACTTGTCTACTAGCTTCATATTCAATAGCCATTTGCATGAATTTAATAGAATTTACATTTTTAATTTCACAACGTGTGCCAAATTCTTTGTCACCTACTTTTCTCACTGATACATTTACATCGGCTCTAAGCGAACCTTCTTGCATGTTTCCATCACATGTTCCTAAATATCTCATAATAGTTCTTAACTTTTTAATATAGGCATTTACCTCATCTGGTGACCTCAAATCAGGTTTGCTTACTATTTCCATCAAGGCGATACCGGATCTGTTAAGGTCTACGTAAGTATTAGATGGATCCATGTCATGTATGCTTTTGCCTGCATCTTGTTCTAAATGAAGTCTTTCTATTCCAACTTCTTTAGATCCATAAGGCATATCTAATAAAACTTTGCCCTCTCCAACTATTGGGTTTTTATATTGAGATATTTGATAACCTTGAGGTAAATCAGCATAAAAGTAGTTTTTTCTATCAAAGACAGAATAATTATTAATTTTTGCATTTAAACCTAAACCGGTTCTAACTGCTTGTTTTACACATTCTTCATTTATTACTGGCAACATGCCAGGAAATGCTGAGTCGATTAAGCTTACATGTTCGTTTGGTTCAGCTCCAAATTTTGTTGGAGACCCAGAAAAAAGTTTAGAGTTAGATAAGACTTGGGCGTGCACCTCTAGACCTATTACAACTTCGTATTTCCCTTTGTCTCCATTAATAAAATAATCAAATTTTTCTGATTTCATGCCCACCATTTCTTTATTTCATTTTTAAATCCACAATTTTTTTCAAAAGCATAGCCAATATTAAGAATTTTTTGTTCATCTAAAGGTTTTCCAATTAATTGAAGTCCTAATGGAAGCCCTTGTTTATCAAGACCAGCTGGTAAAGATAAAGCTGGAAGCCCTGCTAAATTTGTTGGTACGGTAAAAATATCATTCAAATACATTGAGACTGGATCATTAGTTTTCTCACCAATTTTAAAAGCTGAGCTTGGTGTAGATGGTGTAAGAATTGCATCAACTTTTGTAAAATTATCATCAAAATCTTTTTTGATTAGTTGTCTTACCTTTTGGGCTTTTAAATAATAAGCATCATAGTATCCAGATGATAGTACATAAGTTCCTATTAATATTCTTCGTTTAACTTCATCTCCGAAACCTTCAGATCTAGTATTTTCGTACATCTCTATTAAATCTTTTCCTTTTTCTGACCTATACCCATATCTAACCCCATCGTACCTTGCTAAATTTGAAGAAGCTTCTGCTGGAGCAACAATGTAATAAGTCGGTAAAGCATATTTTGTGTGTGGTAATGAAATATCAATTAGTTCTGCGCCTAAATCTTTTAATATTTTTTTTCCTTTTTCCCAAAGTTCATCTATTTCCTTAGGCATGTTATCAACTCGATACTCTTTAGGAATTCCAATTTTTAAACCTTTAATATTATCTTTTAAATTTTTTGAATAATTTTCTTTCTTTTTATTGATTGATGTAGAATCTTTTTCATCAAAACCTGACATTGCTTCTAACATAATAGCACAATCAGTAATATCTTTTGTCATTGGGCCAGCCTGATCTAGAGAAGATGCGAAAGCTACGATACCCCATCTAGAACATAAACCATAAGTTGGCTTTAAACCAACTGTACCTGTGAATGAAGCTGGTTGTCTAATCGAGCCGCCTGTATCAGTTCCAATCGTTGCTGGAGTTAAGTCAGCAGCTAATGCTGATGAAGATCCTCCTGATGAACCACCTGGAACTAATTGGTCACCAACTGGATTAATTACGTTACCAAAATAACTTGTCTCATTAGATGAGCCCATCGCAAACTCATCACAATTTAGTTTACCTAACAAAAAAGAACCATTGTCCCAAAGATTTTTAGTTACTGTAGACTCATATGATGGAACAAAATTATTCAAGATATTGCTACCAGCTGTAGTTTTAAAATTTTCTGTACAAAATAAATCTTTAACGGCGAGCGGAATACCTGGTAGCAGTTGATCAAAATTTGGTTTGTTATCGAACTGTTTAGCTTTATCTAAAGCATAATCAAAAGTAGTTGTAACAAAAGCATTAAGTTTTTTTGCACCCTCAATATTCTTGATATAAGCTTTTGTTAAATCAGTTGAAGAAATTTCTTTAGTTTTAATTCTTTTGATAATTTGATTTAAACTTTGATTAGTAATATCACTCATTATTCGACTACCTTAGGTACTACAAAAAACTCTTCGCTATCTTTTGGGGAATTTTTTAATACTTTTTCTCTTATTTTTCCGTCATTAATTTCATCTTTTCTTGACCTTAATGATTGATTAAGAATTGACGTTAATGGTTCTACTTTATTAGTATCAAGCTCATTTAATTGTTCTATAAATTTAAAAATAGAGTTTAAGTCTTTTGTTAAACTATCAATTTTAGCATCATTGACTGAAATTCGAGCTAATTTTGCAACATGCTTAATTTTTTCTTTATCTAGAGACATTTGTGAAATAAGTTAGTTTTTAATGTGTTTTATCACAAATTAGGTAAATTTCATGCTTGATATTGAGTTATTTATTCAAAAAATTAATAAAAAATCCAGATTAATTGGTATTGATCCTGGTGGAAAGAGAATTGGTATTGCTATATCTGATGAAAACAAAATTGTAGCTACACCCTATACTACACTTATAAAAGAAAATTATTCAAAACTGCTCTTAGAGATAAAAAAAATTTTCAAAGAAAATGAAATCGATGGAATAGTTGTGGGGAACCCATTAAATATGGATGGTTCACTAGGCCCCTCCTCTCAATCAGCTAGGGATTTTGCTAAAAATCTCTCAAAAGATGTTACAGAAAATATCACTTTGTGGGATGAAAGATTATCTAGCCAAGGAGCATTTAATTTAAGTGGTGAAATGTCAATTAATACGTCAAAAAAGAAGAGTAAATTAGATGAAAATTCAGCTCAATTCATTTTACAAGGATTTTTAGATTTTTATCATAAAAATAATACTTGATATAAAATAGTAAAACGCCTATAGAGTTGATTTTAATGGCAACTGTAAAAAAAGTTTCAGCTATTAAAAATAACCCCAAACATCTTTTAGGTATTCAAAATCTATCAATTATAGAAGCTAAAAATATACTAAACGAAGCAAAGACTTTTATTAAACTAAATAGAAGTAGCTCAAAAAAATTAGATATTCTTAGAGGTAAAACACAAATAAATTTATTTTTTGAACCGTCTACAAGAACTCAGAGTTCTTTCGATCTTGCAGGTAAGAGATTAGGTGCAGATGTAATGTCAATGAACATGGGTAACTCAGCTCTCAAAAAAGGTGAAACACTAATTGATACAGCTATGACTTTAAACGCAATGCATCCAGATATTATTGTCATAAGACATCAAGACTCTGGAGCCCCAAATTTACTTTCTCAAAAAGTTAATTGCACAGTTATAAATGCTGGAGATGGTAGAAGAGAACATCCTACACAAGCTCTCCTTGATGCTTTAACTATAATTAATAGAAAAGGAAATATTGAAGGATTAAAAATTGCAATTTGTGGAGACATACTTCATTCAAGGGTAGCAAGATCAAATATTTATTTAATGAATATGTTAGGTGCTGAAGTGAATGTTATTGCACCAAAAACTTTAATGCCTGTAGCAGTTGAAAAACTAGGGGTCAAAGCGTTCACAGATATGAAAAAAGGTTTAGACGGTTGCGATATTGTAATGATGTTAAGATTACAAAACGAAAGAATGCAAGGATCATTCCTACCTTCTAAAAGAGAATATTATGAATTTTTTGGTCTTACTCCAGAAAAACTTAAGCTTGCAAAAAAAGATGCATTACTTATGCATCCAGGGCCAATGAACAGAGGTGTTGAGATCGATACTAAATTAGCTGATGATATAAATGTTAGTCTTGTGAAAGAACAAGTTGAACTAGGAGTGGCTGTAAGAATGGCTTGCTTAAAATTATATTGTAAATAAAAATGGAAAAAATTTTAACAAATGTAAGAATTATTGATCCTTCACAAAAAATAGATGAGATTGGAAATATAATTATTGATGAAAAAGGTAAAATTAAATCTATAGGAAAAAAAACAAAACCCTCTGATGCTTCAAAAAAAGCTGAAAAAATAGATTTAAAAGGAAATATTGCTATCCCTGGAATAGTAGATATGAAAGCTTTTGTTGGTGAACCAGGATTTGAATATAAAGAAAATTTTAGGACACTTAGTCAAGCCGCTTTAGCAGGTGGAGTAACTTCAATTGTGACTATGCCAAATACCAAACCAGTTATAGACAACGTATCAATGGTTGATTTTATAATTAGGAGAGGAAGAGATAAGGCTAAAGTTAACCTATACCCTTGTGCAGCTATAACAAGACAATTAGAGGGACAGCAAATGTCAGAGTTTGGATTATTAAAAGAAAGAGGAATAATTGGTTTTTCAGATGTAAATAAAACAATTCAAAATACAGAATTGATGTCTAGAATAATGAATTACGCATCGGACTTAGATACACTCATCATGCAGCATGCAGAAGATTATGAGTTAGCAAAAAATTCTTGTATTAATGAAGGAGAAGTAGCAACAAGACTAGGTTTACAAGGTGTATCTGATATAGCTGAAAGAATAATAATAGAAAGAGATCTTTCTTTATTGAGTGAATTTCCCTGTAGATACCATATAAATCAAATTTCTTCTAAAAACTCTTTAAAAGTAATTGAAAAAAATAAATCCAATGGAATTAGATTTAGCACTGGAGTTTCAATCAATAATTTATCGCTTAATGAAAATGATATTGGCGAATTCAGAACATTCTTAAAGCTCTCCCCTCCTCTAAGAACTGAAGATGATAGACTTTCATTGATAGATGGAATTAAGAAAGACCTGATAGATGTAATAGTCAGCGATCATACGCCTGAAGATGAAGAAAGTAAAAGGTTGCCTTTTGCTCAAGCTGCGACTGGATCTATTGGAATTGAAACATTGCTTCCTCTCTCCTTAGAACTTTACCATAATAAGTCATTAACTCTGGAAAAAATAATTAAATGCTTAACAATTAACCCTGCAAAAATTTTAAAGATTAATAAAGGAACTTTAAAAAAAGGATCTGATGCTGACATCTGTGTTTTTGATTTAGAAGAACCATGGATGGTTAAAGCAGAAGAATTAAAATCAAAATCTAAGAACACAGCAGTAGAAAATAGAAAACTGCAAGGTAAAGTAAAAATGACCTTTTTAAATGGGGAAGTGGTTTATTCAAATTAATGGATATAAATTTAATTATAGTTGCTATTTATTCATATTTACTTGGTTCAATACCTTTTGGATTAATACTTACTAAATTGTTTTTAAAAAAAGATATCAGAGATGTTGGGTCTGGCAACATTGGAACAACAAATGTTTTAAGAACAGGAAAAAAATCTTTGGCTGCTGCCACTTTACTATTAGATTTACTTAAAGGTTACTTGTCAGTTATAATTACTTTTCATTATTTTCAAGATTTGATTTCTTATTCTGCTCTTTTATGTTTTGTGGGACATATTTTTCCAATTTGGTTGAAGTTTAAAGGAGGAAAAGGTGTAGCAACTTACCTTGGAGTGATATTAGCTTTATCATATAAATTTTTTTTAATTTTTGGTATCGTTTGGTTAGTCTTAACTTTCCTTTTTAGATTTGCTTCATTGTCTTCAATGATTTCAACGTTAATAATTTTTTTATATTCATATTTTTTTGAAAATAATAATTTTTCTTTAATACTTTTTATCTTTTTTATAATAATTCTTTATACCCATAGAGAAAATATAGTCAGATTAAAAAACTCCTCAGAAAATAAAATTAAGTTATAATCATTGTCTTTTTTCATTTTTTAAATAAAAAAATTGACAAACTCATTTTATTTTGAAAATAAACGATTAATGAATTTAGTTATTGTTGAAAGTCCAGCTAAAGCTAAAACTATAAATAAATATTTAGGAAAAGATTATTTAGTTTTAGCAAGTTACGGTCATATAAGAGATCTGCCATCAAAAAATGGTTCCGTTGATCCTGAAAATAAATTTCACATGGAATGGGAAATAGATTCCTTTTCAAAAAAATATTTAAAAGAAATTACTAATGCAGCTGAAGACTCTGATAAAATTATATTAGCTACTGACCCTGATCGTGAAGGAGAAGCGATTGCTTGGCATGTAAAAGAAGTTTTAGAGAAAAAAAAATTATTAAAAGATAAAAATTTAGAACGAGTTGTTTTTAATGAAATAACCAAGAATGCAATTCTTGCTGCGATTAAAAATCCACGAGACATTCATTTGCCTTTAGTTGAAGCTTATCTTGCTAGAAGGGCATTAGACTATTTAGTTGGTTTCAATATCTCCCCTATTTTGTGGACAAAATTACCAGGATCAAAATCAGCAGGAAGAGTTCAATCTGTAGCTTTAAAATTAATTACAGAAAGAGAAAAAGAGATTGAATTATTTAAACCTGAGGAATATTGGACACTCACTTCAGATTTTACAAATAAAGATAATAAAAATATTTTTTCTAAATTAAGTTTATATAATGGTGAAAAAATAGAAAGATTTTCTTTTAAAAATAAAGATGAGATTCAACAGGCAGTTGATGTAATCAACAAAACTAAATTTAAAATTGCTGATGTTAATACAAAATTATTTAGAAGAAATCCTGTAGCGCCTTTTACTACCTCGACTTTGCAACAGACTGCCTCTGGTAGATTTGGTTTTGGTGCATCAAGGACAATGCAAATTGCCCAAAGACTTTATCAAGGAGTTGATATCGAAGGAGAAACAACTGGATTAATCACTTACATGAGAACAGACGGAACTAACATTTCTAAAGAAGCAATAAGCGATTTTAGAAAGTTCATAGAAAAAGATTATGGAAATAAATATTTACCTGAAACTCCAAATAGTTTCACAGGAAAAAAAGCAAAAAACGCACAAGAAGCTCACGAGGCTATTAGACCCACAGATGTAAAGAGAAAACCATCGGACATAAAGAAATATGTTAACGCTGATCAATTTAAACTTTATGAACTGATTTGGTCTAGAGCTTTATCATCTCAAATGACACCTGCAGAATTTGATAGAAATACAATAATAATTTCTTCCACAGATAATAAGATAAATTTTAGAGCAAGCGGGTCAGTAGTTAAATTTGATGGTTTCCTCAAAGTTTATCAAGTTCAAGAAACGGATGAGGATGCAAAAAATATCTTACCAGAGGTAAAAGTTGGGGAAGAAATAAACATACTTAAATTAAACGATGAGCAACATTTTACTGACCCTCCTCCACGATATTCTGAAGCGAGTTTAGTAAAAAAAATGGAAGAATTGGGTATCGGTAGACCATCCACTTACGCCAGTATTATATCGGTTTTATCTACTAGAAATTACGTAGAACTAATGAATAAAAGATTTCATCCAACTGATAGAGGAAAGCTAATTTCAGCTTTTTTAGAGAAACTATTCTCTAAGTATGTTGACTATAATTTTACGGCAGATCTCGAAAATCAGCTTGATGAAATTACGAGCGGAAAGATTGAATGGGTTGAGGTTTTAAACAATTTTTGGAAGGATTTTTACGAAAATGTAGGAAAAGTTAAAGAAAAAAGGACTAGAGAAGTGCTTGATTTACTAAATGAAAGCTTAGGAGCATTAATTTTTGAAAGAGATGAAAAAGATGCAATAGACAGAAAATGTAAACTTTGTGCTGATGGTCAATTAAGTCTCAAGAACAGTTTTAGAGGTGGAGCTTTTATTGGTTGCTCAAACTATCCTGACTGTAAATTTACGAGGCCGTTATCTAAAAGTAAAGCCGCTGCGCAATATAACTTAGCTGAACCAAAACTTTTGGGCCAAAATGAAAAAGGGAAAGATATTTATTTAAAAAATGGAAGATTTGGACCCTACCTCCAGTATGAAAAGGAAAAAGAGGAATTAGAAACAAAAAAAAAGAAAGGTAGAAAGAAAAAAAGTGAGAATGAACATTTAAAAAATGTGTCTATACCAAAAGGAATTGAAGTTGATAGTGTTGATTTAGATAAAGCTAAATATTTATGTTCTCTTCCAAAAGTTTTAGGTCAGCACCCTGAAAACGGTCAAGATATAACATTAAATTCTGGAAGATTTGGTCCTTATCTTAAATGTGAAAATAAATCAGCAAGACTTGAAAATGTGGAAGATCTTTTTTCAATTGGATTGAATAGAGCCATTACGTTAATTGCTGAAGCAAAACCAGGACGAATTTCATCTTCATTAATAAAAGATCTTGGAGAACATCCAGAAGATAAAAAACCAGTAAGAATAATGAAAGGACAATACGGACCTTATATAAAATATAAATCTTTAAACGCCACGATTCCTGAAGAGAAAGATCCAAATGAGTTAACTATGGAAGAGGCTTTAATTTTAATAGAAAAAAGAAGAGAATACGATAAAGCTAAAAAAAAAGGTAAAAGCAAATGAGTAAGATTGAAAATAGAATTAAAGAGTTAAATATTAAATTGCCAGATCCCAAACCACCAGTTGGAGCATATGTAGCAACTAAAGTAGTTGGAAAATTATTGTATATATCAGGCCAAATATCAATTGATGAAAATACAAAACTTATAACAGGTAAAATTGGAAAAGATTTAAATTTAGATGAAGGATACAAAGCTGCTGAGAGATGTGGATTAAGTATTGTTGCTCATGTTAAAAATGCTTGTGAAGGTGACTTAGATAAAGTTAAATCTTGTGTCAAATTAACTGGTTATGTTAACTCAACTGATGATTTCAAAGATCAACCAAAAATAATAAATGGTGCTTCAGATATTATTGCTGAAATATTTGAAAAAAAAGGTGAACATACTCGAGCAGCTGTGAGTGTGAACAGTTTACCTTTAGGTGTTGCGGTTGAAGTCGATGCTATCTTTGAACTTAATTAATTTTCAATATTAATTCATGCACTTTGGTTCAAATCCAAAGTTTCTGTCTACAAAATAAACTGATTTTTTTGATTTCCACATTCTATCATTTACAACTATAGTATGATCTCTGTCTGTATACTTTTTAATCAGCCAGTCTAGAGATATAGCCATCTGGTGTGTATGATAATTTGCGTGCGCTTGATCTTTTGTAAAGTTCTGCAATCCCGATGGATCTTTACGTTCTCTGTATTTTTTGACATCAGTAAGTCCCAAGTTCAGTACATCGACAGTTCTATCTATTCTTTGCTTTAATTCTTTTGGAAATTCCTTGTAACCCCATATTTCAGCTATTGCATAAAGTCCTAATAAATTATTTACACCCTGTGAATGATACCAGACATCTCTAACACCTCTGAAACTGTTATTATGAATATATCCATCTTGATATACAACTTTATCGGCTTTACTAATTCCCTTTTTAATCCATTCTGCTACGGAACCTGGTTCATCTTTCCAGGCCAAATATGATAATACAGAGATAGTTCCATCAGCCATTTGTATAAAACCTCTTGCATGTTTCTTTGTTGTAAGTTCTTTTTCAGCCCATGGCTTGATATATTTTCTGTACAAATTATCAATATACTCATCAATAATTTTATATTGCTCTTTAGTAAAATGATCTTTCATTAAATATGCTTGTTGGATATAGGTAGCTCCATAAATTTGAGCTTCGTGCGGTCTATGAGAAATACAAGGTTTGTTGCCTTTGGCTTTGGCTCCTCCATAACATAGTTTATCAACTTTACCTTCATCTTTTAGTTTACTAATTTCTTTAGAAGTTAAAGTATTTAACATCACACCTGCTTCTGCCCAAGCTACCATGACTTCTGCAATTAACGGTGCATGCTCGTCCATTTTACCATCTACAATTGCTGTTACTATGGTTCCGTGCAATAGCGCTAACCTATTAGAGTGTTTTTCGTGATTAACATATATACTGTTTGATCTTTGTTCGTGATCTTTGTTCCAATCATATTTAGTAAGTTTCATTAAATGATCATAGTTGTTTCCTTGTAATTCAGGATTTTTTGACTTGCTAACATGTGTTATTGCAAGGTCAAGGTCCCAACCTGCTTTACCCCAACTGCCATAACCGTGCACACCTTTTAGTGAGCAAGTTTTTTTGGTAAGTTCATTTGCAAAAAAATATTTCGGAATAACAATATCACTTTTATTAGCATAAGCTTTAGTTGATAGTATTATAATAAAAAATAAAAATAGTTTTTTCACACTATTCCATTAAACATTGTTAGGTCTGCCAACTGAGAAATATTCAATCTTTTTCTTTAACATTTCTTCAGGATTGTAAAGATTTCTTAAATCATAAACCTTAAAATTCTTTTTCTTATTTAATTTTTTGAAGTCTAAAGACTTAAATTCATCCCATTCTGTCAAAAGAATAATTAAGTCTGAGTCCTTGCATGTATCTTTAATATTTTTCTTAAATTCACAATTTTTAAGTTTTTTAAATTCTTCTTTTTCTCCTGATGGATCGTAATAAGATACTGTTGCGCCATTTTTACAATAATAAGGGATCATTTTTAAGCTTGTGGAATCTCTCATATCATCAGTATTAGGTTTAAAAGTTACGCCTAATATGCCTATTTTTTTATTTCTTAAATTATTCCCTAATATTTTATGAACTCTTTTTGTGAGTAAATTTACTCTTTCTTGATTAGATTTAATTACGGATTTTACGATTGATAAATTTGTTTTAAATTTTTCTGCGGCAGAGACCAGACCTTTTGTGTCTTTAGGAAAACAAGATCCACCATATGCTGGTCCAGCTCTTAAAAATCTACTGCCAATTCTTGAGTCAGAACCAATTCCTAAAGCTACATCTTCAATATGGATACCTGATTTTTCGCATAAATTAGCTAATTCATTTATAAAAGTTATTTTAGTTGCTAGGAAAGCATTTGCTGCATACTTAATTAATTCTGCACCTCTTCTAGACGTAGTGAAAAATTTAGCACCTTTACTTATTAAAGGCGAATAAAGTTTTTTCATTATATTAAATTCACTTTTATTATTTGAGCCAATTACAATTCTATCAGGATATCTAAAGTCTCTAATAGCTTCACCTTCTCTTAGAAACTCTGGATTAGATATTATTGAGAAAAGTTTTTTCTTTTTTTTAAGTATTTTTTCTATCTCATCACCAGTTCCAACTGGAACTGTAGATTTTGTTACAATAATTTTCTTTTTTTTTGTATGCGAAAGTATTTCTCTAACACATTTATATACAAACGATAAATCTACTTTAAGTGTACCTTTTTTATTTGGTGTTCCAACACATATAAAAATTATATCAGATTCATTTATTGCTTTTTTTAAATCAGTTGTAAAAATTAAACGTTTTGCAATAAAATTTTTTTTTATTAATTCATCTAAACCTGGTTCATAAATAGGTGAAACTCCTGAGTTTAGTTTTTTTATTTTATTTATATCTTTATCTACACAGTAAACTTGATTTCCAATATCAGCAAAACAAGTTCCGCTTACTAAACCAACGTACCCTGTTCCAATCATACATAATTTCATTATTTACCTTTTATTTATTCTTAGTCCTGAATTTATATAACCCTGTAATGTTCCACAGTCTAAATAAGTTCCTTTAAAAATATTACCGTAAAACTTATTATTTTTATTAATAAGATTTTTTATAGCATCAGTAATATGTATCTCTCCTCCTTGACCTGGTTTTAATTTTTTAATTTCATTAAATACTTTTGAAGTTAATATATATCTTCCTATTATCGCAAAATTTGATGGCGCTTTTTTGATACTTGGTTTTTCTACAACATCTTTAATTTCAAAATGATTTTTTTTCTTGTCTTTAATTGACAAGATTCCCCATCTGGAAACTGTTTTTTTCTCTACTCTTTTTGTAGCAATAACAGATCCTCTTGTTTTATTGTGTAATCTAATCATCTCTTTTGAACAGTTTTTTTTAATAATTAAATCATCCGGAAGTAACATTAAGAAATACTTATCTTTTATAAATCTTTGACACTTTAAAACTGCATCACCAGTTCCTTTAGGCTTGTTTTGGTAAACAAATTTAATCATTTTTTGATATTTTTTAATTTTTTTATATTCTTCGATTATTCTTTTATCTTTTTTTTTCTTAATAATTTTTTTATAAAAATTATCATTAAAAAAATATTTTTTTATAGATAGTTTATTTTTAGAGATTATGAATATAAATTCTTTAATACCTGCATCAAGACATTCCTCTAAAATATATTCTAAATTAGTCTTTCCATTTATTGGTAATAGTTCTTTAGGCATAACACTAGTTAACGGTAGCATTCTAGTACCTAGTCCAGCTAAAGGAATAATTGCTTGTTTTATCATTAGATTCTTATAATAGTCATTATCATTGCTTAAAGGAAATGAAAATATTTAAAGACAGAAAAAATCTTCAGAATGAAATTCTTAACACAAAAGGTATATCTTTTGTGCCTACTATGGGAGGGTTACATAAAGGTCATATATCTTTAATCAAAAAATCAAAGAAAACTAAACTTAAAACTCTAGTTTCAATATTTGTGAATCCAAAACAATTTAATGAAAAAAAAGACTTTATATCATATCCAAGAAATCAAAAAAAAGATTTAAAGATTTTAAAAAACTTAAAAGTTGATTACTTATATTTGCCTTCAATTAAAGACATTTATAGTTTTAAGCCAAAAAACAAAGTTTTTTTAGATAAATTTTCTAAACAATTATGTGGAAAATATAGAAAAGGTCATTTTCCTGGAGTTCTAAATGTAGTTAATAGATTTTTAGATATTATAAAACCAAAAAAATTATTTATGGGGAAAAAAGATTTTCAACAACTATATTTAGTAAAAAAACACATTATAAAAAGAAAGATAAATACAAAGATTGTAGAATGTGAAACTATTCGAGAAAAAAATGGTGTCGCATGTTCTTCAAGGAATTATAGATTAAATTTAAAACACAAAAAAGTTGCTTCAAAAATCTTCCATTTCCTTAAAAAAATTAAATACAAGTTTAACTTTATCAATCCAAATTTACTGAAAAAAGAGATAATTAAACTAGGTGCTAATAAAATTGATTATATTGAATTTTATAATATTAGAAGTTTTAAAAGATCTAAAAAACTAGATAAAAATAATAGAATTTTTATTGCTTATTTTTTAAACAATGTAAGACTAATTGATAATGTTTAGTTTAGAAAATAATAAGAGCCTAATCCTAAAAATGATAAGAAGCCGATAACATCTGTTATTGTTGTAACAAAAACACTTGAAGCTAAAGCTGGGTCAATGTTCATCTTCTTTAATGATACTGGAACTAGTATCCCGAACAAACCGGCTACTATCATATTTAATATCATTGAAATTCCAATTAACAATGAAAGATTAATATCTTTAAACCATAATTGTACAATGATCGCTGTAATGATTGCAAAAATAATTCCATTAAGTATACCAATAAGAAATTCTTTTCCTACAACACGATTAAAATTACTTTTTGAAAGTTCTTGAGTTGCAATTGCTCTTATAGTTACAGCTAATGTTTGCATGCCAGCGTTACCCCCCATTGACGCTACTATTGGCATTAAAAAAGCAAGTGCCACCATTTGTTCGATTGATGCACCAAAAAAACTTATAACCCAAGTTGCTAATAGCGCGGTAAATAAATTTAATAAAAGCCAGTTAAATCTTCTTTTAGTTTTTAATAGAACACTATCTGTAATTTCTTCATCACCTACTCCAGCTAAACGCAATGCGTCCTCTTCTGCTTCTTCTTGAACAACTGTTACAACATCATCTGCAGTGATCATTCCAACCAATTTATTTTCTTTATTAACAACACCTGCAGAAACAAGGTTATAGTTTTCAAAAGCATGCCCTACTTCCTCTTTATCCATATTAACTGAAATTAATACAGGCATCTCAGCCATGATAGAGTTCATTTTTGAATCTCTTGGGGTTCTTAGTACTCTTGATGAAGGAACAGTTCCTATTGGTTTAAAATCATTATCTACAATGAAAATTTCTAGAAATTCCTCTGGTAAATCTTTGTCTTCTCTTAAGTAGTCTATAGTTTGACCAACTGTCCAATTACTTGGAACAGCTGTGAATTCTCTTTGCATTATACGAGCTGCTGAGTCTTCTGGATAACTTAGTCCCTCTTGTAGTAAAAATTTATCCTTAGGAGGTAATTTCTCTAAAACCTTTTCTTTAGACTCTTTATTTAAATTTTCTAATATTTTAATTGCATTGTCAGACTCTAGTCTTCTAATTATTTTTGTTAATGACTCAATTGATAATTGTTGTAACACTTCACTTTGAACAGACTCGTTAAGTTCAATAAATATTTCTGGATCAATATTGAATGACTCTATTTCGATTAATTTCGTTCTTGTTTCAATATTTAAATTTTCAATTAAATTAGCTATATCAGCTGCGTGTAAATCATTAAGTGTTTGATTAATAAAATCTACGTTTCGATTTTCAATATTATTGCTAAAAGTGCTTATAAATTCTTTATTAAAATCTAAATTGACTTTCTTATTTCCAGTAGATTTGAGCAAAGCCATAAATACCTCTTAAAATTTTTTCCTGAGACTATTAGTCTATTAAGTGATAAAATTCAAATTAAATGAACATAGAAGTTAAAATAAGTAAAAACCCCATAACATATAAAAAGGCAATGCTTTTCATGGATAAAAGGGTTGAAGAAGTTAAATTGGGAAAAAATAATGAGCTAATTTGGCTTTTGGAACATCCAACGACTTATTCGGCTGGGGTAAGTTTTAACAAAAAAGATATACTTAATAAAAACATAAAAGTAATTAAAACTAATAGAGGTGGAAAAATAACATTACATAATAAAGGTCAGAAAATTATTTATTTTGTTATAAACTTAAATAATAGAAAAAAAGATATTAGAAAATTTATATCTGTTATAGAAAATAGTATTTTACAATTTTTAAATATTTATAAAATTAAAGCAAAAAGTGATAAAAAAAATATAGGTATTTGGGTTAAAGGAAAAAAAATAGCTGCTATTGGTTTAAGAGTTTCAAGGTGGATAGCATTTCATGGTTGTTCAATTAATATTAACAATAACTTAAAGCAATATTTGAATATTGTTCCTTGTGGTTTAAATAATCAACATGTTACTTCTATTTATAATGAAAAAAAAATTAGATTAAAAAATTATGAGAAAAAAATAGCTAATATTTTTGTTAAAAATATAGATAAAATTTAAAGTTTTTCTTTTAAAAGTTGCTCAAAAAAACTGTTATATTTTGCTTTGAAATTGTACTGAACATTATTAATCATAAATTTTATTTTATAGGCATGAAGCATTAAATTTTTTGTTTTTATCTTTCTGAAATTTTTTAAAAAATATTTATTGTCGCCTATAATGGGATTTCCTATATTCAAAAGCTGTTTTCTTAATTGATGTTTTCTTCCAGTTATTGGATTTAGTTCAACATATGACAGTTCATCATTTGATTTTATGATTTTAATATTAGAAATTGCCTTTTGAATAATTTTTTTTTTATTTTCAAAATAAATAAGATCATCTCGCATATTTTTAATAGACTTATTTATTTTACCATATGCTAGAGCTAAATAAGTTTTATGTATTTTTCTTATTCTAAACAACGATGTAAATAATTGTGCATATTTTCTATTTTTTGCAATTATTAATATTCCTGATGTTTCTTTATCTATTCTGTGAACTATAAAGGGTTTTGATCCTTCAAAATATTTAGAATCTTTTAAAAGGTCTGTAATATTTTTGAATGATTTTGTTCCAGATTGAACTGGAATTCCAGCAGGTTTATTAATTACAATAAAATTATCATTATTCTCGATTATATAATCATCATATCTAGAAAGCTCTTTTTGTTTTGGCTTATATTTTATCTTTTCAATTTTGTCTTTAGCTTTAAATTTTGAAATATCATAAATTTCAATCAAGTCACCAGATTGTAGGCGATAAGATGATTTAACCTTTTTTTTATTTATTTTAATCTTATTTTGTCTAAGAATTCTCTCTATTAATGAATGGGGTAAACTAATTACTTTTTGTTTGAACCATTTGTCGAGACGTGTCTCATGATATTCATCATCGACAATAAAAGTTTTGGGCATAGAAACTAAACTATTTACTTGCTATTTTTGGCTCTGCTTGAGTTTCTTTTTGTTTATTTTTAGTAGTTGCTTTTTTTGGTTTATCTATTTTTTTTGCGTCTGGATTTCTATCAACTAATTCAATTACAGCCATAGGGGCATCATCACCAGTTCTAAACCCTGCTTTTAATACTCTTGAATATCCACCTTTACGGGAGCTATATCTTTTTGATAATTCGCCAAATACTTTAGTGACTGAGTTTTTATCTTGTAATTTAGAAAATAGTCTTTTTTTATTATTTAAAACATTTTTTTTGCCGATTGTAATTACTTTATCAATTTGTGGTTTTAGTTCTTTAGCTTTTGGTAGTGTTGTAATAATTTGTTCATATTTTATTAAAGAATTAAGCATATTTTTGAATAATGCCTTTCGGTGTTCACTTGTTTTATTTAACTTTCTGTATCCTAATCCGTGTCTCATTAGTAATTATTTTCCTCTAATTTCTTAGATAGTTCCGCAATATTATCAGGCGGCCAATTTGGTATCTCCATGCCCAAGTATAAGGACATTGTGTTGAGAACCTCCTTAATTTCATTAAGAGATTTTCTACCAAAGTTGGGTGTTCTTAACATTTCAGGTTCAGTTTTTTGAACCAAATCTCCAATATAAATGATATTATCATTTTTAAGACAATTCATTGATCTTACGGATAATTCTAGTTCCTCTACCCGTTTTAGTAAGTTTCTATTAAATTCTGGTTCTGAAGATTTAACCTCTTTAACTACCTCTAGAGGATCTTCAAAGTTTACAAACATTGATAATTGATCTTGAAAAATTCTAGCTGAATAAGCTATTGCTTCCTCTGCGTCTACGGTTCCGTTAGTTTCTACATTCATAATCAATTTATCATAATCTAAAGCGCTACCAGCTCTAGTATTTTCTACAGAAAATGAAACTTTTTTTACAGGACTGAATAAAGAGTCAATTGAAATTAAACCAAGTGGGCTATCATCCGTTTTGTTTTTTGGTGATTGAACGTAACCTTTTCCGGTACTTACCATTAATTCCATATGAAAATGTGTCTTCTCATCTAAATTACATATAGTTTGTTCTGGGTTTAAAATTTCTATTTCTGGAACTAAAGTTATGTCTTTAGCTTTAACTTCTTTAGGACCTTTAATGTCTAAAATTATTTTTTTTGCACTTGATGAAGAAGATTTAATTGCTAGATTTTTAACATTTAACACGATATCTGTTACATCTTCTCTTACACCTTTAATTGATGAAAATTCATGTAAAACTCCATCAATTTGTATGGCTGTAACGGCTGCACCTTGAATTGATGATAATAGGATTCTTCTTAAAGAATTTCCAATAGTTTGACCAAAACCTTTTTCTAGTGGTTCAGCAATAACTTTTGCAATAGTTTTATCAGCATTGCTTGTTATATCTAATTTATTTGGTTTTATTAAAGCCTTCCAGTTTTTGTCAATTATATTTGTTGTTGTTTGCATTATACTCTCCTTCTTTTAGGTGGTCGTGCACCATTGTGTGGCATTGGTGTAGTGTCTTTAATTGATAAAATCTTAAATCCTCTAGATTGTAATGAACGCAGAGCTGTTTCCCTTCCTGAACCAGGACCCTTTACATGTACTTTAAGTGTTCTTAAACCTTGCTCAAATGCTTTTGAGCCGGCATCATCTGCTGCAACTTGTGCTGCATAAGGTGTAGATTTTCTCGAACCTTTAAAACCTTTTGCGCCAGCTGAGGACCAAGAAACAACATTACCACCTTCATCTGCAATTGAAATAATTGTATTATTAAAAGTCGAATATACGTATGCTATACCTGAAGTAATATTTTTTTTGACTTTTTTCTTTTTTTTAAATGAACTATTTTTTTTTGTTTCTATTTTTTTTGTATCTTTTGCTTCCGTTTTTTTTATATTTTTCTCGTTATTTTTGTTCATTTAAATCTACTTTTTAAGAGGTGTTAGTTTTTTTCCAGCTATAGCTATTGCTTTACCTTTTCTAGTTCTAGCATTACATTGCGTTCTTTGTCCCCTTACAGGTAATTTTTTTTTATGACGAGATCCTCTGTAGCTTGCAAGATCTACCAATCTTTTGATGTTTATAGATATTTCTCTTCTCAGATCACCTTCGACTTTGTAATTCGCATCAATAAATTCCCTTATTTTAAGTACTTGATCTTCTGATAGCTCATTTACTCTTTTGGATAATGGTATATCTAATTTTTTACAAATTTTTTTTGACGAATATAAGCCTATACCGTGAATGTAAGTTAAAGCAATGCTAACAACTTTATTTTGTGGAATGTTTATTCCTGCAATACGAGCCATAAATTTAAGAATAATGTTTTGAGCGTATTTATATTGTCCTTTACCTCAAAGTCAACCCTTGATGCTATTAATTAAACCGCTAATTTCACCACTAATTTCAGCTACTGAAGCTTCTCCATTGACTACTTTCAATAATTTGGTTTTTTTATAAAAATCTATAACTGGTTTGATATTTTTTTCGTATGTCATGTATCTTTTCACAGCTAATTTTTCAGTATCATCTGCTCTACCTTCCATAGATTTTCTTGCTAATATTCTTTCTTTAATTGTATTTAAGTTAACATTTAATTTTAAAACTATATTTAATCTTTGATCATATTTTTCTAGTAAGTTATTCAAGTTTTCTGCTTGAGTTAAATTTCTTGGATAGCCATCGAATATTAATCGATTTTTAAAATTTTCATTAGATAAATATTTTTCGATTAATTCACCTACAACTTTATCAGAAACTAAATTTCCAGAATTAATTATTGAATCAATTTCTTTTCCTAAGATTGTTCCATCTTGTACTTCTTTTCTCAAAAGTTCGCCAGTTGATAACTGATGTAAATTATATTTTTTTACAATTAAATTTGATTGTGTCCCTTTACCTGCCCCAGGTGGTCCAAAGATAACTATATTCATCTTAATAAGTTATTTACCAAATTTTGTTTTTTTAATTAAAGATTCGTACTGTGAACTCATCAGTCTTGTTTGTACTTGGGTTACGGTATCCATAGCTACTACAACTACAATTAATATTGAGGTTCCACCTAAATAAAATGGAATTGGATACTTCGCTATTAAAAACTCTGGCATTAAGCAAACAAATGTTAAATATAAAGAACCAACAGTTGTTAATCTTATCAATATTGTATCTATGTATTCTGCGGTTCTCTCTCCAGGTCTTATCCCTGGAATGTAACCTCCATATTTTCTCAAATTCTCAGCTGTTTCTTTT
Organism: uncultured Pelagibacteraceae bacterium; assembly: GCA_902542795.1. Classification (GTDB taxonomy): domain Bacteria; phylum Pseudomonadota; class Alphaproteobacteria; order Pelagibacterales; family Pelagibacteraceae; genus Pelagilacustribacter. The sequence continues at coordinate 45,711 of CACBVP010000003.1, forward strand.
GGATTAAAAACAATTGAAGTGTAAAAAAAGGAGAAGAAAATTATTCCTGAAGCATAAAGAAGCATATAAAGAGGCTGCCCCTGTGTAAACATTGAAGATATTTTTAAAAAAGTATCAGACTCTGAGAATCCAAAATTAGAAATTGTTATAGGTAAAAGTAATAATGCTGAAGCAAAGATTGCTGGTATCACACCAGCGGTATTAATTTTTAAAGGTAGATGAGAGGACTCTCCTCCATACATTTTATTCCCTACCTGTCTTTTTGGATAATTTATTAATATTTTTCTCATAGCTCTCTCAAAAAATACTATAAATAAAACAGTAAGTATAACTAGAATAAAAATACCTACAATCATTAGAGCAGATAAAGCTCCAGTTCTTCCTAATTCAAAAGTTGATGCTAGTGCTCTAGGTATCTCTGCAACAATTCCCGAAAAAATAATTAATGATATACCATTACCTACTCCTCTTAATGTTATTTGCTCTCCAAGCCACATTAAAAAAGTTGTTCCAGCAACTAAGGAAATTGTAGTTATAACTCTAAAAGTCATACCAGGTTCTATAACTAAATTTCCAGCATTTTCTAATCCCACTGAAACTCCATAACCTTGAAGACATGCGATTAAAACTGTTCCATATCTAGTAATTTGAGTAATTTTTTTTCTACCTATTTCACCTTGTTCTTTAAGATTTTTAAAGTAATCAGAAACACCTGTTAATAATTGCACAATAATTGATGATGAGATGTAGGGCATTATCCCTAGAGCAAATATAGCCATTCTTGTGACCGCTCCACCAGAAAACATATTAAACATACCTAGTAAACCTTTTTGACTCGAGGCCATTATTTCTTTTAGTGCGACAGGATCGATACCAGCCAAAGGAACATAAGTGCCTAATCTATAAATTACCAAAATTAATATTGTAAATAAGATTCTATTTTTAAGATCTTTTGCTTGACTAAAAGCACCTGCGGTATTGAGTGTTTCACTTGACATAATTTTTACTTTTTAATTATGCTTATCTTTCCACCAGCTTTCTCAATTTTTGATAAAGCTTGTTTTGAGGCAAAATGAGCAGAAATTTCAATATTTTTATTTATTTCTCCTGTGCCAAGTATTTTAAGTTTTTTAAATCTTTTATTTATTAAATTTTTTTCTTTTAAGGTTTTTAAATTAAAATTGCTTTTAATTTCATTTTTTTTCTTATCTAAAATTTTTTGAATTTTAGAAAGATTTAAAATGGCAATCTCATTTTTTTTTAGAGATTTAAAACCTCTTTTAGGCAATCTTCTGTATAAAGGCATTTGACCACCTTCGAAACTTTTTATAGCTACACCAGATCTAGATTTTTGGCCTTTGTGCCCTCTTGACGAGGTCTTTCCTTTACCAGACCCTATGCCTCTGCCTACTCTAATTTTTTTCTTATTTATCTTAATCAAATTATTTAATTGCATTATTTAGCCTCTCTTTTAGAAACAATTTCTGATATTTTTTTTCCTCTTATAGCCGATAAAATTTTTGGAGAATTTTGAGATTTTAATCCATTCACACATGCTTTTAAAACGTTATGTGGATTTGATGAACCTAAAGATTTAGCTACAACATCTTGGATACCTAATACTTCACATACAGATCTGATTGCACCACCGGCTATTATACCTGTTCCCGCTGGGGCTGCTCTTAAATAAACTTTACCAGAACCATTTTTCCCGTTTACATCGTGATGTAACGTTCGTCCATCTTTCAAAGGAATTTTAATCAAATTTCTTTTTGCTACTTCGGTTGCTTTTTTTATAGCATCAGGCACCTGTTTTGACTTTCCTTGCCCTATACCTATACTTCCTTTTTGATTTCCAACAACTACTAAAGCTGCAAAACCAAATCTTCTGCCGCCTTTTACCACTTTGGTAATTCTATTGATTGCTACTAATTTCTCTTTTATTTCTGATTCAATCTTTTTATTTTCAGTCATATTAAAATTTTAATCCATTTTTTCTTAAAGATTCAGCAAAATTTTTTACTCTGCCATGGTATTTATTTTCGCCTCTATCAAAATAAACTTCACTTATATTTTTTTCTTTAGCTCTTTCAGCTAAAATTTCACCTATTAAAATAGATTTCTCCATTTTCTTTATTTTTTTGGACTTAATTTCTTTTTCAATAGATGATGCGGAGACTAATGTTTTTTTAAGTTTATCATCAATAATCTGCGCTGATAAATTATTCAAAGATCTAGAAACCGATAATCTAAATCTTTTTATATTTACTTTTTTTAATTTTTTTCTATTTCTTATTTTTCTCTTAGCTTTTTTCGTAATCTTACGCATAATTATTTCTTTTTTCCCTCTTTTCTTAACACGTATTGATCTTTTTCTTTTATACCTTTGGCTTTATAAGGCTCTACAGGCTTCAAATTTTTAATATCGGCTGCTATTTTTGAAACAAGTTCTTTATCTACTCCGCTAATTTTAATAATTGTTTGTTTTTCGACTACAATTTTAATTTCTTTAGGTACCTTAAAATTTACATCATGACTAAATCCAATTTGTAAATTTAAAATTTCACCTTTGATATTTGCCCTAAATCCAACCCCATTAAGCTCTAAAATTTTTTCGTGACCTTTTGATACTCCAACAAAAGCATTATTAATCAAACTTCTGTAAGTACCCCACATTATTGAAGTTTTTTTATCAATTTTTTTATCCAAAGGTTGAATTTGAAATTCTGTTTCATTATTAAGCTTTGAAGAAAAAATTTTATCATTAATTGTTAATGTCTTTGTTCCTTTAGGACCTGATATAGTTAGGTTGTTCCCTTCTATCTTTATTGAAGAGTCTTTAGGAACTATAATATTTTTTTTTCCAATTTTTGACATTAAAATACCCTACAAATTATTTCCCCACCCAAATTCTTTTTTCTTGCTTCTGCGTCACTCATAACGCCTTTTGAAGTTGATAAAATTGCCAAACCCAAGCCATTCATTACTTTTGGAACACTTGTAGCTCTTGAATAAACTCTTCTACCAGGTTTAGATATTCTTTTTATTTCTTTAATAACAGGATCACCTTCGTAATATTTCAAAGAAATTTTTAAACTTGATTTGTTATTTTCAGTCTTTTCAATAAAGAAATCTTTTATATATCCTTCATTTTTAAGAATCTTTAAAATATTTTTTCTAAAATTAGATGAGGGTATTAAAACAGAGTTTAAAGACCTCATTTGACCATTTCTTATTCTTGAAAACATATCTCCTATTGGATCTGTTAATGTCATTTTCCTCCTACCAGCTTGATTTTGTTATGCCTGGAATTTTACCAGAAGACGCCATGTCTCTTAGTGCAATTCTAGATATTCTTAATTTACGATAAACACCGTGCGGTCTACCTGATACTTCACATCTGTTTCTAATTCTAATTTTAGCAGAATTATTTGGAAGTTTATTTAATTTTAATTGAGCTTCAAATCTTTGTGACAAATCAAGTTTTTTATTTTTAATTATTTTTTTTAGTTCTGCTCTTTTCTTTGCATATTTTTTAACTAGCTTAATTCTTTTTAAATTTTTTTGTACCGCACTCGTTTTAGCCATATATATCCTTAGTTTTTATTTTTATTTAACGGAAAATTAAACTCCTTTAAAAGTTCAAAAGTTCCCAATTTATTTTTGCTAGACGTTACTATTGTAATGTCCAGGCCTCTGATCTTATCCACTTTATCAAAATTCACTTCTGGAAACACAATATGTTCTTTGATACCAAATGAATAATTGTTAGACTGATCTATTCCTTTCGATGACAATCCTCTAAAATCTTTTATTCTTGGTAATGCAATATTTACTAATCTATCAATAAATTCATACATTTTACTAGATCTTAAAGTTACCTTAGCACCAGCGTTTGCACCTTTTCTAGTTTTAAAATTTGATATAGATTTTTTGAACTTTGTAATAACTGGTTTTTGTCCAGCTATTAATGCTAAATCATCTACACATGATTTAAGTTTTTTTCCATCAGAGGCATCTTCACCTAAGCCCATATTTAAAATAATCTTTTGAATTCTTGGAACTTCATGTTTATTTTTTAAAGATAGCTTGCTCATTAACTTGGATGCTATTTCTTTTTCGTATGTTGCTTTTAATCGAGACATTACTTTTTAACCTTTTTTTTAACTGTTTTTTGTATATCAATATTCTTTATATTTGATTGATGAACAAAACTTTCTTTTGAAATTATACCGCCTTTATTCTCTTTAGTTGGTTTTGTGTGTCTTTTGATCATATTAACAGCTTTTACCTTTACTTTCTCTAGCTTCCTATTAATTTCTAATATTTCTCCGGTTTTACCTTTATCTCTTCCAGAAATTATTTTTACTTGGGCGCCTTTTTTCAAAATTATTTTCATTATAAAACCTCCGGTGCTAGTGAGATTATTTTTGTATGTCCTCTAGTTCTTAGTTCTCTTGTAACTGGTCCAAAAATTCTTGTTCCTATCGGCTCACCTTTATCATCAGTTAAAACTACAGCATTTTTGTCAAACTGAACTTTGGAACCATCGTTTCTAAAAATTTCTTTTCTTGTTCTTACAACTACAGCTTTATGAACTGCACCTTTTTTTACTTTTCCTTTTGGTATCGCGTCTTTTACACTAATTACTATTATGTCACCCACAGAAGCATATCTTCGTTTTGAGCCACCTAAAACCTTGATGCACTCAACTCTTTTTGCTCCTGTGTTATCAGCAACTGTCAATTCAGTTTGTACTTGTATCATTACTCCATTACCTGCCAAGTTTTCTTTTTTGAAATAGGTTTACATTCAATTATTGAGACTTTCTCGCCCTCTTTAAACTTATTATTCTCATCATGAGCATGATATTTTTTAGATCTCTTTATCACTTTTTCATAAAACGGGTGTTTGAATTTACGAACTACTTCAACAACTATAGTTTTATTGTTTTTTGCACTTGTAACTGTTCCTTTTAAAACTTTTTTTGTCATTTTGTATTTTTCATTGTTGTGTATAATCGAGCTATACTTTTTTTTATCTCACTATATTGTGAAGGATTAGTTATTTGATTATTAACTTTTTTAAATCTTATATTAAAAAGATCTTTTTTAAGTATTAATATCTTTTTTTCAGCTTGATCTTTAGTCAATTTTTTATCTTCTTTTTTTTTTGCCATTATTCCTATCTTTTAATAAATTTTGTTTTGATTGGTAATTTTGCA
>CACBVP010000004.1 GCA_902542795.1 uncultured Pelagibacteraceae bacterium
TACTTTTTTGTTTTCCGATTGGAGTAATCTTAGCCCTAGGTAGAAGATCTTCCTTACCAGCAATTAAATATATTTCTATAGGTTTTATAGAACTTTGGAGAGGAGTTCCTCTAATTACAGTTTTGTTTATGTCAGCTGTGATGTTTCCTATGTTTCTACCTGATGGAACTTTTATTGATAAATTAATTAGAGTTTTGATAGCAATCACATTATTTGAGGCAGCTTATATGGCAGAGGTTGTAAGAGGAGGATTGCAAGCTTTACCAAAAGGTCAATACGAAGCTGCTAAATCTTTAGGAATGGGCTACTGGAGAATGAACGCGTTCATAATATTACCTCAAGCCCTTAAATTAGTAATACCAGGAATAGCAAATACTCTTCTAGCTTTAGTGAAAGATACACCATTAATTTTCGTTGTAGGGTTGATGGAATTAGCAGGTATGATAGGTTTAGCAAAAACTAACCCTAAATGGCTTGGAATGGCAATGGAGGGCTATGTTTTTGCAGGTTTAGTTTTCTGGGTAATATGTTATGCAATGAGTAGATACAGTCAAAATTTAGAGAAGAAGTTAAGTACAGAAAGATAATTATGTCGAAAATAATTGAACTCAAAAATGTAAATAAATGGTTTGATAAGTTTCAAGTTCTAAAGGACATTAACCTTGAAGTTGCCCCGCAAGAAAAGATTGTTATATGCGGACCATCTGGATCTGGTAAGTCAACGCTAATTAGGTGTGTTAATAGATTAGAAGAGCATCAAGAGGGAAATATTATTGTTGATGGCACAGAACTCTCTGAAAGTACAAAAAATATTGAGAAAATAAGAGCTGAAGTTGGAATGGTATTTCAACAATTTAATTTATTCCCTCATTTATCTATTTTAGATAATTGTTCACTCGCTCCTATTTGGGTTAAAAAACTTCCAAAAAAACAAGCCGAAGAAATAGCAATGAATAATTTAAAACGAGTTCAAATTGATGATCAGGCATTAAAATTTCCTGGACAACTTTCAGGTGGTCAACAACAGCGTGCTGCGATTGCAAGAGCTTTGTGTATGGAACCTAAAATAATGTTATTTGATGAACCAACATCTGCATTAGATCCAGAAATGATCAAAGAAGTTTTAGATGTGATGGTTGATTTAGCAAAAGGTGGAATGACTATGATAGTTGTGACACACGAAATGGGATTCGCTAAAGAAGTTGCTGATTACATGATTTTCATGGATGAAGGTAAAATTGTAGAAAGAGCTAAAACAAAAGAATTCTTTGAAAATCCTAAATCTGATCGAACGAAACTATTCTTAAGTCAAATATTATAAAAATTTTGGTATAGGTAAATTCTTACTTCTTAAAAACTCTTTATTAAAAATTTTACTAGCGTATCTTTTTCCGTGATCACACAGAATAGTAACGATAGTTTTTCCAGGACCCATTTGCCTAGCTAATTTTATTGCTCCAGCAATATTAATTCCTGATGATCCACCCAATACAATTTTTTGCTTTTCGATTAAATCATAAACAATATTTAATGCTTCGGTATCATCTGTTTGAAAAGCATCATCAACAATCGCTTTATCAAAATTCTGCGTAATTCTTCCTGTTCCAATACCTTCTGTTATTGAACTCCCAGTGCTCTCAAGTTTATTATTTTTGATATGTGAATATAAAGATGATCCCATTGGGTCTGAGAGTGCAATTTTAATATTTTTGTTTTTATTTTTTAAACCAATTGATACGCCTGCTAATGTACCTCCTGTACCTACTGCACAAGTAAAACCGTCTACAGATCCTGCTGTTTGACTCCATATTTCTTCAGCTGTTGTTTGAATATGAGCTTCAGTGTTTATAATATTGTCAAATTGGTTCGCCCAATAAACGCCATTTGAATTGGTCTTATTCAAATTCTCCGCAATCTGTTTGGATTGCTTAATATAGTTTTTTGGATCTGCATAAGGAACGGCATCAACTTCAATAAGTTCAGCACCCAATTCTTTTAAAGTCTCTTTTTTTTCAATAGATTGGGTTTTAGGTATTACAATCTTTAAATTTAAACCATACTCTTTACAAACTACTGCTAAACCAATCCCTGTATTTCCTGCGGTGCCCTCAACTATAGTTCCACCTTTTGATATTAATTTCCTTTTTAAGGCATCTTGAACAATAAATAATGCAGCTCGATCCTTTACAGATTCTCCTGGATTGAAATATTCAGCTTTACCATAAATGTGGCAACCTGTTAATTCTGAGGCTTGTTTTAATCTAACTAATGGTGTATTTCCAATCTGCGAAATAACTGAGTTTGTTTCCATATCATTAAATATATGAAAAAGCTTTTACTTTCAATTTTTATATTTTCCTCAATTAGTTTTGAAATATTTAGCCATGTTGATCACTATGCTAAATATAACTATTTAGAGTATGAGCTGTTTAGAAATAACAAGCCCATAGGGTATCATAAATATGATTTTAAAAGAGAAGGTAAAAATTTAACCATTTATAACGAAGTAAGTTTTAAAATCACTAAGCTTGGTATTGATTTGTATGAGTACTATGCATCGGGACAAGAACAATATATCGATGGTGTTTTTTCTGGTTTCAAGTCTGAAACAAACCAAAATAAAAAAGAAAAGTATGTAAATATTTCAATTGATAAAAAAGACAAAAATTTAATTATCGATGGTTCATCTTATAAAGGCAAAGCTGATAAAGATATTATTATTGGAACTTGGTGGAACCATGAAATTGTTCAAAAGAACGCCCAAATTAGTGCCGTCTCAGGAAGAATTATTGAACAAAAAGTTGAGTTTTTAGGTAAGGAAGATGTAAAAATTGGTGATAAAACCTATAAAACATTAAGATTTAATTTTAGTTCATCGGATCCAAGTTTATCTAAAGATAAAAAACTAAATACTGATATTTGGTATGAAGAAGATACATATCTTTGGGTTAAAGCAGCGTTTGATAAAACAGGATATTGGGAATATAGAATAAAAGAAGTTAAATAATCTCAAAATTTAGCTTTATTTTTATAGAAAAAGTCAATACGTTTTTTTTAAAATTTGACCTTTTTTTAAGCTAAAATTATTTTTTTTATATATTGCTTAATTGTCCGTTATGGGGTTAATTGTTTAAAAAAAAGGGAGTTCTAATGGAAGAAAATTTCAATATTCATTTAGGAAAAAAATTAAGAATGAGAAGATTATCTTTAGGTTTAACCCAAACAAAAGTCGCCCAGGCAATAAACGTTACTTTCCAGCAAATTCAAAAATATGAAAAAGGCACTAACGGAGTTAGTTCTAATAGATTAATGCAGTTAGCTCAGTTTTTAAAAGTGCCAATTATATATTTTTTTGAAGATTATAAAGAATTTAAAGATGTAAACCTAAGTGAAGATACAAATGATGATTTAAACTATTCATTTTTAAGTAGAACTTTCTCTTCTCTTTCATCATCTCAAAAACAAAAGATTTTACAAATTTTAAATAATACTTCAAAATTTGAGAAAGTAGGTTAGTTGGCTCCTCGGGCAGGACTCGAACCTGCGACCAATTGATTAACAGTCAACTGCTCTACCAACTGAGCTACCGAGGAATAAAGCGCAACATACTTTTTTTAATTAAATAAAACAACTAAATTTTGGAGGCCACGCCCAGAATCGAACTGGGATAAAAGGATTTGCAATCCTCTGCGTAACCATTCCGCCACGTGGCCAATCATATAAACTAATTATTTATTAAAGCATTTAATTATTTTAATAAAGAAAAATCTAACTATTAGGGGTTGTAGGCTTATAGATATAAAGTAAATTAGAAATTATTCAAAATTATGGAATTTAAGAAATACGACCATTCAAAAGAAGAAAAAATAATCACTGATTATTGGATAAATAATAAGTGTTTTATACCTAAAAAATCTAAATCAAATAAAAAGTTTTCTGTTGTAATACCACCGCCAAATATAACTGGGAGACTACATATGGGTCATGCCTTAAATAACAGCCTCCAAGATGTTTTAGTTAGATTTAAGAGAATGAGTGGATTTGAAACATTATGGCAACCAGGTACAGATCATGCAGGTATAGCTACTCAAGCAGTTGTAGAAAAAAATCTTGAAAAAGAAAACTTAAATAAAAATCAGTTAGGTAGAGATAATTTCATAAAAAAAGTTTGGGAATGGAAAGAAGAGTCTGGTGGAATAATATTAGATCAATTAAAAAAATTAGGTTGCTCTTGTGACTGGTCTAGAACCAGGTTTACTATGGATCAAGACTTATCCAAGGCTGTAATCAAAGTTTTTGTAGATCTTTATAATGGCAAATTGATTTATAAAGACAAAAAATTAGTGAACTGGGATACGAAACTTCAAACAGCTATTTCTGATTTAGAGGTCATACAAAAGGATGTTCAATCTCAATTATATTACATAGATTATGCTATTGAAGGAACTGCTGATAAAATCACAATTGCAACCACGAGACCTGAAACAATGATGGGTGATACTGCTATAGCGGTAAATCCAAAAGATGAAAGATATAAGTTATTAATTGGAAAAAATGTTTCTATACCATTAGTTAATAGGTCTATTAAAATAATTGCTGATCATTACGCTGACCCAGAACAAGGTTCTGGAGCAGTTAAAATTACCCCTGCCCATGATTTTAATGATTATGACGTTGGAAAAAGAAATAATCTACAAGTAATAAACATATTAGAAAAAAATGGTTCAATTAACAAAAATGGAATAAAGGAATTTATTGGTTTAGATCGTTTTGAAGCAAGAAAGTTATTAATCAAGAAACTTAAGGAAAATGGTTTTTTAGTAAAAATAGAAAATATTAAAAATAAAGTTCCTTACGGCGATAGATCTAATTCAATTATTGAACCATTATTAACAGAACAATGGTTTGTTGATGCAAAAAAGTTAGCAAAAAAACCTATTAAAATTGTTAAAGATAGTAAAACATCTTTTTATCCTGAAAATTGGACAAAAACTTTTTTTCAATGGATGAAAAATATTGAGCCTTGGTGTATCTCTCGTCAAATTTGGTGGGGTCACAGAATTCCGGCTTGGTATGATGACAAGAATAATATTTTTGTAGCTGAAAATGAAAAAAAAGCTTTAATATTAGCTAAGAAAAAAAATAAAAAAACTCTCAAACTAAGACAAGAAACTGATGTTCTTGATACTTGGTTTTCATCAGCTCTATGGCCGTTCGCAACATTAGGTTGGCCAAATAAAACCAAAGAACTTTCAAAATTTTATCCCACATCTGTATTAGTAACAGGTTTTGATATTATTTTTTTCTGGGTAGCAAGAATGCTTATGATGGGAAATCATTTTCAGAATAAAACTCCTTTTAATAAAGTTTATGTTCATGCGCTAGTAAGAGATGAAAAAGGACAGAAGATGTCCAAATCTAAAGGGAATGTAATTGATCCATTAGAATTAATAAAAGAATATGGAGCAGACAGCTTAAGGTTTACTTTAATTTCAATGGCATCACCTGGTAGAGATGTAAAATTAGCAAAAGATAGAGTGATAGGTAATAGGAACTTTATTACAAAAATTTGGAGTGCAAATAATTTTTTACAATTAAATAAATGTAAATTTGATAAGAAAATAAATATTAATTCTATTAAATTATCAATTAATCACTGGATTTATAATGAATTTGTAACAACTCAAAATTTAGTAACTAAAAGTCTTGAAATTTTTAGGTTTGATGAGGCCGCAAAACATATCTATCAATTCGTTTGGCATTATTATTGTGATTGGTATTTAGAATTTTTAAAACCAATTTTTAACTCTCAAAATAAATCTGAATTAAATGAAGCTAGATTATTTTCCTCTTTTATGATGTCGAATATACTTAAGTTGTTGCATCCATTTATCCCTTTTTTTACCGAAACAGTTTGGATTAAGAACAATTATAAAAAATTAACTAAAACAAACTTGATTCTATCTGAGTGGCCAAAATATAAAACGATAAGCAAGTTTAAAAAAAACTGTAAAGATATAAATAATTTAATTGAATTTATTTCAACTATAAGATCATCAAAATCAGAATTAAAAATTACTCCTAAATTATATTGCGATGTTCATTTCTTGGAAAAATCATCTAAGTTAAGAAAAATAATTCAAAATAACTTAATTCTAGCTAAACATGTCGGCAGAATAGAAAATATTTTAAAATTGAAAAAAGTTGATAATAACTCAATTGAAATTTTATCCCAAAATGAAAAAATTTCTTTAAATTTTAATGAAAATATTGATTTAGCATCTCAAAAAATAAGAATTTCCCAAAAAATTGAGAAGTTAAACAATCAAATAAATGCTTTAGATAATAAACTAAAAAATAAAGCTTATATAAAAAATGCTCCCAAGGAAATTGTTCAAAATGATAAAAAATTACTTAAAGAATTAACTATTGAAGATAGTAAATTAAGAAGTATTGTAACTAGTATCAATTAAAAATGTCAAAATTTAATAAAAAAAAATTACCAAGTCGTCATACTTCTCTAGGTCCAGACAGAGCCCCTCATAGATCATTTTACTACGCTATGGGAGAAACAGAACAAGATGTAGCAAAACCATTTGTTGGTGTTGTTTCAACTTGGAACGAAGCTGCTCCTTGCAACACAGCTTTAATGAGACAAGCACAATCGGTTAAAAAAGGTGTGAAAGAGAGCGGTGGGACACCAAGAGAATTTTGCACAATAACCGTTACGGATGGTATAGCAATGGGTCATGAGGGAATGAAATCATCTTTAATTTCAAGAGAGATAATAGCTGACTCTGCCGAACTTACTGTTAGAGGACACTGTTATGATGCTTTAGTTGGGATTGCTGGCTGTGATAAATCTTTACCAGGTTTAATGATGTCCATGCTTAGACTAAATGTTCCTAGTGTTTTTATTTATGGTGGCTCTATCTTACCTGGAAAATTTAAAGGAAAAGACGTTACAGTCGTAGATGTGTTCGAAGCTGTTGGTAAACATTCTTCAGGAAAAATGTCTTCAGACGAATTAAGAAAATTAGAATTAGTTGCTTGCCCAAGCGCAGGAGCGTGCGGGGGACAATTTACGGCTAATACTATGGCTTGTGTATCTGAAGCAATAGGTCTTGCATTACCATATTCTGCAGGAACACCAGCGCCTTATGAAGAAAGAGATAAGTATGCTTTTGATAGTGGTCAAACAGTAATGAACTTATTAGAAAAAAATATTAAACCACGTGATATCGTAACAAAAAAAGCTTTAGAAAATGCTGCTACAATAGTTGCAGCTACTGGAGGATCAACTAACGCTGCTTTACATCTACCAGCTTTAGCAAACGAAGTTGGAATAAAATTTGATCTTATGGACGTTGCAAAAATATTTAAAAAAACACCTTATCTTGCAGATTTGAAACCTGGTGGAAAATATGTAGCTAAAGATATGTGGGAAGCAGGTGGTGTTCCTATGTTATTAAAAACTTTATATGAGGGAGGTTATATTCATGGTGAGTGTATGACTGTTACAGGAAAAACTATGAAAGAAAACTTAGCAAATATAAAATTTAATACTAATCAAAAAGTTCTAAGAGAATATAATAACCCACTTTCTCCAGATGGAGGTGTTGTTGGGTTAAAAGGCAATCTAGCCCCAGAAGGAGCAATCGTAAAAATTGCGGGATTAAAAAAATTACAATTTACAGGTAAAGCTAGATGTTTTGATAATGAAGAAGACGCAATGAAAGCAGTGCAAACAAAAAAATACAAAGATGGAGACGTAATAATAATCAGATACGAAGGTCCAAAAGGTGGCCCAGGAATGAGAGAAATGCTTTCAACAACTGGAGCTATTTATGGCCAAGGTAAAGGTGAAAAAGTTGCACTTATTACTGACGGAAGATTTTCAGGAGCTACTAGAGGTTTTTGTGTTGGTCATGTTGGTCCAGAAGCCGCAATGGGTGGCCCAATTGCACTTCTTAAAAATGGAGATGTAATCGACATTGATGCAAAAAAAGGTTCGATTAATGTTAGACTAACTAACGCTCAATTAAAAGCTAGAAGAAAAAAATGGAAAGAAAAAAAATCAAGTTTTGGATCGGGCACAATATGGAAATATGCACAAACAGTTGGACCTGCTTACCTCGGAGCTCCAACTCACCCAGGTAAGAAAAAAGAAGTTAAAGAATATTCAAAAATTTAATGAAAATACGTCCAGTTATTTTATGTGGCGGTTCTGGCACACGACTTTGGTCTGATAAAAAACATCATCAACCAAAACAATTTATCGACTTTGGAAATTGGACACTATTCGGAAAAACTTTAGAGAGAGTTAAAAATTCGATTTTTGATTATCCAATAATAAGCACCAATCAAAAATACATAAGTGAAATTAAAAAACATTTAAGACTAAAAGGTATTAAAAAATATAAAATTATACTTGAACCAGCAAAAAGAAATACTGCACCTGCTATGCTTAGTTCAGTTTTAATTAAAGAAATACCCGAAAATCAACCTTTAATTTTTTTAACCTCAGACCATTTAATTGAAAAAACAAAACTGTTTAATCAAGCTATTAAGCAAAACCAAAAATATTTGACAGAAAATAATATTTTTATATTTGGTATTAAACCTTCTAATCCTTCTTCTGAATTTGGTTATTTTTTATCAAAAAAAATAAAAAACAAAAACAAGGTTACAAGATTTATTGAAAAACCTAATTTAGAAAAAGCAAAAAAAATTATTAAAAAAAATGCCTATTGGAACTCTGGAATGTTTTTCTTAACAAAAAAATCAATAATTAATAACTTTAAAAAGTTCCAAAATAGAAACTTTAATAATTGTTTAAATTCTGTAAACAAATCAAAATTAAAAAATAATATTTACTATCTTCAAAAAAATGATTTTTTAAAATGCAAATCAATTTCTTTTGATTATGCAATATTGGAAAAATCAAAATATATTAATGCTATAAATTTAAATATACCCTGGTCTGACCTAGGCAGCTGGAAAGAGATTTGTAAAGTTTATGATAAATTAAAAACTAAATACCAAAGAAAAAAAAATATTTTTTACAGACCTTGGGGCAGATATACAAACTTGTATAATGGAAAAAATTTTTTAATAAAAGAATTATACGTTAAACCTAAAGGGGTTTTAAGTCTTCAAAAACATTTTCATCGTTCTGAGCATTGGGTAGTAACTCAAGGTACTCCAAAAATTACACTAAACAAAAACAAATTTGTTTTGAAGCCTAATGAAACTATTTTTATTCCTGTAAAATCTATACACAGAATTGAAAATCCTTATAAAAAACCGGTTAAGATAATTGAAGCTCAATTAGGCTCAATTTTAAAAGAGACAGATATTGTCAGGTATCAAGATATATACGGTAGAGTTAAATAATTTCTAATTCGATTGGTGTGTGATCAGAGGGTTTCTCTTTTGATCTTGGTTTTTTATTTATTTTAATTGATTTTACATTTTCAATTAAATTATTTGAAAGTAAAAAATGATCTATTCTCATACCATAGTTTTTCTGCCAAGATCCTGCAAAATAGTCCCAAAAAGTATACTCTTGTTTTGTTTTATTTTTCAAACGATAGACATCTTTAAAACCCAAATTAATTAGTTCTCTATATTTTTTTCTAATTTCTAATCTTCCTAAAGCATCGTTTTCATATCTTTTGAAATCATGTACGTCAATTTCTTCAGGAATAATGTTAAAATCTCCAGCGATAAGTATATTTGATTTTTTTTGAACATTTTTTTTAATATTATTTATAAATTTTTTTAACCATGTTTTCTTGTATTCATATTTTTCTGTATCAACAGGGTTTCCATTAGGAACATATATATTTACAAGGACTATAATTTTTTTTTTAAACTTTAAATCAGCGGTAATTATTCGTGATTGCTTTAAATCGTCCTTGATAAAATTAAGATTGATATTATTAAGTTCATTTTTAGAAATTATAGCAACGCCATTATAACTTTTTTGACCAAATACGTACGATACGTAACCTAAATTTTTAAACTCATCGGTTGGAAAATTCTCATTTTGTGTTTTAATTTCCTGTAACAAGAGTATATCTGGTTCAGAATCCTTAATATAATTTTTTATATTTTCTATTCTTGCTCTTACAGAATTAACATTCCAAGATATAATTTTCATTAAACTGAGAATGAAAGACCACAACCACATGAGGCAGTTGCTTTAGGATTATCAATTACAAATGACTCTCCAATCATCTCTTTTTTGAAATCAACAACAGACCCAGAGATGATATCAAGAGAAGATCTATCAATAATTACTTTATCAAAAACAACATCATCATCATTAGTTTTTGTATCAAAACCAAAATTATATTTAAATCCAGAACAGCCTCCACCTTGGACAGTGATTCTAAAAAACTTCTTATCTTGATCTTTAGTTATTATATTGATTTGATTTAAAGCTTGATCAGTAAAATTTAATTTCTTTTCCATAAACAATGTATATCTAGTATATAATCTATGTATAAAGCATGCAAAAAAAATCAATTGAAAAATTAGCTAGATATGCAGTTCCACTTAAATCTAGCGGAAGATTCTTTATAGAAAAAAGAACTGATTTAAGAAATGACTTTCAAAGAGATAGAGACCGAATTATTCATTCAACTGCATTTAGAAGGTTAAAACACAAAACCCAAGTATTTATCAATACATCTGGAGATCATTTTAGAACAAGAATTACTCATTCTTTAGAAGTTTCGCAAATTGCTAGAACCTTATCAAAATTTTTTAACTTAAATGAGGATTTGTCTGAAACTTTAAGTTTAGCCCATGATTTAGGACACACTCCTTTTGGCCACGCTGGAGAAGAAGCTTTAAATAAATGTATGAAAAATTACGGAGGCTTTGATCACAATGTACAAACTTTAAGAATTATTACAATCTTAGAAAATAGATATTATGAATTTAAAGGTTTAAATCTTTCCATTGAAACTATTGATGGTTTAATAAAACATAATGGACCAGTTAAAGACTTATCGAAAATTAATAAAATTTTAGGAAGAGATTTTTTTAGAAAGAAAATTAATTTTAAAACTAACTCATCTTTAGAGGCACAGATTGCATCGATTTCTGATGATATTGCTTATAATAGCCATGATTTAGAAGATGGATTAAAATCAAATTTATTCAAGTTAAGTGATTTAAAAAATATACCAGTTTTAAATAGAATAGTTTTAAAGCATAAAAAAAAGAAAAAAAAATACTCAATCGATATAATTATCAGACAAATTATAAGGGAGACAATAAATGAAATGGTAAGTGATGTTATTGAAACAACTAAAAAAAATTTGAAAAAAAATAAGATTTTAAATTTAAAAGACGTTTATAATGCAAAAAATCAAATAGTGACTTTTTCAAATAAAATGAAAAAATTTGATAACCAAATTAAAAGCTTTTTGAAAAAAAAAATGTATTTTCATCAAAAAGTACACTCAAAAGCAAATTTAGGAAGGAATATAATTAAAAAACTTTTTGTTAAAATTAGAAAAAATCCAAAAAAATTTATAACTAATATTAGAAACAATAGTGATTTGGAGAGAACTATCTGTGATTATATTGCTGGTATGACTGATAGATATGCAATAAATTTATATAATAAAATATAATGAACATTTTCGAAAATTATTTTAAAGAGATAGAAAATCTAGTTTTAAAAAATAAAACTCATTTAAATTTAGATAATATCGATAATTTAAAGAATGTTAGTTTAGAGATACCACCTTCTCAATTTAATTTTGATTTGTCTTGCAATATTGCAATGGTTTTAGGCAAATCAAATAAATTAAATCCTAATGATTTAGCTCAAAAATTAAAGAAACTTTTTTTAGATAATATAGAAAATTTTGCTGATATCGAAACTGCAGGACCAGGTTTTATCAATATTAAGCTTTCTAAATCTGCTTTAATCAAAAACATAAACTTTATTTTAGAAAACAATAAAAAGTATGGAAGTTTTAAATCAAATAAATCTTACAATATAGAGTTTGTTTCAGCTAACCCAACCGGCCCAATGCATGTAGGTCATTGTAGGGGAGCAATATATGGGGATGTGTTGGCTAACTTACTGAAGTTTAATGGTAATAAAGTAACTAAAGAATATTATATTAATGATTACGGTAACCAAATAAAAAATTTTGTTGAGTCTGTGCATCACAGAATCATAGAGATTAAAGAAAAAAAACCATTTCCAAATAAAGAAAATCTTTACCCAGGCGAATACATCAAAGATATAGCTAAAGATATTCTCAATGAAAACAAAGAACTTAACTTGACTGATTTTGATGAAAATTTTGATTTCTTAAAAAATAAATCACTAGAAGTTTCAATGAATTTAATAAAAGATGATTTAAAAAAGCTAGGTATATCCCATGATAACTTTTTGTCCGAAACAGATATAGTGAATAAAAACATGGTCGATAAAGCGATAAATAATTTAAAAAAGAGAAATTATGTTGAAGAAGGATATCTTGATCCACCAAAAGGCGAAAACATAAAAGATTGGAAAAAAGTTAAAAGATTAATTTTTAAATCTACATTATTTGGTGATGATACAGACAGAGCTCTTCAGAAAAATGATGGATCCTGGACTTATTTTGCGAATGATATCGCTTATCATATGGACAAAGTTGATAGAAAATATGATAATCTTATTAATATATTAGGCGCTGACCATACCGGATACATAAAAAGAATTAAGTCAGCTGTATCAGCTTTATCAGATAATAAAATTTTGTTGGATTGTAAAGTTTGTCAATTGGTAAAACTTTATAAAAATGGTCAACCGTTTAAAATGTCTAAGAGAGCAGGAGAATTTATTTCAGCTCAAGATCTTCTCGATGAAGTAGAGAAAGATCCAATTAGATTCATGATGCTAAACAGAAGCAATGATGTAGAACTAGATTTTGATTTTGATAAAGTTAAAGAAAAAAACAAAGATAATCCTGTTTTTTATGTTCAATATGCTTATGCAAGAATAAATTCAATTTTAAGATCATTAAAAATTAAATTTACTAATGAAGTAGAATTAAATGATAAGGATTTTCAATTAAACGAAATCGAGCAAAAAATATTGAGAAAAGTATTCGAATGGCCAAAAATAATTGAGTCCGCTTGCAATAAATTTGATCTGCATAAAATACCTGTTTACTTATATGATTTAGCAACTTTATTTCATTCTTATTGGAGTAAAGGTAATGAAGACGAAAAATACAAATTTATAAAAGATGAAAAAATCAAAAGAAATGAAATTTTTGCAATCATGAATCTTACTGCTATTGTACTTCAAAACGGTATGGGAATACTTGGGGTCTCCCTACCTGATAAAATGTAATGCAAAAGATTATAAGTATATTTTTTCTTATTTTAGTTATAATCTTTTTCGGAAGTACATTTAAATACTATTCCTCAAATAAAAATATTGAAAATAAAGAGTTTAATCGGAATAATATTGATCAAATACTAAATGATAAAATATCAAATTTACCAATACTTAAGAATGATACTGATAACGTGATTCAATTTAATGACGGTTTTTCTAATGAAATAAAAAATGATAAACCAAGAAGTTTTTGGAATCTTCTTAAATCACAATGAAAAAAAAAGCTATTATTATCAGTTTAAAAGGAAGAACTTTAAGTAAAAAAGAAAAAATGCTTCTTTTAAAAGAAAGACCTTGGGGCGTAATTCTATTTAAAAGAAATATTTATTCTTTAAAACAAACACAAAGACTGATCGATCAAATTAAAAAATATTCTAAAAGTAAAAATTTCCCAATTTTAATTGATGAAGAGGGGTCGACAGTTTCAAGATTAAAAAATATTTTTAATCATCATTTAAACGCAAATTATTTTGGTAAAGTTTTTGAGAAAGATAAAAAATCTGCAATTTTTATTTATAAAAATTATTTAAAATCTCTATGTAATCTACTCAAGATTATTGGTGTAAATATTAATACTATACCTGTCTTAGATGTATTAAGAAAGAACACTAGTAAAATTATTGGTTCTAGAAGTTTTTCACATAATAAAGAAATAGTTAAAACTTTAGGTGAAATTACAGTTCGTGAGTGTCAAAAACATAAAATCATTTCTGTAATAAAGCATATTCCCGGTCATGGATGCGCTACTCAAGATAGTCATATTTATTTACCTAAGGTAAATTTAAGTGAAAAAAATTTAAATTTAATAGATTTTTTTCCTTTTAAATCTAATTCAGCAAAATTAGCAATGACAGCGCATATACTATTTTCAAAAATTGATAATAAAAATGTATCTACTTTTTCAAAAAAAATTATTAATCAAATTATTAGAAAAAAAATTGGTTTTAAAGGAATTTTAATGTCAGATGATATTTCGATGAAAGCTTTAAAATATGATCTAGCGACAAATGCAAAAAAAGCCCTTGAGGCAGGTTGTAATTTAGTTCTTTATTGTGAAGGAAAAATTAAAGACAACTTAAAATTGATTAAATCTGTTCCTTATATAGACAAATTTACTGTAAAAAAAACATCGGAAATTTATAAAATTTTAAGGTAAAATTATTAATGGAATCAAATCAAATTTCAGTTAACATTCCTAATTACAGTGGTCCGCTTGAAGTTCTTTTAGATTTAGCAAAATCACAAAAAGTTAATTTAGCTGAGATATCAATCACTAAGCTAGCTGATCAATTTTTAGAGTTTATCAAAGAGAATGAAAATCTAAATTTAGAAACTGCTACGGAGTTTTTACTTATGGCTACTTGGTTGGCTTATTTAAAATCTAAACTTTTGTTACCTGATGATGAAGATGATGATTTTAAAGCATTAGAAGTAGCAGAAAAACTTAAACTACAACTTAAAAAACTTGAGCTGATAAGAATATTGTCAGATCAAATGTTGCAAAAAAAAAGATTAGGAGTTCATATATTTACTAGAGGCATGAAAGGAGGGATTAGATCCATCAATACTCCAGTATATGACGTATCTCTATACGATCTGCTTAAAACATATGCTGTTATTCAAACGCAAAAAACTTTTCAAAATATAAGCATTCCAAAATTACCAGTTTTAACTACAGAGGAAGGAATTAAACAAATAAGAAATAATTTAGATAAAATTAAAGATTGGAAAAATATAAATGAATTAATTCCAAAATTTTATTCAAAAAATGAGATGAAAAAAACTGGAATTGCAGGAATTTTTGCAGCTAGTTTAGAATTAACTAAAGAAGGAATAGTAAAAGTATCTCAAAGTAAATTGTTTGAAAAATTAATGATTAAAAGAACTTAATATGTCTAGTAAAAAGAAAGATAATATAATTAATTTTCCATCCTCACCTTCAAAATTAGAAAGACAAGTCGAGGCAATATTATTTGCTGCATCTGAACCACTTGACATTGAAACTATAGAAAAAAGAATTCAAACAGATACAAACATCAAAAAAATTTTAGATAATTTAAAAGAAATTTATAAAAACCGAGGAATTAATTTGGTTTGTATAAAAAATAAATGGTCATTTAGAACTGCTGAGGATTTATCTAAATTGATGGCGCTTCAAAAATCTACACAAAAAAAACTTTCTAAAGCTACAGTAGAAACATTAGCTATTATTGTCTATCACCAACCAGTTACCAGATCTGAAATTGAGGAAATAAGAGGTGTATCCTTTGCCTCTAATACGTTAGATATATTACTCGAATTAGATTGGGTTAGACCTGCTGGCAGAAAAGATGTCCCTGGCAAGCCAATACAATATGCGACAACTGAAAATTTTTTAAATCATTTTAATATCCAGAAACTTTCTGATTTACCAACAATTGATGAACTTGGTACAGCAGGGTTAATTGATACATCTAGTATTGACAAGTCAATATTTGGTACAGGCAAATTTTTTAAAGAGCAGTCACTTAAAGAAAAAAACAATATTTATGAAGATATTGATGAGGCGATAAAAAAAGCACCAGAAGAAGAAAAATAAACATATATATTTAAGAAGATTTATTGTATATAATTTCCATATGGGAAATATAGGCTGGACAGGAATAATAATTATAGCAATTTTAGTTGTGATCCTTTTTGGAAAAGGAAAAATATCAAGCATTATGGGAGATCTTGCTAAAGGTATTAAAAGTTTTAAAAAAGGTATGTCCGATGACCCATCTGCTGGAAGCAATAATTCAGAAAAAGATTCAGACAATAATTCTGAAAATAAATAATCTAATATGCCCCAAATTGGTTGGTTAGAGATTTTAACTGTCGTTATAATTGCAATTCTTGTTTTAGGTCCAAAAGAATTTCCAATAGCTCTTAAAAAAATAGGTTCTTTCTTTGGAAAATTAAAAAATACTATAAGCAGTTTTCAAAGGGAAGTCACCTCAGTTACTGATGATATAGATATTGAAAAAAATATAATTAATTCTGATCAGACAAATAAAGAAAAAAAAGAGAATGAGCGAAAATAATTCTTTCACGAGTCATTTTATAGAATTACGTTCAAGATTAATAAAATCAATAGTATTTATATTTTTAATTTTTGTTATTTCTTACACTTTTGCAGAATACATATACGCATTTTTAGTAAATCCATACGCTGAAGCAGTTAAAGATGACCCTACATCTAGACGACTTATATTTACTGCATTACATGAAACTTTTATTACTTATTTAAAAGTTGCTTTTTTTTCATCAATTTTTATTGGAAGTCCTGTTTTATTAATACAAATTTATAAATTTATAGCTCCGGGTCTCTATCAAAATGAGAAAAAAGCTTTATTACCTTATTTGATATCTACACCAATACTATTTTTATTTGGTGGAATGCTAGTTTATTATTTAGTGATGCCATTAGCTATTAAATTCTTTTTATCTTTTGAAACTATGGGCACAAGTTCAAGTTTACCAATTCAACTAGAAGCAAAAGTGAATGAGTACTTATCTTTAATTATGAGATTAATTTTTGCATTTGGAATTAGTTTTCAATTACCAATATTATTAAATCTTCTAGCTAGAATTGGAGTTGTTAATTCAGAATATTTAAAGAAATCAAGAAGATATATCATTGTGATTATTTTCACAGTTGCAGCTATTCTAACTCCTCCAGATCCAATAACACAAGTAGGTCTGGCAATTCCACTTTTATTACTTTATGAATTATCTATAATAACCGTTAGATTCACTGAAAAAAAAGCTAATAAAGATAATTTAAAAGATGCATAATATAAAAGATTTAAGAAAAAATTTAGAAACTTTTAAAAAGAAACTTACAGATAGAAATATTGATTTTAATGATGAAGATTTTTCTAAAAAAGATACCTTTAACAGAGAATTAATAAGTAAAAAAGAAAGCCTAGAACAAGAAAAAAAATCTTTATCTAAATCTAAAGATAAAGCTAACTTTGAAAAATCAAAAAAAATCTCAGATCAAATTGAAATTATATCAAAAAAACAATTCGATAGTCAGAGTGAAGTTAATAAAATAATTTATGCTCTTCCTAATATTGCTTTAGATGATGTTCCAATCGGCAAGGATGAAAAATCTAATAAATTAATTAAACAAGAGGGCAGTATAAAAAAGTTTTCTTTCAAAATAAAATCTCATGTTGAGCTTGGTTCAAAAAATAATAATATCGATTTTGAAAGTTCAATTAAATTATCAGGATCAAGATTTGTTGTTTTAAAAGAAAACTATGCATTACTGGAAAGAGCATTGATTAATTTTATGCTTGATACACACGTTAATGAATTTAAATACACTGAGATTTCTCCGCCTTTAATTGTAAATGAGGATGTTATGTTTGGCACGGGTCAACTGCCAAAATTTGAAGAAGACCAATTTGAAATTAAATTTGATAATACTGACCAAAGGAAGTTTTTGATACCAACTGCCGAAGTAGTACTTACAAATCTAGTGAGAAAATCAACTATTGATAAGAAACAATTGCCAAAAAGATTTGTAGCATCTACACCTTGTTTTAGAAAAGAAGCTGGAAGCTACGGAAAAGATACCAAAGGTATGATCAGGCAGCACCAATTTTATAAAGTTGAACTTGTTAGCATAGTTGAGCCAGAAAAATGCATTGAAGAACTTAATAGAATGTTAAATTGTGCTGAGAAAATTTTAGAAAAACTTGAAATTCCTTATCAGGTTATACTTTTATCATCCGGTGATATGGGATTTAGTGCTGAAAAAACTTATGATATAGAAGCTTGGATACCTTCTGAAAATAAATATAGAGAAATTTCAAGCTGTTCCTCTTGCGGTACTTTTCAATCAAGAAGAATGGGCGCAAAATTTAAATCAGAAAAAGGATCAGAATTTCTTGGAACATTAAATGGATCAGGATTAGCTGTAGGCAGACTAATGATTGCTTTATTAGAGAACAATCAAAACGAGGATGGTTCCGTAAATATTCCGCCTGTCTTAAGAAAGTATATGAATAACCAGGATAAAATTTAATTAAAATTTGCTTGTTTAATTAGACCTTTTCCTATATTTCTTTCTGCATGAGCGGACAAGGATTTGCACAATTCATTCCATTAATTTTAATATTTATTATTTTTTACTTTTTTCTAATCAGACCACAGCAAAAAAGAGTTAAAGACCATAAAACAATGGTTGATTCCCTTAAAAGAGGTGATGAAGTAATAACATCTGGTGGTATAATAGGTATTGTTGATCGAGTTATGGAAGATGATCGTATAGAAGTAATTATTGGTGAGAATACAAAAGTACAAATTATTAGATCTACAATCACTAGTCTGCTTAAAAAAGAAGAAGTTAAAAAATAATTCTTTTTCGTGTTAAATTTCTCAAAAATAAATGTATTAATAATTTACATTATTTTTCTATTTATTAGTTTTTTCTCAATTTTAAATTTTCAAGAAAATAAAATAATAGATAAAAAAGTTAACCTAGGTTTAGATCTTCAAGGTGGATCTTATCTTCTATTAGAAATAAACTCTGATAATTTAGTGGAAGAAAAAATTCAATCAAAAGTAATTCCAATTAAAAAATTATTAAAAGATAATGGATTAAGCTATCAAAATTTCAAAATTAATAATCAAAATTTGAATTTGATTATTAATGATGTCGAAAAATTTGAATTACTCTTTTTCTCTAAAAAAGATAATGTGGTTAACCCTTATTTAGATAATTATAGATCATTTGAACTAGATTATAAAAAAAATAATAATAATGAGATCGAAATTAGCTTTTCTAAATTTGGATTATTAACTATCAATAACTCTGCTTTAAAGCAGTCAATTGAAATAGTAAGACGAAGAATTGATGATGTAGGAACTAAAGAACCTACCATTCTTCAAAGAGGTGAAAAAAGAATTTTAGTTGAATTACCAGGTTTAAAAGATCCAGAAAGAATAAAATCTTTGTTAGGTCAAACTGCTAAATTAAACTTTAGATTAGTTTCTGAAAATGATGAGTTTGGTTCTGAAGAACTTATTTCTGAAAATGGAGAAAAATTATTTGTTAGCAAGAGAATTGTTATGAGTGGTGAAAATCTAATAGATGCTCAACCAAGTATACAAAATCAAAATAATGAACCTACGGTATCTTTTACTCTAGATAGATTAGGTGCTCAAAAATTTGGACGAGCTACTACTGATAATGTAGGAAAGAGACTAGCTATAGTTCTTGATGGAGAGATAGTGAGTGCTCCAAATATTAACGAGCCGATAACTTCTGGAAATGGAATGATTTCTGGAAATTTTACTTTTCAAGAGGCAACTGATCTTGCACTACTTCTAAGATCAGGTGCTTTACCAACACCTCTTTTAGTAGTTGAAGAAAGAACAGTAGGTCCTGATTTAGGTGAAGACTCGATTAAATCTGGCATAACATCATTAATTATAGGTTTTGTTTTGGTAATACTATTTATGTTTTTCAAATACAGAATATTTGGTTTAATTGCTAATACCGCCCTAATTGCCAACCTAATTATGTTAGTTGGAATTTTAACTATTCTTGAAGCTACATTAACTTTACCAGGTATAGCTGGAATTATATTAACAGTTGGTATGGCTGTTGATGCGAACGTTCTGATCTTTGAAAGAATAAGAGAAGAACTAAAAACAGAAAAATCTATTATTCATGCTTTTGATAGCGGATATGCTAGAGCTAAAATTACAGTTTTAGATGCCAATATAACTACTTTAATAGCAGCAGCGATATTATTTGCTTTTGGATCTGGTCCAGTGAAAGGATTTGCTATTACCTTAGGAATTGGAATTGTGACTACGTTATTTACAGCATATTTTTTAGCAAGACATTTAACATCTCTCGTAGTTTTAAATAATAATAAGGAAATCAAAATTTAATGACTAATTATAATTTTTCATCAAAATTTAAGCCGGCAAATATTCTTTCTATTATTGTATTTATATTAAGTGTTATTTTCATAGCTTTTAAAGGGTTGAATTACGGAATTGATTTTAAAGGAGGTACTTTAATAGAAATAAGATCAATTAATACAGACGTTTCTTCAATTAGAAATTCTTTGAATGACATGAATCTAGGCGATGTAAATGTTAAAAAGTTTGGTAAAGAGGGTGATTTTTTAATTAAAGTTGAAGAACAAGGTGATAACAATAATCTGATACCTAAAATTAAACAAAAACTATCTGATAGTTTAAATTCTGAAATAAATTTTAGGCGTGTTGAAAACGTTGGGCCAAAAGTTAGCGCAGAACTTTTGCAATCAGGAATAATTGCTATTACTTTATCATTAGCCGCAATGCTTTTCTATATATGGGTTCGATTTGAATGGCAGTTTAGCGTTGGTGCTATTGTAGCTTTATTTCACGATGTTGTAATTACACTTGGAGTATTTTCGCTTTTGTCTTTAGAAATAAATTTATCTATTATTGCAGCTGTGCTTACCATTGTTGGATACTCTATGAATGATACGGTGGTAATTTATGATAGGGTTAGAGAAAATTTAGGAAAGTATCATAAACTTGAAATAGCAAATATCGCCAATTTATCCATCAACGAAACACTTGCAAGAACAATAATTACATCAGTGACAACTTTATTAGCTTTATTCTCAATATTTATTTTAGGCGGAGAGATTTTAAGAGGTTTTTCTTTTGCAATGATTTTGGGTGTTTTTATTGGTACTTACTCTTCGATATTTGTCGCTTCACCAATATTAAAATTTTTTAAAGTTAGCTACAAGACTCTTGAAAAAGAGGAAGAAAAAATAGTCCCTTAAATTAATATAAGTTTTGAGCTGCTACCATTGTTAATAACATTGGTAGAGAGAGCAGGGTATTAGTCCTTGAAAATAACATTGCTGTTTTAGCAGAAGCAGCTTTCTCTTCTGGTGTGCATTCCACCATGCCTAGAGCTTTCTTTTGATTTGGCCATATTACGAACCATACGTTAAAAGCCATTATTAAACCTAACCACATTCCAATACCTATTGCAGTGTTTTTACCGCCTGAACCATCTAATCCAAGTATCATTGCACTGTGAACATAACCATTCAGCCATGCTAAAATTAATCCAGATATAACTGTAAAGGCTGCTGCCCATCTAAAGTAGAATAAAGCGGCAGGTGCAATCACTTTCCCAATAGCTGGTTTTTGCTCATCCGGAATCTTAGGCATGTTAGGTATCTGAACAAAATTAAAATACCACAATAAACCAATCCACATAATTCCTACTGTCACATGAATATACCTAAACAACCAGCTCCAAAAGATTGTATCAAATGCAAAACCATCACCAAAAAAATGTAAACCTAAAAACAATAAAATAGCTAAACCTAAAGAAAGGTGAACTGTCTTTGATAACGATTGTAATATATTTGTCATGATTCTGTTATAACACAATTAAACTCTTTAGGCAGTTTTTTTCATCGAGTTATCACCCATGATTTCTTTGAGAAATTTACCGGTAAAACTCTCTTTTACTTCAGCCACTTTTTCAGGTGTACCTTCAGCAATAATTCTTCCACCATTTATACCACCCTCAGGACCCATATCGATTATATGGTCTGCTGTTTTTATAACGTCAAGATTATGTTCTATTACCACAACGGTATTTCCAGTATTAGCGAAAGCTTGAAGAATTTCTAATAGTTTTTTTATGTCATGAGAGTGTAAACCGGTCGTGGGTTCATCTAAAATGTACAATGTTCTTCCAGTTGGTCTTTTTGATAATTCTTTAGCTAGTTTAATTCTTTGTGCCTCACCTCCTGATAGCGTGGTAGCTTGTTGACCAATTTTCATGTACCCCAAACCCACATGTTTAAGGGTGATAAGCTTTGATCTAATACTTTGTATATTTTCGAAAAATTCACATCCTTCATCAACAGTCATATCTAGAACATCTGCAATATTTTTATTTTTGAATCTAATCTCTAAAGTTTCTCTGTTGTATCTTGCTCCTTTACATGTATCACACGGTATAAAAACATCAGGAAGAAAATGCATCTCATAAGTAATCACGCCATCTCCTTCGCATGTTTCACATCTACCGCCTTTTACATTAAAAGAATATCTACCAACTTTATAACCACGTGCTTTTGATTCAGGTAATCCAGCAAACCAATCTCTAATTGGGCCAAATGCACCTGTGTAGGTAGCGGGGTTTGATCTGGGTGTTCTTCCAATAGGGGATTGATCTATATCTATAATCTTATCAATTAACTCTGTACCTTTAAAACCGGTAAAAGCTTTTGGAACTTTACGGCTTTTATTTTTATTCAGAAGTAAATTAAATGCGTTATAAAGAGTGTGTAATATTAAAGTTGATTTTCCACTGCCAGAAACTCCAGTTACACAAGTAAAAGTTCCAACTGGTATTTTTAAATTTACTTTTTTTAAATTATTTCCACTTGCTCCACTTATTTCAATAAACCTTCCATTTTTCGCTAATCTACGTTTTTTTGGAACAGCTATATATTTTTTTCCAGATAAATAATCTCCCGTTATACTCTTTTGACTTTGAATTATTTGTTTAACAGTTCCATCCACAACGATTTGACCTCCATTCAGTCCTGCTTCAGGCCCTATATCAATAATATGATCAGAATTTTCCATTGTTTCAATATCATGCTCTACAACAATTACAGTATTACCAAGATCTCTTAATTTTTTTAGAGCCTTTATAAGTTTTTTATTATCCCTTTGGTGCAAACCGATTGATGGCTCGTCGAGAACATAAAGAACACCTGTCAAACCTGAACCTATTTGTGATGCTAACCTTATACGTTGTGCTTCACCACCCGATAATGTACCTGACTCTCTTGATAATGTTAGGTAGTTTAAACCAACGTTTAATAAAAAATTTAATCTTTCATTTATTTCTTTTAAAATGTGCTGCGCAATTTTATTTTCTCTTTCCGTTAATACGTTTTGTAGATTTTCAAACCATTTTTGGGCATCATCTATAGATTTTTCTGTTACTTCGCTAATATTTAATTTATTAATTTTAACACAAAGAGCTTCATCTTTTAATCTCATACCTTTACACTTTTCACACTTAGTTTCGCTTTGATATTGAGAAATCTCTTCTCTTTTCCATTCGCTGTCAGTTTCTAAATATCTTCTCTCTAAATTATTGACTACTCCTTCAAATGTTTTTTTTGTTGTATAAGCTTCATAACCATCATCGTAAGAAAATTTTATTTCATCTTCATCTGATCCAAATAAGATTATATCTTGTATTTTTTTTGGTATTTTTCTCCATGGATCACTCATTGAAATTTTATAGTGCTTAGCTAAAGAGGCTAATGTTTGGGCATAGTACATAGATGTAGATTTTGCCCATGGCTCAATAGCACCATCTTGAAGACTTTTTTTTGGATCTGATACTACTAAATTAGGGTCTACATTTAGGCTGTGTCCTATACCTTCACATTCTTCACAAGCTCCGTAGGGTGAGTTAAAAGAGAAAAGCCTTGGTTCAATTTCCTCTATAGTAAAACCACTCTCTGGACATGAAAACTTAGAGGAGAATGTAACAGATTCTAACTTTCTAAATTTTTTCGGTAAAGTTTCATTTTCATACTCTACAACCAATAAACCGTTTGAGAGATTAACAGCTGTTTCAACACTATCCGCTAATCTATTTCCAAGACTTGAGTTAAGAATTACTCTATCAACAACTATTGAAATTTCATGTTTTAACTTCTTATTTAAATTTGGAAAATCATCAATATTTAAGTATTTTCCATTTACCTTAATTTTAGTGAAACCTCGTTTTTTATAATTTAGAATTTCTTTTTTATATTCTCCTTTTCTACCCCTAACTATTGGTGCTAAAAGATAGATAGTACTATCTTTAGGTAATTTTTTAATCTTATCTACCATCTCACTTATTGGCTGTGAGACTATAGGTTTACCAGTGAATGGCGAGTAGGGTATTCCAACTCTTGCAAATAATACTCTCATATAATCGTATATTTCTGTAACTGTAGCTACTGTTGACCTTGGATTTTTTGATGTATTTTTTTGCTCAATTGAAATAGCCGGACTTAATCCTTCAATGAGGTCAACTTTTGGCTTTTTCATTTTATCTAAAAATTGTCTTGCATAAGATGATAGACTTTCTACGTATCGTCGCTGTCCCTCAGCGTAAATTGTATCAAAAGCTAGAGATGATTTACCTGACCCAGATAGACCAGTTATTACAACTAATTTCTCTTTTGGTATTTCAAGAGAAACATTTTTTAAATTGTGTTCTTTTGCGCCTTTTACAACGATTTTTTTCAACATATTTTTTTTCTAATTAAACATACATCTTATATTTATTCGCTTATTATGATATAAATTAATTACTTTAAAAAATAAATAATCAAAACTTAATCAAATTAATATGGCAGGTAGTTTAAATAAAGTTCAATTAATAGGTCGTTTAGGCGCAGATCCAGAAATAAAGCAAATGGTAAATGGCAAAAGTGTTGCTAGGTTGAGTATTGCCACAAGCCAAAGCTGGAAAGATAAGTCTAGCGGTGAAAGAAAAGAAAAAACAGAATGGCACAGAGTAGTAATATTCAATGAAGGTTTAGTTAATGTAGTTCAGCAATATGTCAAAAAAGGTGCTAATGTTTATATTGAAGGTGCATTGAGCACAAGAAAATGGAAAGACGAAACAACTGGCCAGGATAAATATTCTACAGAAATAGTTCTACAAGGCTATAATTCTAGTTTAACAATGTTAGACAGCAGAGGAAATAATAGTAATTCAAACCTAGTATCAGATAATAAAAGCGCTTTACCCAATGACAATTTAAATCAAGAAAATTCTGATTTAGATGATGAAATTCCTTTCTAATATTTCATGGAAAAAAATACGGTAACGAACAAAACATTTAAGCCTATTTTCGTTCAAGATGAGATGAGCTCTTCCTATCTATCTTACGCAATGAGCGTAATTGTAAGTAGGGCATTACCAGACGTTAGGGACGGTTTAAAACCGGTTCACCGAAGAATAATTTATGCAATGTATAAAGGAGGGTACGACTGGTCTAAACCCTTTAGGAAATCAGCTCGTATAGTGGGAGATGTTATTGGTAAATATCATCCACACGGAGATCAATCTGTATATGATGCCTTGGTAAGATTAGTCCAAGATTTTTCAATGAGTGTGCCATTGATATCCGGTCAAGGTAACTTCGGCTCTATAGACGGTGATCCACCTGCAGCAATGAGATATACTGAGACTAAACTTGGAAAAATTGCTCAATTTTTAACGGAAGATTTAGAAAAAAATACCGTTTCATATCGAAGTAATTATGATGAAACTGAAAAAGAACCTGAGGTTTTACCATCTCAATATCCAAATATTTTAGTAAATGGCGCAGGAGGTATTGCAGTTGGAATGGCTACAAGTATACCCCCACATAATCTTGGTGAAATAATAAATGGCACAATAGCTTATATTAACAATAAAGACATCACAGTTGCACAATTGATGAAGCACATTCCTGGACCTGATTTTCCAACTGGCGGGATAATAATAGGAAAAGATATTATTAAACAAGGATATAATAAAGGAAGAGGCTCATTTAAAATTAGAGGTGAAATAGAGTTTGAAGATAAAAAAGGTGGCAGAGATATTTTAATAATCAAATCAATTCCATATCAAGTTAATAAATCAATATTAATAGAAAAAATTGCACAATTAGTCAGAGACAAAAAAATTGAAGGTATAAGAGATATTAGAGATGAGTCTAACCGTGAAGGTATTAGAGTGGTAATAGAATTAAGAAAAGGTGTGGAGCCTGAAACAATTAGAAGGCAGCTTTATAAACTAACTAACATAGAAAGCTCATTTGGTTTTAATACATTAGCAATAGTTAATAACAAACCAAAAATTTTAAACCTAAAAGAATTTATTTCTGAATTTTTAAAGTTTAGAGAAGATACTGTTATTAAAAGGGTAAAATTTGATCTAAAAAAAGCAGAAGAAAGAGCTCACATATTAATTGGTCTAGCCACTGCTGTTGAAAATATTGATGAAATAATTAAAATTATTAAAAACTCTAAAGATACAGAGACAGCTAAAAAAAACTTGTTATCAAAAAAGTGGAAAATTAAAAAAAGTACGAAACTAATATCTCTTATTGAAAAAAAGAAAAATATTACAAGCTACTCATTATCAAATGAACAAGTAAACGCAATTTTAGAATTAAGATTACAAAAGCTTACTGCATATGGGATAGGTGAAATCGAAAATGAAATTAGTAAATTAGCTGAGCTTATTATCGAATATAATAAAATAATAAATTCTAAAAAAGAACTTTATAAACTTATCGTTAACGAATTAGAAAATATAAAAGATAAATTTGCATCTCCGAGAAAAACTCAAATTATTGATGCTGTTCTTAATTATAATATTGAAGAGACTATCCAAAAAGAGTCTGTAGTTATAAGTATTACAAATCAAGGTTACATCAAAAGAAGTCCATTGAGCTCTCTGAAAGCCCAAAAAAGAGGTGGAAAAGGAAAAACTGGCATATCCACGAGAGAAGAAGACTTTGTTGTACAAATATTTACTGCTAATACACACACACCAGTATTATTTTTCTCTACACAAGGATTAGTCTATAAAATTAAAGCTCACAAAATACCAGAAGGGACTGCAGCTTCCAAAGGAAAATCAATATTTAATATTCTACCACTTAAAAGCCATCATTCTATTAGTTCTATAATGCCATTACCTGAAGATGAGGCAGAATGGAAAAATTTAATGGTAGTTTTTGCTACATCAAAAGGAAATGTGAGAAAAAATACCTTAGAAGATTTTATCAATATTAATAATAGCGGAAAAATAGCGATGAAATTAGATCAAGATGATAAAATTATAGGTGTTAAAATTTGTAAAGATGATCAAGATATTTTGCTTAGTACTCAATTTGGTAAATGCATAAGATTCAAATCAAAAAAATTAAGATTATTTAAAGGCAGGTCTTCTAAAGGAATAAAAGGAATTCAACTTAAAGAAAAAGATAAGGTAATTTCTCTTTCAATTTTAGATAATACAAAAATAGATGCTAAGACAATTAGCAAGGATAAAAAAATTAAAAATGGTGTAGATAAATTTATTTTATCCGTTTCTGAGAATGGTTATGGTAAGCGTTCATCATATCTTGATTACAGAGTTACAAATAGAGGTGGTAAAGGCATAATAGGGATTATTAATTCTCCTAGAAACGGTAATATTTCTTCTACATTAGTAGTTAATGATAGCGATGAAATAATATTATCGACCGATAAAGGAAGTATCATGCGTTGTGCTGTAAAAGAAATTAGAGTAGCTGGTAGAAATACACAAGGTGTGCGGATAAAAAGTTTAAAAGGTACGGAAAAAGTAGTTTCAGTTATTAAAATTGAAGATAATATAAGATAAATGAATACAGCTATTTATCCAGGAACTTTCGATCCAATAACTTTTGGACATATTGATGTTATTAAAAAATCATTAAATATATTCGATAGAGTTATTGTTGCAACCACAGATAATGTTAATAAGCACTATCATTTTTCAATAAATGATAGACTAGATATTATTAATAATTCTTTATTTAAAGATTTAAAATTAAATAAAAAAAAAATTAAAATTATTAGTTTTGATAATTTAACAATAGATCTTTGTAAAAAATTTAAAGCTAATACTATAATCAGAGGTTTAAGGGCAGTTTCAGATTTTGAGTATGAATTTCAATTAGCTGGAATGAACAAAAAACTTAATTCCAAAATAGAAACTATGTTTTTAATGTCAGATGTTGAAAATCAAATTATTTCTTCTAAATTTGTAAAAGAAATTGCAAGTCTAGGAGGAAATATTAATAGATTTGTGACGAAATCAACTGTTAAAATGTTAAAAAATAAAATTTGATGAAGAAATTTTTTTATTTATTTATATTAATTTTTGGTTTATCTGCTAGTTTATCAGCGAAAGCAAATATTATGATTTTAAAATTAACATATGGTGACGTTGAAATAGAACTTTATCCAGAAAAAGCTCCTAATCACGTAAAACGATTTAAAGAATTAGCTGACTCTGGAAAATATGATGGAGTAGTTTTTCATAGAGTAATAGATGGCTTCATGGCACAAACAGGTGATGTAAAGTTTGGTAATACTAACAGTCCAGATTTTAATCTATCTTTAGCAGGCACTGGTGGATCAGATCTGCCAAATTTAAATGCAGAGTTTACCGATATAGCTCACACTAGAGGAATTTTATCTGCCGCTAGATCTGCAGACCCTGATAGCGCTAATAGCCAATTTTTTATTTGTTTTGACTCGGCTCCACATTTAGATAGACAATATTCTGCTTTTGGAAAAGTAATTAAAGGTATGGAATTTATTGATATGATAAAAAAAGGCGACCCTAATAGTGGTGCTGTTCCAGATCCTGATAAAATAATTTCTTTAAAATCAAAATAGTTTAAATGCTCAAAAAAGAATTTTCTTTTGAGTTAATCACTCAAGAAGATAAAGCCCGCCTAGGAAAAATCAATACCCCAAGAGGAGAAATTGATACTCCAGCTTTTATGCCGGTCGGTACTCAAGGTACAGTAAAAGGAGTATTTACTGATGATATTTTAAAGACAAATACTCAAATTATTTTGGGTAACACATATCATCTTTTACTGAGACCAGGTATCGAAATACTAAATCAATTTAATGGAATTCATAATTTTATGAATTGGAGCAAACCTGTCCTTACAGACTCAGGCGGCTATCAAATAATGTCCTTATCTAAGTTTAATAAAATTGATGAAAATTTAGGAGCTATATTTTCTTCACACTTAGATGGAAAAAAAATAATATTAAGTCCAGAAAAAAGCATACAAGTTCAAAAAAGTATAAATTCAGATATATTAATGGTTCTTGATGAATGTCCTAAATTAACTTTAGATAAAAAAATTTTATTTAAGGCAATAGATGTATCTACAAAATGGGCAGAAAGAAGCAAAATAGAGTTTGGAAATGACAAATCAAAAGCTTTATTTGGTATAACCCAAGGTGGCTTATATAAAGATCTAAGATTGGAAAGTATTGAAAAATTAATTCAAATTGATTTTAACGGATATGCAATGGGCGGTTTAGCTGTTGGCGAAAAACAGTCTGATATGTTTAAAATCTTAAATGAAACCGTAGATTACCTACCAAAAAATAAGCCAAGATATTTAATGGGTGTAGGCACTCCCTCAGATATTTTGGGTGCGGTAAATGAAGGTATAGATATGTTTGACTGTGTAATGCCTACAAGATCAGGCAGAACAGGTTTAGCTTTTACTTGGGAAGGAAAGGTAAATTTAAAAAATTCTCAATATCAAAATGACAAGACGCCTTTAGATGAAAATTGCACTATAAGGAATCTGAACAAATATTCAAAAAGTTACTTAAATCATTTGATCAAATCCAATGAAATGATGGCTTCAATGCTTATTTCGTTACA
Source organism: uncultured Pelagibacteraceae bacterium (assembly GCA_902542795.1). Taxonomy (GTDB): domain Bacteria; phylum Pseudomonadota; class Alphaproteobacteria; order Pelagibacterales; family Pelagibacteraceae; genus Pelagilacustribacter. Next base: position 29,961 of record CACBVP010000004.1, read on the forward strand.
TAATATAAATTTTTACCAACAATTTATGCGCGAAATAAGAAAAAATATAAAAGATGGGACATTTAAATCATTTTACAAAAAGTATATAAAATTATTTAATTAATTATTTGAAATCTTTAATATAAGTATATAAAAGATCACCTTTAAGGGCCCTTAGCTCAGTTGGTAGAGCACCTCCCTTTTAAGGAGGGTGTCGATGGTTCGAGTCCATCAGGGCTCACCAATTACGTTTTAATTGGTGGATATTTGATTATAACTTCATTGATCCAGTTATTTAAATTTTCAATTCTTTTTTTACTACTTGGATGCGTGCTTAAAAATACTGGAGGTTCCTTGCCTTTATTTTTTTCTGCCATACGCTCCCAAAGTTTTACTGACTCTCTAATATCATATCCTGATAGTGATGAAAAAATTAATCCTAGATAATCAGCTTCTGTTTCTTGTTTTCTTCCAAATGGGTTCATAATACCTAATTGAAATATATCCAAACCAGTATTTTGTCCTACCGTGTTTCTTGCTCTATTAATTGCACCACCTAAAAAAATATCTGCAACAGTTGTGCCTAAATTTATTGTCATTGCGTGACTCATTCTTTCAACAGAATGTCTTGCAACAGCATGAGCTATTTCATGACCCATAACCACTGAAAGAGCATTTGTATTTTTCGTTACTTTAAGAAGACCTGTATACACAGCAATTTTTCCACCAGGCATACACCATGCGTTCACAACTTTATCGTTATCTACTAATACGTAATCCCAACCAAAATTTCTGGTAGGATCTTCTTTACCTTGATTTTCGAAAAAAGTACTAACTGCAAATTCCATTTTTTTTCCTATTTCTCTTATTTCATTTAACTGAGATCCAGAGGTAATTAATTTTGTTTTAGTTCTAAATTGCTCATATGCAGCTGCTGCTTGAGCATTAATTCTAGACTCCGGAATTATGCTAAGCTGCTTTCGTTCAGTAATCGGTACAGTGGAGCAAGAAGGTAAAAGTAAAGAACAGCATCCACATCCAAAATAGCCAAGAAATTTACGTCTAATTATGTTATACATCTTCTAGACTCATGATTTTAAATAATAAAATACTAATTGCAATTTTTATTTTGATAATAGTTTTTATTATTTACTCAAGTTACACTTAATAAATGCCTGAACCATCATTTAAAAAATCAATTTTTGCAAAAATAAGAAATAATTTTATAGCGGGTGTTGTTGTTTTAATTCCAATAGGAATAACATTATATTTAACATTATTCATTATAAGAATTTCAAGCAAAGTTATTCCAAAGGAAATTAATCCTAATAACTATTTACCGTTTGATATTCCCGGTGTTGAAATTTTAATAGCACTATTAATTATTACCTTTATTGGGTGGCTGTCACTTTCTTTTTTGGGAAAAAAATTTTTTGAGTTGTTTAACAATATACTTAAAAAAATCCCAATTTTAAGAACGATATATTCCGCAATTGGTCAAATGACTGAAAGCTTCACAAAAACAGATAACAAACAAAAAAGCGTTGTATTATTAGAATATCCTCGTAAGGGTGTATGGGCTGTCGGATTTGCAACCAAAGAAAACGAAGGTCTAATTAAAGAAAAGATTAAAGAAGATTTGATAAATGTTTTTGTTCCAACAACACCCAATCCTACAAGTGGTTTTCTTTTACTAGTTCCGAAGAAAGATTTAATTTTTCTTGATATTTCATTTGAACAAGCATCTAAATTTATTGTTTCAGCAGGAACAACAAACATAAATTAAAATTCCTCAACATTAATTATCTCGGCTTTATCAAATAACTTTAAAAGAAAAGTATATTTTTTTTCATTAATATTATCTCGAATATCTAGAATATATTTTTCCGCTAAGTGAAACAAATCTTCATGATGTAAAGGATCTGCAAATTTAAAATTTTTAATTCCACTTTGCTGATATCCAATTAGATCGCCAAATCCTCTTAATTTTAAATCTTCTTCAGCGATAAAAAAACCATTATCTGAGTTTTTTAATATTTTAATTCTTTTAATTGCATTTTTACTTAAACCTTCTTTGAATAATAAAATACATACACCTTGTTTTTTACCTCTACCAACTCTTCCTCGTAATTGGTGTAACTGAGCTAGACCAAATTTATTAGCATTTTCAATTATAATTAAATTTGCATTAGGGAAATCTATACCAACTTCAATAACTGTCGTTGAAACTAAAATAAAAATTTCTTTATTTAAAAATTTATTTAAGATTATCTCTTTCTCTTCTTTATCTAATGCCCCATGTATAAGCCCAACTTTATTAGGAAATTTTTTATTTATTATTTCATATTTTTTTTTTGCTGATGAATAATCCAAAAAACTGGACTCTTCAATTAGTGGACACACCCAAAAAACTTGATTTCCAGAGTCGATTTGTCTTTTAATGGATGGCCATAAATCATTTAATTTTTTTTCTGGCTTGCTTAATGTTTGTATTGGTTGTCTTTCAGCAGGTTTTTCATTAATTTTAGAAATATCCATATCTCCATAGAGTGACATCATCATAGTTCTTGGAATTGGAGTAGCAGACATTAATAACACATCACAATTGTTACCACCTTTTTTTGCTAAGTCACTTCTTTGTTTTACTCCAAATTTATGCTGTTCATCTATTACAGTTAAACCCAAATTATTAAATTCAATTTTTTTTTGGAATAATGAATGTGTTCCAATAATTAAATCAATCTTTCCCTCTTTTAACTCTTTTAATATATTTTTCCTCTCCTTATATTCAGTTTTTCCAGTTAAAAATCTTATTTCTAATAAGTTACCAAATACTTTTTTTGATAACTCAAAATGTTGTTTTGCTAATATTTCAGTTGGACTCATCAAAGCAGTTTGATAACCGCTTTGAGTGACATTATAAATTGATAAAAGTGAAACAATAGTTTTGCCTGATCCTACATCGCCTTGAATAATTCTAAACATTCTTTTATTGCTAAGTAAATCTTGATCAATTTCTCTAAGAACTTTATTTTGACTATTGGTTAATTTAAATGGTAGTTTTTCTATTAGAAACTCAACTTTTTGATTGTCAAATACTTTTGCTTTTTTCTTTTTTCTAATTCGTTTTCTATTTTCTGATAAAGATAAAAAATTTGCACAAATTTCATCAAATACTATTCTTCTATAACTTTTTGATTTATTATTTTTTTTTTCAGTTGAGTGAAGATTTTTAATAGCTTGATTCCAATTAAGAAGCTGATTTTTTTTAATAAATTGATCATCAAGCCAATCATTAATTTCAGGAATTTTAGATATAATTTTTTCACTTATTGATCTATATTTTTTTTCATTAATACCTTTTGTTAAATTGTACTTAGGTATATTCTTAACAACATAATCTTGATTTTCTATTGTAGTAACGTAATCAGGATTTGTTATTTGATATTTTTTATTAAAAAAACTAATTTTTCCACTAATGATAACCCATTCATCTAAAGGAAAAAGCTTTCTCAGATATCCCTCACGGCTATTAAAATAAATAATGTCAATTTTTTCAGTTTCATCTTCACAGATTATTTTATTTGGTAAATTTCTTATTCTAGGAAAAATAAGCTTTTTTACTTTTACTTTAATTGAGCAAATTGTTCCGACTTCAAGTTCATTTAATTTTACTATTTTCGACCTATCTGTCTCAGAATAAGGGAGATTTAAAATTATATCCTTAATTTTTTCTATTTTTCTTTTTTTTAAATATTTACTTAACTGCGGTCCAACACCTTTTAGAGTGTTGATATTATCAAAAATATTATCTTTGTTCATTTAATAGATTAAATTCGGTATAATATAATTTAATGAATAATGAATTAGAAATATTTAAAAAAAAATTGATTTATAGAGCTGGCTATCGAGGAACCAAAGAAATGGATATATTATTAAGTTCTTTTGTTGATAAAAATATTAATTTGTTCAATAAACAGCTTTTAAATGAATTAGATAAATTTCTAAATTTTGAAGATGAAATAATTCTTAATTATTATCAACATGGTATTATCAAAGAAAATATTGATAAAAATGAAGTTTCTAAAATATTTAAGAAATTTAAATTATAATGGCGGAGAGGGTGGGATTCGAACCCACGAACGAGTTGCCCCGTTGCTGGTTTTCAAGACCAGTGCTTTCAACCGCTCAGCCACCTCTCCTTGAATTAATTATGTCTCTTATTACTATCAAAGTACTAAAATAACAATAATTAACTCTCTCTAATTATGCTAGTTGATGCTTATTAATTATGATAGTTATTCAAATGTTCAATTTATTTCTAAATTTAATCTTTTTGTTTTTTTTAACTTTTAATCAAGCTTTTGGTGACTCTGGTTTTAATGAATGGAAAATAAAATTTAAAACTAGAGCTATTAACTCTGGTATTTCTGAAAAAGTTGTAAACGAAATAATGGCTGAAGCTATTTTTTTACCTAAAGTGATTGAATACGATAGATTTCAACCAGAATTTTATGAAGATACTTTTACGTATATAAAAAAAAGGTCCTCCAAAAACAAAGTAAGAGAAGGTCTAAAAATATACAAAAAAAATAAAAATATAATTGAAATTGTTGAGAAAGAATTTCAAGTAGAAAAAGAATTATTACTGGCTTTAATGGGTATAGAGACTAATTTTGGAAAATATTTAGGAAAAATGGATATTGTATCTTCATTAGCTACTTTGAGTTACGATAAAAGGAGAAGTGAGTTTTTCTCTAAAGAATTGTTAATTTTATTAAAGTTAGTAGATAACAATATAATAGATAGAAAAATTTTATATGGATCTTGGGCAGGTGCTTTCGGCAATTTTCAATTTATGCCAAGGACTATTCGAAATTATGCCATTGATTACAATAACAATAAAACAATTGAGTTAAAAAATATTGAAGATTCATTTGCATCAGCTGCCAATTATTTAAAAACAATTGGTTGGAAGAAAAATCAACCGTGTTTTTTTAAAATTGAACTTAAAGATAATATTCCAAAGAAATATTTAAATTCATCAGCAAGAAATATAAAAAATAAAAGAAAAATAAGCTTTCTAAAAAGATATATTAAAAATTTCAGTGATTTAAACATCAAAGATAATTTATCTGCTGCAATTATAATACCTGATAAAGATATCATACCTGGAGCTGAAACTCTTTCACCTGCTTATATAATATTTGATAATTATGAAAAAATCTTAAACTGGAATAGGTCTTTAAGATTTTCATTAGCAGTTTGTACTCTCAAAGAAAGATTTGAAAATGAAATTTAAAATAATTTTTTTTTTATTTATTCTCTCAGCCTGTTCACCACAGCTAAAAACCCTTAATATGAAAGAACCATACGTCACAAATGGTTTTGCTTATATTTATAATGAAATTGATTTTAATGAAAAAATTATAAAAGGAAAAATGAATAATGATATCTTACAAATTTCTCATCAAAATCTTAAAACTGGTACTTTAATCAAAATCACAAATCCAAAAAATAAGGAAAGCTTAGTTTTAAAAAATATTAAAAGAATAAGATATCCAGAATTTTACAAAGTTCTTATAACTGAAGCAGTGTCAGAAAAGTTAAAATTAGATAAAAATTTACCAATATTAGAAATTATAGAAGTCAAAAAAAATAAATCATTCATTGCTAAAGAGGCTAAAACATTCAACGAAGAAAAAAAAATTTCTTCAAGTGCGCCTGTAGAAAATATTCAAATATCAAATATTTCTAAAGAAAAAAGCAAAAAAAATATGAAAACTTCAGAGCAGATTTATATACTTTTAGGTTCTTTTTATTCAATTGATACAGCAAATTTTTTGAAACAAAGAATCGCCAAGGATGTACCAGAATTTAATATTAATAAATTAAAGATTAAAAAGAATAATATCAAAGAAAATTTAGTAATATCAGGACCTTATAACTCTATTAATTTTGTGAAAAATGATTACATTCTATTAAAAACATTTGGATTCGAAGAACTGGATATTTTCTTTAATGAATAGATTTTTGCTAATACTTATATTGTTAATTAGTTTAACCACTAAACTTTTTTCAAACCCAAACATACAGGCTAGAACAGGAATATTAGTCGACTATCATTCTGATGAAATTTTATTTGAGTTAGACCCTGATGCACAAATTTATCCTGCGTCGATGACTAAGATCATGACTGCAATAGTAGCCTTTGATTTAATCAAAGCAAACAAACTATCTTTAGATGATCTATTTACAGTTTCTGAAAATGCTTGGAGGTTATCTCAAGCTGGATATTCATCAATGTTTATTATGATTAATGATCAAGTTTCTGTTGAAAATCTTCTTAAGGGAATAATTATTGCTTCCGGTAATGACGCATGTGTAGCTCTTGCCGAGGGAATAGCTGGATCAGAACAAAACTTTGCAGATATGATGAATGATAAAGCAGGTGAGATTGGTATGACATCTTCTAATTTTACAAATTCTTCAGGGATTAATGATCCGGATAATATATCTACGGTAAGAGACATAGCATTGATGTCCAAATATTTAATAAAGAACTATCCTAATTACTATGAGTTATTTGCTGAAAAAACTTTTACATGGGATAGAACTGGTGGCGAACCTATAAAGCAAGGGAATCGTAATCCTTTATTATATAAAAATGTTGGTGTTGATGGTGTAAAGACTGGTTATTTAGCTGTTGAAAAGTACTCTTTAGCGAGTTCAATGAAAAAAAATGAAAGAAGATTGATAGCTGTAGCATCAGGTTTTGAAACTAAAAATTTAAGAAGTTCTCAGTCTTTAAAACTATTAAATTGGGGATTTAGAAACACTAATACTTTTGAGATCTCAAAAAAAAACGAGACTATTTTTGAGATTGATACATGGTTGGGTGTAAAACCCAAGATTAAAGCAACTACGAAAGAAGATTTTTACGTAACTATTAATAAAAAAGATATTAGATATTTAACTGTTTCATTAGATTATAAAGGACCTATTCAAGCCCCAATTTATAAAGATACAGAAATAGCAAAAATTATAGTTACTCAGAAAGATAATACAATTAAAGAAATTCCTTTATATGCAGCTGAAGATGTTAAAAAAGTAAATTTTTTTAAAAGCCTTTTGACTTCTCTAAATTATTTGATTTGGGGAGATGTTTAAAAAAAAACCTTTTTTTATAGTCTTTGAAGGAGTAGAGGGCTGCGGAAAATCTTATCAGAGTAAAAAGCTCTTTAATAAATTAAAAAAGCATAAAATTAAAACCATACTAACACGAGAACCAGGCGGCACAAAAACTTCAGAATTGATAAGAGATTTAATATTAAAGGACTACTTTAACAAAAACACAAAAGATAAATTCGATAAGTATACAGATACACTGTTATATTTAGCCGCAAGAAATGAACACATAATAAATAAAATTAAACCTGCGCTTTTAAAAAAACAAGTTGTGATTTGTGATAGATTTACAGACTCTACTTTGGCTTATCAAGTGTATGGAAAAAAAGTAGATATTAAATTTATTAATAATATTCATAAAAAAATTTTAGGTAAAATAAAACCTAATTTAGTTTTTATTTTAAAAGTTTCTGCCAAATCTTCGAAACTAAGACTAAAAAAAAGAAAATCCAAAAATAGATATGACAACTTCGCACAATCTTTTTACACTAAAGCTCAGCAATCATTCTTAAAAATTGCAAAAAATAAAAAAAATTATCTTGTTTTGGACTCTTCTTCTAATGATACAATATTAGAAAAAAAAATTTTTAATATAGTAAAGAAATATCTTAATATTTAATGGATTACCCTAAATATTTTAATCCAAAAAATACGTTAAAATTGTTTGGTTTAGAAGAAAATTTTAATTTTTTATCATCAATATATTCAAAGGATAAATTACCTAAAGTTTTAATGTTATCTGGATTAAAAGGGACTGGAAAATCAACTTTAATTAATCATCTTCTCTTTTCAATATTTGATGTTCAAAATTATAATAGATCAAAACATTCTTTTTCGGATACTTCTGTTTTTTACAAAAAATTTAGAGAAGGTATTTTTCAAAATATACTATATGTAAAAGGATCTGATTTTAAATCCTTAAATGTTGAAGATATAAGAAATTTAAAATCTGTTATTCAACAATCATCAATAATTGATAACGATAGATTTATAGTTTTAGACGATATCGAAGTTTTCAATGCTAATAGTCTTAATGCGTTATTGAAAATTATTGAGGAACCAAGTAAAAAAAATTATTTTATCCTTATTAATAACAAAACTAAGCCAATATTAGATACAATTAAATCAAGATCTTTAGAAATCAAAATTATTCAGAATGAAAATGAAAGAGTTAAAATTATTAAAGAATTAATCAAATTTTACAATATTGATATTGTTTTAGACCCTGAGCAATCTAAATTAACACCAGGAAATTTTATAAAATTTAATTATGCTTTTAATGAATATAATATATCTCCAACGGATAATTTCACAGATAATCTATCAAAATTGTTAAATTTACATAAGAAAAATAAAGACATATTGTTTATAGATATAGTTTTTTATTTGTCAGATTTCTATTTTAAAAATTTAAAAGATCAACATGTTCTTAAAAACGATAAAGTTTATGAATTAAAAAGTTTTGTGTTAGATAATTTAAATAAATACTTGGCTTTCAATGTTAATCAAAATTCGTTAATAAATGCTATCAACAACAAATTAAATTATGGCTAAAAATTTTTATATAACAACACCTATATATTATCCCTCTGGGAAACCACATATGGGTCATGCTTATTCAAGCATAGTAGCCGACATTTTTGCTCGTTTTAAAAGACTTGAAGGTTATAACGTTTTATTCTTAACAGGCACAGATGAACATGGTCAAAAAATTGAAAAAGAGGCTAAAAAAAACAATAAAGATCCAAAGATTTTTTGCGATGAATTATCTGAAACTTTTAGATCTCTTACAAAAACCTTAAATTTAACTAATGATGATTTCATTAGAACCACAGAAATTAGACATCACAAATCTGTTATTGATATTTGGAATAAGTTAGTTGACTCAGGAGATATTTATTTAGATAAATATAGTGGCTGGTACTCGGTTTCTGACGAAGCTTTTTATGAAGAGGATGAAATCGAAGAAAACGACGGAAAAAAAATATCAAAATCTTCAGGATCAACTGTTGAATGGGTAGAGGAAGAATCTTATTTTTTTAAACTCTCTTCATGGCAGGACAAACTTATTAAATTCTACGAAGATAATAAAAAATTCATTTTGCCAGAATCGAGACGAAATGAGGTTATGCAATTTGTAAAAAAAGGTTTAAAAGATCTTTCAATAAGTAGAACTTCTTTTTCTTGGGGCATACCTGTACCTAAAAATAATAAGCATGTAATCTATGTCTGGTTAGATGCTCTAACTAATTACATAAGCGCTTTAAATTACCCAGACACAGGAAGCGTCAAATATAAAAATTTTTGGCCAGTAGATGTTCATATAATTGGTAAAGATATATTAAGATTTCATGCTATTTTTTGGCCAGCATTTTTAATGGCAGCAAAACTTCCTTTGCCTAAAAGAGTTTTTGGGCATGGTTGGATTCTTTCTGATGATAAAAAAATGTCAAAATCGTTAGGTAATATTTTAGATCCTATAGAAATCATAGATAAGTATGGAATTGATCAATTAAGATATTATTTGATTAAAGAGGTTTCTTTAGGAAATGATGGATCAATTTCTCTAGAAAATTTAAAAAAATGTATTAACAACGATTTAGCCAATAATTATGGAAATCTTTGTCAGCGTGTTTTTTCATTCATTAAAAAAAATTGCAATAATAGAATTCCCAAAAAAAGTAAGCTTATTGAAAGTGATAAAAAATTAATTGATAATCTCAAAAACAATTTATCTAAAATAGAAGCTTTTATGAATAATCAAGATTTAAATGAATATATTAAAATGGTAGTAGGTTTTTCTTTTGATGCAAACAAATACTTTAATGACTCCGAGCCTTGGTCTGTAAAAAAAATAGATCCTGAACGAATGAAAAATATATTATTTACAATTATGGTACAAATTAAAAATATCAGTATTTTATTAAATCCAATTATCCCTATTGCTACAAATAAAGTTCTTGGAGCGATGAACATATCTAATCAAAATATAAACTTAGATAAAATAAAAGATGAAAATATATTTGACCATGAAAAGGAACTTAATAATCTAGAAATTCTATTTACTAAAATCGAAGATGATAATTGATTCACATTGCCACTTAAATTATGAGCCCATGTCTCTTTCTTTAAAAGAGACAATAAAAAGAGCAAATAATGATGGCGTAAAATACTTATTAACTATTTCAACAGAGGACAAAAGCTTTAATAAAATTTTAACGATAATCCAAGAATTTAAATGTGTGTACGGCACTTATGGTATTCATCCTCATGAAGCTAAAAATCATCATAAAATCAAAGCAGAAGATGTAATTAAAAAAGTTAAATCAGATAAAAAAATAATCGGAATTGGCGAGAGTGGTTTAGATTTTTATTACAACCATTCTGAGAAAAATGATCAAATTAAATGTTTTGAAGAACATATTACAGCAGCCCAAGAGTTGCAGATTCCTATAGTTGTTCACACTAGGAGTGCTGAAAAAGAAACTTTAGAAATAATAAAAAAAAAGAAGATTGAAAGAGATTTCAAAGTATTAATTCATTGCTTTACTGGCTCCAAGGATTTTGCATTTAAATTACTCGATCTTGGAGCTTACATCTCGGCTAGTGGAGTAGTTACATTTAAAAAATCTGAAGATTTAGCAAATACGTTTAAAGAAATACCAACTGATAGAATGTTAGTTGAAACTGATGCTCCATACTTAGCTCCTGTTCCTTTAAGAGGAAAACCAAATGAGCCGAGTTATATTATTCATACTGTTAAGTTTCTCTCTAAGATTAAAGAACTTTCATTTGAGGATTTGTCTAATACTACATCTAAAAATTTTTTTAAATTATTTGGAAAATTAGAATAATGAATAGATTTACTATATTAGGGAGTGGTAGCTCTTTAGGTTCTCCATGGATCACAAACTACTCTGCTAAACTAAAAAAAAACTCAAAAAATACTAGAACAAGGTGCTGTGCACATATACAAAAAGATAATCTTTCAATTTTGATAGACACTTCGCCTGACATTAAATCTCAATTTTTAAATAATAAAATTAGGTCTTTAGATGCAATAATTTACACACATGAACACGCAGACCAAACATCTGGAATTTTTGAGATGCGCCCTTTTTTTTGGAAAAATAAAAAAAAAATACCTGTTTACGCCTCCAGCAGAACAATTAAAGAATTAAAAAAAAAATATACTTTTTGTTTTTTACAAAGGCATGGATACAAACCAATAATGAAAGCAAATATTATTAAAAAAAATTTTTTAATAAAAAAAGATAACACTCAATTATTTGTAGATGCTTTTGAAGTTGAACATGGAATGATCAAATCAACTGGTTATAGATTTGATGATATTGCTTATATTAGTGATTGTAATAAAATAAATAATTCTGTCTCTAAAAAACTTTTAAATCTAAAATATTTAATAATAGATTGTTTGCGTAAGGAAAAACACCCTTCACATTTTAATTTTGATGATGCAATAAGCTTTATAAAATTAGTAAAACCCCAAAAAGCAATTTTAACTAATTTAAATGTAGATATGGATTATTTTGATTTAAAAAAGAAATTACCAAAACATATAATACCAGCTTTTGATGGTTTAAATGTTAACTTTTAATTTGTTCTTCTATAAAATTTATAAATCTTTTAGATGAAGGATTGGTTATTGAAGTGAAAGTTTCTGCAACTTTACCATCTTTTCCAATTATTATTTTATGAAAATTCCATTTTGGAATTGCACTTTTCCCATAATTATCCTTTGCCCATTTATAAAAAGGATGTGCATTATTACCAATTACATCAATTTTTTCGGTCATTGGAAAATCTATGCCAAATGTAGTTTCACAAAAATCTTTAATTTCTTTATTAGATCCTGGTTCTTGCTTAAAATTATTTGTTGGCACACCTATCACTACTAAGTTTTGATCTTGATAGATAGACCACAATTTTTGTAAATCTTCATATTGGTTTGTAAAACCACATCTTGATGCTACATTAACAACTACAATTACTTTCTCTTTATAATCTTTTAAATTTATTATTTTTCCATCAATACTATTAAATGAAAATTCATGAGCCAACTGTTCATAATTCGAATTAGCATTAGAATAAAAACTAAACATTATAAATAATATGGTAATGACTTTTTTCATTATTTCAAAGCTTTTAACACGGCATCTAAGGGTAAAAAAATACAATTTAGTCTATTAGTATTAGTTTTCTTAAATAATGACTGAAACTTCTTAAATTTACTTGGAATTTGAAAAGATTTCTGATCTGTAGAAAAGGTTCTCAATTTACTCAAATCTTTTTTTACTCTACCAATGCTTAAACCTCTTATTTTATTTGCCATTAAACTTGCT
>CACBVP010000005.1 GCA_902542795.1 uncultured Pelagibacteraceae bacterium
TTATTTTCAATTATATCAAATTTTTCATCTTTATCTAAATATTTTTTTATTTGAACTGGTGGTTCTATATTTTCTCCTGTTGCTTTTTTCATTGTCTCGAAAAACTTGTACGGATGTGCTGTGCTTAAAGCCACAACTTCGTTAATCCCTTTTACCTTGTTTATTGCACCAAATGCTGTGGCTGTGTGGGGATCTATCAAAAATTTATTTTTCTCATAAACATCTTTAATAATAGATAAAGTTTCTTCATCACTAACTTTAACTGCTTCAAAATCTTTTTTTATTTCTTCTAATTCATTTATTTCTAGTTTGAAAAGTCCTTTATCTTTTAAATTTTTCATTAAGAGATCAACTTTTTGATCATTTTCCTTAAGTACATAAAATAATAATCTCTCAAAATTGCTAGAGACTTGAATATCCATACTTGGAGATAATGATGGTGTAACCTTATCAGGTTTGTATTCTCCAGTATTAATTACTCTTTGTAAAATATCATTCTCATTTGTTGCTACTATTAGTTTGTTGATAGGGAGGCCCATTTTTTTAGCTATATACCCGGCATAGATATCTCCAAAATTCCCAGTAGGAACTGAAAAACTTAGTTCATCTTTTTTTAACTGAAAGAATGTGAAAAAATAATAAACAATTTGGCAAATAATTCTTGCCCAATTTATTGAGTTTACTCCTGACATGTTTATTTTTTCTCTAAAATGATCATCATTAAATAAATCTTTAACAATCCTTTGACAATCATCAAATGTGCCCTCAACTGCTAAATTATAAATATTACTCTCACCAATCGTAGTCATTATTTTCCTTTGAACTTTTGAAATTTTATTATGAGGATGCAAAACAAACAGATTGATATTCTCTCTATTATTTAACGATGAAATAGCAGCTGATCCTGTGTCTCCAGATGTCGCAACTAAAATGTTAACTGGCTTTTCCTTCGCTACTTTTAAATGATCATACATATTGCCAATAACTTGCATTGCTATATCTTTAAAAGCTAATGTTGGCCCATAATAAAGCTCAAGAAGATTTATGCTTCCTATTTTTTTAACATCTACTACATTTTTTTTTTCAAAATTTTTATAAGCTTTATCAATTAGAGATTTAAGTTCTTGTTTTGAAATATCACCTGAGCAAAAATTGTAAATTATTTCAGTTGCAAGTTCTGAATATGAAAGTTTACTTAAATTATCTAAGTCAGATTTGTTATATTTTTTTATTTCTGTGGGTAAAAATAACCCGCCACCAGGAGCTAACCCTCTTAAGAAAATCTCTTTAAATTTAAAGCTCTGTGACTTATCTCTAGTGCTAAAATAATTCATTTCTTTTTTCTAAAGTATAAATAATAAAATAAAATTGATATTGCTATAGAATACCAAGTTATAGCATATTTAAGGTGATTGTTTGGCACATCTACTGAAACTTTTTTTGGTATTGGAACTTTATTTTTAGGTTTCTCTAAGAAAATCATATAATTTGAGAATTGTTTTCCTGTAAGCTCCTTTAAATCATTAGCATCAAGTGTAAACCAAATATTTTTTTTTAAATCATTTTTTGGCTTAAAAATATTAGCTTTATAAATCTCCCTTAAAAGCCCGGTAATTTTCACTTCGTTTTTTTTTAAATTTATTTCTGAATTACCTTTCAAATTTTTATTTATCCAGCCTCTATTTACTAAAACATTTTCATTTTTCAAAGTTTTATAAGGTGTAATTACATCATACCCGGGTTTTCCACTTTCGTTTAAACTATATAAATATATTTGATCTTCAAAATTAAATATCCCTTCGGAAACTACTCTTTGATAATTTTTTTTAATCGTATTTGAATATTTTATAGGAGTTGAGTCTAAACCAAATGTAATTTCGCTTATTAACGCTGTTTTCCATTGCAAACGGTATAGTTGCCAAGTGCCAAGTGTACAGAACAAAGTTATAAATAATATAACGAATAATTGAAAAAGAGATGATCTTTTCAATTTTTATTAACTTCCCCAGATGTATATTGCTGCGAAAAGAAACAACCATACTACATCAACGAAGTGCCAATACCACGCTGCTGCTTCAAATCCAAAGTGATGAGTTGGTGTTGAGTGACCCTTCATTGATCTAAATAAACAGACTGCTAAAAATATTGTTCCTATGATTACATGAAAGCCATGAAAACCAGTAGCCATATAAAAAGTTGAACCATAAATTCCACCATCTAAAGTAAATGTTGCGTGGTGGTATTCGTATGCTTGGAAACACGAAAATATAAAACCAAGAAACACCGTCGCTATTAAACCATTAACTAATCCTTTTCTATCATTCTCTAACATTGCATGGTGAGCCCACGTAACTGTTGTTCCTGATAGCAATAAAATTAATGTGTTAATTAATGGGATGTCCCATGGATCAAAAGTTTTGATATCAGGTGGCGGCCAAGTGCCTCCTATCGTTTCTGTTGGAAATAAACTTGCATTAAAATAAGCCCAAAACCAAGCTACAAAAAACATCACTTCTGATGCAATAAATAATGTCATTCCATATCGGTGACCTATTTGTACAATCGGGGTGTGATGACCTTGATGTTCAGCTTCTTCTATAACATCTCTCCACCACATAAAAGCTCCGTAAATTACAAGAGCTAATCCAACTAATAATAGCCAAAGAGCTTTAGAGTGGAAATAATAAACCGCACCAATGGCTAAAACTAAGGTTGCAAAAGAAACATATATTGGCCAAGGACTTGGATCTACCAAATGAAAATCATGTTTTTTCTTCTCTGCTGACATAGCTAAATTTTTCCTTTTTCATAATATTCTGAGCCAAAAAACGTAAATGAAAGAGTAACATCAGAAATATTCTTAGTTTTATTATCATCAACTACTTTTGGATCCAAGAAAAATGTTAGTACGAATTCTTGCTTTTCATTTGGTTGTAAGGTTTGTTTTTCAAAACAAAAACAGCCTATCTTATTAACGTATTTTCCAAATGTTGAAGGAGAAACATTAAAAGATGCTGTTCCAGAAGAAGTTTTATCTCCAGGATTTTCTATATTAAACTTTACAGTATGAACCTCACCAGGTTTCAAATCTATGGTATTTTTTTCAGGATAAAATCTCCAGTCTGAGGTATTGTGAATATTAGTGTCGAACCTCATGCTATAATTTTGATCAACAATAATTTTAGGTATTTCTTTATTTGATGCGTCCTGAGATGTTCCGCCAAAACCAGTTACTCTACAAAACAAGTCGTATAAAGGAACAGATGCAAAAGAAAGAGCTAACATTAAAAAAAATATTGAAACTAAAGCTAATGGAGTAAGTTTCTTTTTATCAGTCATAGTCAAATTTCCCTATTGTAAATACCAATATTATAAAATGTTAGTGCAAATAGAAAAATCATAAAAAGCACCAAAACAATCGCAGTAATTATATTTTTCTTTTTTTTATTCATAATTAAAAACTTTTAGCATTATCAATTAATAAAATTAAATATATTAAAAATAGATAAAAAATTGAATAAAGAAATACCTTTCTTGCAATCTTATTAGATTGTTTTTTTACTTTCTCTTTAAAAAGGCTAAAGCACAAATAGTTGTAATATAATGTCATTAACAAAGTAGCTGATAAATAAAAAAAGCTTGCAAAATTAAAAATAAAAGGTGCAACAACTATTGGCAACATCAAAAAAGAATATATCAAAATATTTATTTTTGTTGTTTTTTCTCCTGCGATTACAGGCAACATAGGAATTTTTGCTTTCTTATAATCTTCTGATTTATACAAACTTAAGGCCCAAAAATGTGATGGGGTCCAAATAAATATTATTAAAAAAAGAATTATAGGCTCGATAGATATTGAACCAGTTGCAATTGTCCAACCAATTACTGGTGGTAAGGCGCCTGCTGCACCTCCAATAACAATATTTTGAGAAGTTTTTCTTTTAAGCCAGATTGTATAAATAAAAAAATAAAATGCGATTGTCGAAGCTAACAAGATCGCTGATATTAAATTAGCTGAATAGTAAAGCATTGTTATTGAAACAAATGATAAAACTATTCCAAAATATAGTGCCTGGTTTTTTTTTTATCTTTCCTGTTGGAATTGGTCTGAGACAAGTTCTGCTCATCAAAGCATCTAAATCTGACTCATACCACATATTTAAAACTCCAGCAGCTCCGGAACCGATTGCTACAGCCAATAAAGAAATAACTGAAGATTTAAAATCAACTTGAAAAGGTGCGATTAATAATCCAACCATACAAGTGAATAAAACAAGAGACATCACTCTTGGTTTCATCAAATTGAAAAATGAATTTAAATCTAAAGCTAAACCTTGCTTCGAGCTTCTAGTCTTTGAAAGTATTTGGTTCAATTTATTTTACTTTAGGTAGTTCTTCAAAAGTATGAAACGGTGGCGGTGAAGACACAGTCCATTCCAGTGTAGTCGCTCCCTCTCCCCATGGATTTTGTTGTGCTTTTCTTTTTTTTGCAAACGCATAAAGAAGATTTAGTAGAAATACAGCTAAACCGACAACTGAAATGTAAGAACCAATAGATGAGATATAATTCCATCCAGCAAAAGCATCAGGATAGTCAACGTATCTTCTTGGCATTCCTGCTAATCCTAAAAAGTGTTGAGGGAAGAAAATTAAATTTACTCCGATAAATGTTAACCAAAAATGAAGTTTACCTAAAAATTCTGAATACTCGTATCCACTCATTTTACTGAACCAGTAATAGAAGCCAGCAAATATTGCGAAAACTGCACCTAAAGATAATACATAATGAAAGTGTGCTACTACATAATAAGTATCGTGAAGAGCTGTATCAACGCCTGCGTTTGCTAAAACAACACCAGTAACACCACCTAATGTAAATAAGAATATAAAACCTATTGCCCACAACATAGGAGTTTTAAAACTAATTGATCCACCCCACATTGTTGCGATCCAAGAGAATATCTTAATTCCAGTAGGAACCGCAATTATCATTGTTGCTGCCAAGAAATAAGCTTTTGTATCTGTATCTAAACCAACAGTGTACATGTGGTGAGCCCAAACTACGAAACCAACAACTCCAATAGCTACCATCGCATATGCCATTCCTAAATAACCAAACACTGGTTTTTTAGAAAATGTAGAAACAATATGACTAATCATTCCAAATCCTGGAAGTATTAAAATGTAAACTTCCGGGTGACCAAAGAACCAAAACAAATGTTGGAATAAAACTGGATCACCGCCTGTTTGTGCTTCAAAAAATGCTGTTCCAAAGTTTCTATCTGTTAGAAGCATAGTAATCGCTCCAGCTAAAACTGGTAATGATAATAAAAGTAAAAATGCTGTAACTAATATAGACCAAGAGAACAACGGCATCTTGTGTAATGTCATACCTGGAGTTCTCATATTTAAAATTGTAGTTATGAAATTAATAGCTCCTAAAATTGATGAAGCTCCTGCAACGTGTAAACTTAAAATTGCTAAATCCATAGCTGGTCCTGGTTGACCAGTTTTAGAAGATAAAGGCGGATATATTGTCCAACCGCCTCCAACACCTTGGGCACCTGGAGGGCCATCCACAAAAATAGATGCAAGTAATAAAATTAAAGCAACCGGTAATAACCAGAATGAAATATTATTCATTCTAGGAAAAGCCATATCTGGGGCACCGATCATAATCGGTACAAACCAATTTCCAAATCCTCCGATCATTGCAGGCATAACCATGAAAAAGATCATGATTAATCCATGTCCTGTAACTAAAACATTATATAAATGGTGGTCTCCACCTAGAATTCCGTCACCTGGATGCATTAATTCCATTCTCATTAAAACAGAAAATGCTGTTCCAATCAGTCCAGCAATAATAGCGAAGATAAGATACATCGTTCCGATATCTTTATGATTAGTGGAATAAGCCCATCTCTTCCAACCAGTTGGATTATGATGGTGATCGTGTGTATCTGTTATTGCTGACATTATTCTATCTCCTTAATTTTTTTAGCTACTTTAATATTGTTTGAAATTTCTTCTTTTGCAAATTCAACTTTTGCTTTCTCTAACCATTGATTGTAATCCTCTTCTGAAACAACGTTTACAGTGATTGGCATAAATGCATGTTTTATTCCGCAAAGTTCTGAGCATTGGCCATAAAAAGTTCCTGTTCTATCTGCTTTAAACCATGTCTCATTTATTCTACCTGGAACAGCATCTCGCTTAACTCCAAAAGATGGTAAAGCCCAAGCATGTAAAACATCATTAGCTGTTATCATGACTTTAACTACTTTATTAACTGGTACTACAACTTCATTATCAACTGCTAATAATCTTGGCTGTCCTTCTTTAAGATCTTTATCTTCAATCATGTATGAATCGAAAACTATATTTTCATCTGGATATTCATAACCCCAATACCATTGGTAACCGATTGCTTTTATTGTTACATCAGCTTTTGGTATTTCATCTTGAGAGTATAAAACTTTGAATGATGGCACTGCCATTACAATTAAAATCAAACAAGGCACTAAAGTCCAAATGACTTCTATTGTAGTATTGTGGCTTGTTGTTGAAGCTACTGGATTTTTAGAAGCTCTAAATCTAATACATGCATATGCTAATAAAAAAAGAACAAATACAGTTATCGCAGTGATAATCGGTAATAACATATAGTCGTGAAACCAAACTATATCGCTCATTGATTTAGAAGCTGATTTTTGAAAGCCAAGTTGCCAGTCCACAGGTTCATTAGCTATTACTGAGCTAGGTAATATAAAGAGTAAACTGTAAACGAATTTTTTAAACATGAGTTTTTATACAACTTTTAAATAATTTCACAATTTCAATTAATGCGACAATTAATGAATGTTATTGATAAAATTCACTAATGAAATAGCGCTTATTACAGCAGTGTCGGACCTTAAAATGTTTTTTGAAAGCGTGAAGGGTGTGATGTTAGAAGTTTGAAGGATCAACTCCCTTTCTGAAGGTGAAAAATCACCTTCTGGTCCAATAAGCACAGAAAAAGATTTAACTTCACTAGAGGTTTCTTTTTTTAAATTATCTTTAGAATTTACATCAGCAAATAATAACTTTGTCGAACTATCAAGATTATTTAAAAAATCTTTAAGTTTTACTACTTCAGAAATCTCTGGGGGGCTTAATTGATTTGATTGCTCGGTTGCTTCAACAACAATTTTTTTTGCTCTTGCATAGTTTAATTCTTTGACTTCTGTTCTCTCAGAAATAATTGGAGTTATTTTGCTAACACCTAACTCTGTAGCTTTTTGTAAAATGGTTTCCATTGGATTTTTTTTTACTAAACAAATTGCTAATTCAATATTCAATGAGCTACCGGGTTCTTTTACTTTGTTTAAAAATTTAACTTCTACCCTGTCTTTATCTAAAAAAACTATCTCACTATTCCATTCACCATTTTTATTAAAAAAATTTAAGTTAGAGCCTCTCTTTAATCTCATTACATTCACTACATAGTGAGTATGTTCTTTGGAAAGCAAACTTGTAGAGTTATCTATTATATTTTCTGGGTGGAATAATCTGATATTACTCATTAATATTAATTTAAGTTATGAAAAATATTAAAGCAATAATTTTTGATGCCTACGGAACTCTTTTTGATGTAAATTCAGCTGCTGAAAAATGCAAAGATAAAATAGGTGATAAGTGGGAAGGATTTGCTAATTACTGGAGAACAACACAGCTGGAATATACTTGGCTTAGAAGTTTAATGAATAGACATAAAGATTTTTGGCAAGTGACAGAAGAAAGTTTAGATAAATCTATGAAGGCTTTCGATATAAATAATTCAATGAAAAATGAATTACTAAATCTTTACAAAGTGCTTTCACCTTTTAAAGAAGTTCCTGAAGTTTTAAAAAATTTAAAAGAAAAGAATTATAAACTTGGTATTCTGTCAAACGGAACACCTGTTCTACTCAACGAATTAATTGAAAGCAATAATTTGAAAAATATTTTTGATGACGTTTTTTCAATTGAAGAAGTTGGAATTTATAAACCCAGCTCAAAGGTTTATGACATGCCAATTAAAAAATATAATATACAAAAAAACGAAGTTGCATTTCTAAGTGCAAATACTTGGGATGTATCAGGCGGTGGAAACTACGGTTACAACTCTATTTGGGTGAACAGAAATAATAATATTTTTGATAACCTTGATTATAAACCTAGTAGTGAAATAAATAATTTGAAACAATTATTGGATATTGTATAAGCTGTAGAAAAATATGAATAAATTAAATGACTAAAGGACAAAGGGCGGGAGATGCTCCAATCGGAATTGATGTTTTAGAGGGTAAATCTTATTATTGGTGTACTTGTGGTAAAAGTTCAAAACAACCTTTCTGTGATGGTTCACACAAAGATACGGCTTTTAAACCTTTGCCTTATAAAGCAGAACAATCTAAAAAAGTTTTTTTCTGCACTTGCAAACAAACAAATGATCAGCCAATGTGTGATGGATCACATAATTCAAAATAAATTATGAAAACTATTGAACTAAAAAAAATTATTAAAGCTTTGAATGCATCAGATGGTGCAGGAGTTAAATTAAAAAGAAGTATTGGTACACCTGAAGCAGATTATATTGATCCTTTCTTAATGCTTGATGAGTTTGGATCGGAAAATAAAGATGATTATATTGCAGGCTTTCCTCCTCACCCTCATAGAGGAATAGAGACAGTTACCTACATGTTAAATGGAGAGTTTGAACACCAAGATAGTACTGGTGCAAAAGGAATTATGACATCTGGTGATGTGCAATGGATGAAAACAGGTAGAGGAATAATCCACTCTGAAATGCCTGCTATGAAAGAAGGGAAATTATTAGGTTTTCAACTTTGGATTAACATGCCAGCAAAACATAAAAAGAATAAACCCGAGTATTTATATATAAAGGGTAATGAGCTTGGAACTCATAAAGATGATGACAAAACCGTTAAAGTGATAGCTGGAAAATATAAAAACGCAGAGGGTCCTGAAAAAAATCACAACGTTGAACCAATATATTTTCATGTAGTTCTAAATGAAGGTAAAGAATTTAGTTGTGATGCTCCTGATGGACACAACAGTTTTATATATTTGCTTAAAGGCGAGTTAAAAATTGGTGATAAAGATCACGATAAAACTGCTGATTCTAATTTAATTCTTTTGGAAAAAGGAAATAAACTTACTGTTAAAGCTAATAAAAAATCTGAATTTTTATTTATAGCTGGTAAACCAATTGGTGAACCAATTGCAAGAGGTGGTCCATTTGTAATGAATACAAAAGCTGAAATACTAGAAGCTATTCAAGATTACAACAACGGAACATTTGCTAAATATTAAAAGTTAAAGTACGTTCCACTCTAAATGCCAAAATCAATAATAATCACAAAAAATGGTGGCCCTGAAGTTTTAGAACTACAAGATGTGAATGTAGGTTCACCTGGTCCAGATGAAATTAAAGTGACTAATCATGCGATTGGTTTAAATTATATCGATACATATCATAGATCTGGTTTGTATCCTGTAAAGCTTCCTAGCGGAATTGGTTTAGAAGCAGCAGGAAAAATTGATGAAGTTGGATCTAACGTTACAGAATTTAGCAAAGGGGATAACATTGCTTACGCTTCTGTACCTCTGGGAGCTTATGCTCAACAAAGAATAATTCCTGCAAAAATAGCTGTAAAAATTCCAGATGGAATTTCACATACACAAGCTGCAACACTAATGACCAAAGGATTAACAACAAACTACCTGCTTTGTAAAACTTATAAATTAAAAGCAGGAGAAACAGTTTTATTTCATGCGGCAGCTGGAGGTGTTGGTCAAATATTTGCTCAGTGGGCTAATAGTATTGGTGCAAAAGTAATTGGAACTGTAGGATCCGATGAAAAAATTAGCGTGGCAAAAGAAAATGGCTATACCCATGTTATTAATTATTCCAAAGATGACTTTGCAAAAGAGGTTATGAAATTTACAAATAACGAAGGTGTTCCTGCCGTGTTTGATGGGGTAGGTAAAAATACTTTTCAAAAATCACTTGAGTGCTTAAAAACAAGAGGGATGATGATAAGTTTTGGAAACGCTTCTGGTCCTCTTGATCCAGTAAATGTACCAAAAGATATTCAACCAAAAGGGCTATACTTAACTAGACCTTCGATAGCTCAATACTTCACAAATCAAAAAGAGCTTCAAGAAGGAGCTAATGCTGTATTTGAAAAGGTAAAATTTGGTAAAATTAAAATAAGAATTTCTAAAGAATATAAACTTGCTGATGCTAAACAAGCTCATGAAGACCTGGAGTCAAGAAAATTAACAGGGCCCGCTGTTATAATTCCTTAATGGAAAATAAAATTATCTCTCCTTGTATTAGTATTTGTAGAACAGACCCCGTGACGGGCTTTTGTTATGGTTGTGCCAGAACTAATGAAGAAAAAAAACAATGGAAAGACGAAAATTCAACTAACAAATGGAAAGAAGAAAATTTAAAAATTATTGTTACAAGAATGCAAGGTTGGCAATTAAATACCTTCAAAGAGTCTTACAAGCACAAGAAAAGCAAAGGTGTTTCGCTATTTAGAAAAAATCTTTTAGAAAGTAAAAATTAAAAATCTTTTTTCATCGAGTCCATATCACTCAAATGATATTTCAGAGCTTGATTTGAAAGTCTAATTTCATGCATAAATAAGAAAATTGAAATAATCATACAAACACAACATCCTGCAAATATTATTCTAGCAATCTGTAAACTTCCTAGATAAAGCATTAATACAGTGGTCATATTGAATAAAAAACCAAATGCAGCGAAACCCATGGTGTATTTCAAATAATTTGTTCTTTTATTTAATACATGAAGTTGATTTTCCCACTCCGGAGGAACTTTTTTTTCAAAAGTATATTGATCATGAATTTGTCTTATTAAGGCGCTTAAAGTATGGAATCTGTTGCTATACATTGTCATCATTAAAGGTATAGCTGGAAACATCAATGCTGCTACTGTGTAATCTATATTCATTCCGAATCAAATTGATTATGAAGTTAGTGTTTGATATTTACAAGTAATATTTCATGCATCACTTAAAAATTTTTATAGAGTTAACAAGATTAAACAAGCCTATTGGTTTTATGCTTTTATTTTGGCCTTGTACATGGGGACTAGCATTTGCAAACTTAAATAATCCAAATACAAATTTGTTTGCATACTATTTAATTTTATTTTTTTCAGGTTCTGTATTAATGAGAAGTGCAGGATGTATATTTAATGATATTGTTGATAAAGACTTTGATAAAAAAGTCAAAAGAACTAAAAATCGCCCGCTTGCTTCAAAAAAAATATCAGTAGCCAGCGCTTTAATTTATGTAATTGCTTTATGTTTAATTTCATTTATTATTTTAATTCAATTTAATTTTCTTACAATAGTTTTGGGTATGAGCTCAATGTTGCTTGCTTTTTCTTATCCATTTATGAAAAGATTTACATACTGGCCACAATTATTTCTTGGTGTGACCTTTAACTGGGGAATTATAATGGCTTGGAGTGCAATGAATAATATGATTTCTTTAGAAGTAGTTATACTTTACTTGTCAGCCATATTTTGGACATTGGGTTATGACACTATATATGGAGCTCAAGATATGTCGGACGATGAAATAATTGGATTAAAATCAACATCTATAAAATTTAAAAAAGATATAAGATTATTTGTATCGTTTTCCTACTTTTGTTGTATCTTATTAGTTGTCTTTTTATTCAAAGATTTCCTGGGGATCAATTTTTTTTCTTTTTTCTTAATACTTTTTATTTTAAGCCTTATTTACCAGCTTCTTTATTTTAAAAAAAAAAATACAAAAAATTATATGGGATTATTTAAAATAAATAATTATACAGGTTTTTTTTTATTTTTAAGTATTATTTTTATTAATTAAAAAATGAAGTTAGAAGAACTAAAAATTATTTTACATAGATTATATAAAGAATATGTAAAAAAACATCTGAAAAAAATTTTATTTGCTTTAGTGCTATCAATAATAGTTGCAGGTAGTACTTCGGGAATTGCTTGGTTATTAGATCCTGCGGTAAAAAAAATATTTATCGAACAGGATAAGACTTTTGCTCTAACAATTCCAATTTTAATTATACTCGCTTTTTCAAGCAAAGGGCTTTCACTTTATCTAGCCAGAATAAATATTATAAGAGTTGGCGAAGAAGTAGCGGGAGCTATTAAAAAAAAAATTACAAAAAATATTATAACTTCTGATATTCAAACTTTAGATAATAGACACTCTGGTCAATATATTTCTAATATCATGTATGATGCACATCAAATTCAAAACTTAGTGAGCACCGGTGTTTTAAATTTAATGAAAGATAGTTTTTCTGTGATTGCTTTAGTTAGTTTGATGTTTTATCAAAACTGGAAATTAGCTTTATTTGCAATTTTGATGATGCCATTAGCTATTATACTTGCAAAATCTTTGGGAAAAAGAATAGGCAAAGCCACTTCTAAAGCAGGTGTATCGTCTGGGAATTTAACTTCTTTTTTAACTGAAATTTTTAAAGGCTCTAAAATGATTAGGATATACCAGAAAGAAGATGAAGAAAATGCAAAAGCAGAAGTCAAGATAAACGATTTAGTAGAAAAAAATATAAAAATTGCGAGTGTAATAATTAGGGCAACTCCAATTATGGAAGCTCTAACTGGTTTCATGATTGCAGGTTTTATAGTTTTCTCTGGAAGTCTAATTTCTGCAGGAGAGTTAGGGGTAAATAATTTTTTTTCTTTTTTAGCTGCTATGATGCTAGCATACCAGCCCATTAGATCATTAGCGACGATAAACATGGCCGCATATCAGGGAGCCGCTGCGTTCAAAAGAATAAGCGAAATAATTGACAAAGAAATTGAGGTCAAAGAAATACCTAGCGCTCCAAAATTAATTTTGAATAATTCCAATATTAGATTTAATCATGTTGGATTTAAATATAACTCTACAAATGAAAGAGCAATTCATAACATCAATTTCGAAGTTAAAGGAAATACTATGACAGCCTTTGTTGGTCATAGTGGTGCTGGAAAAAGTACTATTATAAATTTATTACCAAGATTTTACGAACCTCAAGAAGGTTCAATAGAAATTGATAATCAAAACATAAAAAATGTCTCGCTTAAATCTCTAAGAGCGAATCTATCAATGGTAAGCCAGGATGTAATTTTATTTGATGACACTATCAAAAATAATATCGCTTATGCAAAAGATGACGCCAATATAGAAGATATTATAAAAGCTTGTAAATTCGCAGCCGCTGATGAGTTTATTAAAAAATTACCTAAAGGCTATGATACAATGATTGGTGAAAATGGCATTAGATTATCTGGCGGTCAAAAACAAAGAATATCTATAGCTAGAGCAGTTTTAAAAGAATCCCCAATTATTTTATTAGATGAAGCAACTTCATCATTGGATGCTGAGTCTGAAGAAAAAGTTCAGAATGCCATTAATAATTTAACAAAAAATAAAACTACACTTGTAATTGCACATCGACTTTCTACAATTCATAACGCAGATAAAATATTCGTTATGCGAAGTGGAAAAATAGTCAATTCTGGTAATCATGAATATTTAATTGAAGAATGTGAAGAATATAAATCACTTTATAAGAAGCAAATAAAATAAAATGATACTTGCTTACAGGACTTTAGGTATTTTTTTATATCCTATGTTAATAGTTTTTCTTTACTTTAGAGTAATCTTTAAAAAAGAAGATCCAAAAAGATTTAAAGAAAAAATATTTGTCTCTCATTTCAATGTAGTAAAAAAAAATAACTTGAAATTGATATGGTTTCATGCCGCAAGTGTAGGTGAATTTAAAAGTATAATTCCTATTATAGAACAAATTAATTCAGGTAAAAAAAATTTTCATTTTCTAGTAACCACTTCTACATTAAGTTCAGGAAATCTGGCAAAAATAAAATTTAAAAATATTAATAATATTTATCATAGATTTTTTCCATTAGACGTAGACTTTTTAATGGATAAATTTTTAAATCTTTGGCAACCAGAAAAAATTTTTTTAGTTGACTCTGAAATTTGGCCTAATTTAATTTTAAAAGCAAAGAAGAAAAAGATTCCTCTAGCATTAATAAATGCCAGATTAACCTCAAAATCTTTTAAAAGATGGATTAAATTTTCAAAAACTGCCGAAAAAATTTTTAGTATATTTGACTTATGTTTATGCTCAAATAAAGAAACAAAAAACTTTTTAGAGAAATTGCATGCAAAAAATACAGAATATAATGGAAACATTAAATTGATTGATTCAAACAATATAGAAAGTGTTAACGATTTAAATAGTGGCATACTCTCAAAAAAAAGATTGTGGGTTGCAGCAAGTATTCATAAAGGTGAAGATTTATTCTGTTTAAAAACACATATGGAGCTTAAAAAAAAGTATTCAGACGCAATTATGATAATTGCACCAAGACATATTGAAAATGTTAAAAAAATCAATTCACTATTTATTAATCAAAACTTTAAGACTCAAATTTTGAATCAAAATGATAAAATAGCTGAAAATGCAGAAGTGGTTATAATCAATTCATTTGGCAATCTGCATAATTATTTTAAGTACGCTAAAAGTGTTTTTATTGGTAAATCAACATTAAAAAAATTAAAATATGATAGTGGTCAAAACCCAATTGAGGCAGCTAGGCTAAACTGCAAAGTTTATCATGGTCCATATATCTCTAATTTTAGAGAACTATATGAAATTTTAGAAAGAAAAAAAATTTCATACGAAATTAATGATTTTAAAGATTTAAGTAAGAATTTAATTTTAGATTTTAAAGAACCAGGAATGAAAAGTAATTCTGAAGCAAACTACATTAAAGAATTAGGTGAAAGTATACTTGCAAAAACAATGGGGTCGGTAGATAACTTTTTAAAAAATGAAACTAACTAAGCCCAAATTTTGGGACAAAAGGAAACTAAGTTTTTTTTCAATACTACTTTTGCCTCTTACACTAATAACTTCAATTTTAATATTTCTTAAAAGGAAATTATCAAAAGCTACTGAATTTAAAATTCCTATTATTTGTGTTGGAAATATTTACATCGGTGGCACTGGTAAAACACCGACTTCCATTTTGATTGGAAAACAGCTTTTAAATCATGGAATAAAATCAACAATATTAAGAAAAAAATATAAAAACCATACTGATGAATACAATCTTATCAAAAATAACTTTGATCACTTAATTGTAAATAAAAATAGAATTCAAGGAATATACGAAGCTGAAAGCAAAGGATATGAGGTGGTAATTTTAGATGACGGTTTGCAAGATTATAAAATAAAAAAAAATTTTACCATTCTATGCTTTCACCAAAATCAGCAAATTGGAAATGGTTGTGTATTACCTTCTGGGCCTCTTAGAGAAAATTTGAACGCTTTAAAAGATATTAATGTAGTTTTAATTAATGGTGATAGAGATTTGTTATTTGAAAAAAAAATTCTAGCCATTAATAAAAATATTGAAATATTTTATTCTCATTATAAACCAGAAAATATTGATAGATTTAAAAATTCCAAGCTATTAGCTATTGCTGGAATTGCTAATCCGGAAAATTTTTTTGAATTACTCGAAAAAAATAATCTAAATGTTGAAAAAAAAATGATATTTCCAGATCACTATAATTTTTCAAAAGACGAAATAACAAATATTATATCAAATGCAGAAGAAAAAAATTTAAAGGTGATTATGACTGAAAAAGATTATTATAAAATAAATAAATTTCAACTTAATAAGATAGAATATCTTAAGGTTTCTTTAGAAGTTAATGAAAAAGAGAAATTATTTAAAATTATAAAAAAAAATTTATGATAAAATTAACTAAATATTTTTTTCAATCAATTATTATCTATTTATTTTTTTTAATAGCTCTTTTTTTTAGATTGAATTTAAGTAGAAAAGTTTTCGCTAGTGTATTTTCATTTTTAGGACCAATATTTAGATCAAAAAAAATTTTAGATAAAAATATAGAAATATGTTCAGCTCAATTAGATAATATTGATAAAAAAAAAATTACTCAAGAAATGTGGAAAAATTATGGGATGACATTTGCTGAATATATGTTTTTAAAATTTTTTAGAAAAAATAATTCGCATATTTTGACTAGCGGTGAAGATAACTTAATAAAAGCAAAAGAAAATGGTAAACCCATTATTTTTGTTTCGGGACATTTTTCAAATTTCGAGCTCATGTCCATGGAAATAACAAAGAAAAATATTAATTTAGCAACAATTTACCGACCTCTTAATAATATTTTTTTAAATCCATTTATGGAATTTTTGAGAAAAAAATATATTTGTAAAAATCAGATTAAAAAAGGTATCAATGGAGTCAGGCAGGCAATAGAATATATTAAGAAAGATTATAGTATAGCTTTAATGATAGACCAGAGAGTTAGCGAAGGAGAAAAGGTTAACTTTTTTGGAAAACCTGCATTAACCACGACACTGCCAGCACAACTTTCTATTAAATTTGGATTAAATATAATTCCGGTTTTTATAGAAAGAGTTGAAAATGATAAATTTAAAATTGAATTTTTAGAAATAATAAAACCAAATAACTTTAAAAACAAAATTGAACTTACTCAAAAATTAAACAATATTCTTGAAAAAATGTTAATAAAAAACCCCTACCATTGGATTTGGACACATAACAGATGGAAGTAAAAACTAGTATTTTATAGATTTTAATCTTTCTTGAACTTCTTTAGGTGAAAAATATGCTTCTTGTAAATCTACATTCCAATAATTTAAATTTTGTAATTTTATTTCTTTGCCTGAAATCGCACATAAAACATAATCACCCTCTTCAACGATTTCAAAATAATTGTGTTTAAAAATAAGTTTAGCTTTTTTTTTATTCATCTATAAATTATACAATATAAAGTTTATCATGAATATTGGATTAATTGGTAGTGGTGGCCGTGAACATGCTCTTTGCAAAAAAATATTCGATTCGAAATTAACAAAAAAAATATTTTGTATGCCTGGTAATGCAGGTACATTAAAATTTGCTACAAATATTAATGTAAATATTTTAAATTTTAGAAAGGTTCTTAAGCTTATAAGATCTCATAAAATAGATTTAGTTATAGTTGGTCCAGAAGAGCCATTGGTAAAAGGTATAGTCGATTTTTTAATAAAAAATAAAGTTCAAGTTTTTGGACCAAAAAAATATGCCGCGCAATTAGAGGGCTCTAAGGCTTTTATGAAAAAACTATGCTTAAAAAATCATATCCCAACAGCTAAATTTAAAATTTGCAAAAAATTAAATGAAGTAAAATTTTTTCTTAAAACTTGCGACTTTCCATTAGTTGTTAAAGCTGATGGTTTAGCTGCAGGTAAAGGTGTTACAATTTGCAGAACTA
Source organism: uncultured Pelagibacteraceae bacterium (assembly GCA_902542795.1). Taxonomy (GTDB): domain Bacteria; phylum Pseudomonadota; class Alphaproteobacteria; order Pelagibacterales; family Pelagibacteraceae; genus Pelagilacustribacter. Next base: position 17,449 of record CACBVP010000005.1, read on the forward strand.
AAGAACAAGTTTTAAAGGAGACTAGCCAAATATTTAACGGAAAGTTTAAATCTTCAAAAAAAGTAGTACTAGAAGAATTCCTAAAAGGTGAGGAAGCAAGTTATTTTATAATAGCCGATAATAAGACATTTAAATTCTTTGGTACTGCTCAAGATCATAAACGTGTTTACGAGAAAGATAAGGGGCCAAATACAGGTGGTATGGGAGCGTACTCACCAGCGCCTATAATTACCAAAAAAATAGAAAAAAAAATATTATCAAAAATAATAGTTCCAACTTTAAAAGCTCTCCAAATTAAAAAAAAACCATACAATGGTTTTTTGTATGTAGGATTGATGATTAAAAAAGATGAACCATTTTTAATCGAATACAACATAAGAATGGGAGATCCTGAGTGTCAGGTGATATTACCAAGATTGAAAACAGATATAGTTAAAATATTTAAGAATGCGATTTGTAATAAATTAAATCAGACAAAAATTGAATGGGAAAAACAAAAAAGTATGACTGTAGTATTGTGTGCACAAGGTTATCCTGGTGCGTATAAAAAAAATATACCAATCAACAAACTAAATAAAATTATATTATCTAAAAAAGATTTTATTTACCATGCTGGAACTAAAGAGATAAATAAAAATTTAATTTCTAATGGTGGAAGAATTTTAAATATAATGTCTATTGGAAATAGTTATTTCAAAATAAGAAAGAAAATTATTTCTTATATTAAAAAGTTAAATTTAAAAAATACCTTTTACAGAAAAGATATTGGCTGGAGAGTGATAAATAAAAGATGAGAGTAATCAGTGGTAAGTTGAAAGGTAGAGTTATTAATTTTATTAGAAATTCACGTACAAGGCCCTTAAAAGATAGTGTTAAAGAAAATATTTTCAATATTTTAAATCACTCAAATTTATTTAACGTAAAAATGAAAAATTCAAAAGTTTTGGATTTATATTCAGGAATTGGATCGTTTGGAATTGAGTGTATATCCAGAGGCGCAAATAATGTCACGTTCGTTGAAAACGATATAACTGCAACAAAAATTTTAAATCAGAATTTAATTAGTTTATCTATATCTAATAAATCAAAAATTTTCACAAATAGTATTGAATTAATACTAAAAGAAAATATTAATGAAAGATATGATATATTTTTTTTAGATCCACCATTTTCTAATAATAATTTTTTTCATAACCTTAAAACGATAAAAGAAAAAAAGATTTACAATAAAAATCATGTTGTTGTTATACACAGAGAAGATAATTCTTTAGATAATTTAGATAATATTCTTAATATTTTGGATATAAAAAAATATGGTAGATCAAAAATTATTTTTGGTATTTTTTTTTAAAAATTTTTTCGTGTATACTTTTACTTTCTCAACAGCTGGCTGATCAAAAGGATTGATTCCATTAAGTTTTCCGACAATTATTGTTTCTAAAATAAAAAAGGAAAATAATTTTCCTAAAGTTTCTTCATCAATTTTTTTAATGTGAAACTCTCTATATGGAATATTTTTTTCTTTTAATGATTTTATTAGAGCTTTTTTTTGAGCGTTTTTTATATCACTTAATTTTTTCTTATTAAAATAGAAATTTTTTATAAAATCTTTACCTACAGTAACTTTTTCTCGTCCTTTTTTTTCAAAACTAAAAATATAGAATAATTTATCTTTTGGACCATCTAAATATAGTTGTAGTAAACTATGATGATCTTTTGGAACTTTGGAAATTACTGGTAAAAATCCTTTATTATTTTTCCCAAGACTTTCGCCGATTAATTGCTGGCACCAGAATAAAAATTTTTCCAATTCAGGAAAATAATTTAAAAAAATTAAATTATTATTTTTTTTGGATTTTAATAATGTTGCTAATTTTATTGAGCTATCTCTAAGTAAAGTCTTATTTTGTAATTTTAAGAATTGAAAAATATTAGATCTTAATTTCAAAATATTCACTCCCATTAAATATGCGGGGACCATTCCTACTTCTGACAAAACTGAGTATCTTCCGCCAATATTATTTTTATGTTCTATATAAAATAAATTTAATTTTTTTGATAATGTAAATAAATTATTGTTTTTTTTTTCAGAAATCACAATGATGTTTTTTGATTTTCTTCTAAATACATTAAGTGCGAAAGCACTAGTTAACGTTTCCACTGTATTTCCTGATTTAGATATTACAATAAATAGTGTTTTAGAAAAAATTTTTTTCTTTTTAAAATCAAGAATTTTACTTTCGTCAAGGTCATCAAAAAATAAGAAATTTTTTTTTATTTTTTTCTTTAAAAAATAATATATGGCTTCTGCGCCTAGTACTGACCCTCCCATTCCAATTATAGCAATGGTTTTATATTTTTTAAATTGAATTAAATTTTTAGGTAAAAAATTATATTCAAAATTTTTGTCTAAAATATTTAAGGTTTTTTTCGTATTTTTTACATCTTTTTTGATCTCATTGAAAATTTTATTAAATTTTTTCAAATAAGAATAATAGGAGTTAGTTCCTAATTTATTGTTAAATAAATTTATTTTTGAAAATAGATTATTTTTCACTTATTAATTTTATCTAATATCGATTTTTCAATCGAAGAAGATTTTGATTTTGAAATTTTGTCAGTTTTAGGAACTTTAAGAATTTTTTTAATTTTTTCACTCTCACTCTTATCTTTTTTTATAGACCCTGGTTTTGGAATTTCCTCATAATTAGGCGGTAAAACTAGTGGATTTTTATTTCTTACTAAAAACTCATCTGTTGTTTTTATTTTTTCATTTCTTAAAACTTTTCCAGCCTCTTTAAATCCACTACAAGAAACTAATAAGACAAAAATAAAGATTATATATACAAAGGTTTTCATTTTTTAACTTTTTATAAAATAACTTCTTAAAATAAATATAAATACTCCAATCGAAATGAATATATCTGCTACATTAAAAGTAAACCAGTGAAAATTGCCATAATGTATATCTATAAAATCTGGGACTGCTTTATACACTAATCTATCATAAAAATTTCCTAATGCCCCTCCAATTATTAACGCAAAAATAAATTTATCTATTTTTTCTGACGTGAAACTTATAAAGAGCAATGTTATTATTACTGCTCCAATAATAACTGAAATTAACATATAGAGTAAGTTGGAGTCTGTGCTCAAAATTCCAAAACCAATACCATTATTCCATATTAAATCAAAATTTACAAATTTATTAATATAAAAAGTATTTTCACTAAATTTATTTATGACTTTTAATTTTGAAATTCTATCAAAAAAAATATTATAGAAATAATTAATAAAATATAAATATTTTTTTTTTTAAAAAAATTATCTTTTTTTAGTTTCCAGAAACTTAAAATATTCATTCAATTCAAATAGGGCACGCAGCTCTATTGCATTTTTTATTTAAAATTTTCCAACATCGCTGGCATTTTTTTCCTTCGGCCTTTTTTACTTCGACTTTTAGTTGCGATTCATTTGAAAGCACTTTTTCAGCTTTTGAAGTTATAAAATATTCTGCTAAATTTAAATTATCTAATAATTCGAATTTTTCTTTATTTAAAGTAATTTTTATATCTGCCTCTAGACTCGAACCTATTTCTTTTTTTGCTCTCTTTTCTTCAATTGCGATATTAGTTTCTTGTTTTATTCTAAATAACTTTGACCATTTATCATCTAATTCTCTATTTTTCCAAGACTCTGGAATTTTTACAAAAAGGCTTTCGTGAATGCTTGAGTCATTTTTATGTAATAAATTATGAATTTCATCTGTAGTAAAAACTAAAATTGGAGCAAACCATTTTAGTAAGCTCTCCAAAATTATATTTAAAATTTTAACGCAATCTTTTCTTTTTTTAGAATCTGTACTATCACAGTAAAGAACATCTTTTCTTATATCAAAATAAAATGAGGATAGATCTAATGTGCAAAAATTAAGAAGTTCTTTATACAATTTATGAAAATTATAATTTTTTAAATTTTCTTTAACTAACTCTCCCATAGTAAAAAGTCTGTTTAGAATGAATTGTTCTAATTCATCTAATTCATTGACCTTTACTTTATCAAAATTTTGCTTTTCGAAATTATCTTTTATATTACCAAGCATGTACCTAAAAGTATTTCTTATTTTTCTATATGACTCTGCATGTTGAGCTAAAATACCTTTATCGATTCTTAGATCTTCAGCATAATCTGATGACACAACCCAAACTCTTAGAATATCTGCCCCATAATTTTTTAAAATTTCTTCAGGAGAGATTACATTGCCCATTGATTTTGACATTTTCATTCCTTTTCCATCTACAACAAAACCATGAGATAAAATACTTTCGAATGGAGCTCTTCCTCTTGTCCCACAAGACTCTAATAGTGATGAGTGAAACCAACCTCGATGTTGATCTGATCCCTCTAAATACATATCAGCTGGCCATTTTAAATCTTTTCTTTTCTCAAGTACAAAACTGTGTGTTGACCCGCTATCAAACCAAACCTCCACAATATCATTAAGTTTTTCGTATTCAGCAGGGTCATAATCCTTACCTAGAAAAATTTTTGAATCATCTGTAAACCAACAATCTGAGCCTTCCTTTTCATAAATTGCTGCTATTCTTTCAATAACTTTCGCATCCCTCAAAGGTTCTTTTGTTTTTTTGTTTATAAATATTGGTAACGGCACTCCCCACACTCTTTGTCGAGACACACACCAGTCTGGTCTTCCTTCAACCATTGATAATAAACGATCCTTGCCTTTATTTGGATAAAATGTTGTCTGGTTAATAGCCTTAAGTGCTTTATCTCTTAAATTATTTTTTTGCATTGATATAAACCACTGAGGAGTCGCTCTATAAATTAGTGGAGCTTTTGATCTCCAAGAATGTGGGTAGCTATGAGTAAGTTTATTGTTTTTTAGGAGTTTGTTTTGCTCTTTAAGTTTTTCAATTACAATTGGATCTGCTTTAAAAATATGAGTGCCGGTAAAATATGGTATCTCTTTAGTGTAAAGACCAGCATCATCTACTGTGTACAATGATGGTATGTTATTTTTAATACAAAGATTAAAATCATCAGCGCCATGACTAGGGGCACAATGAACAATACCTGTTCCTTGATCTAAATTAACAAATTGTCCATCTAACATTGGAACATCATAATTATAGTTCATTTTTAAAAATGGATGACTACAAATAGTTCCGGCTAGTTCTTTTCCTTTAAAAGTTTTTATCTCTTTATAGTCTTTAATCTCACATTCTTTAATAATTGTTTCTATCAAATTTTTTGCTATTACTATTTTTTTTTCTTTAAAAAATTCAAGATCATCAATTTCTAAAATTGAGTACTCAATATTACTATTAAATGCTAAAGCTCTATTAGCTGGGATAGTCCATGGTGTAGTAGTCCAAATTATAACACTAGTATCTTTTAAAAATTCTTTATTTGTTTCTTTAACTTTAAAAGCTACATAAATAGTATTTGAAGTATGATCCATATATTCAACTTCTGCATCTGCTAAAGCTGTTTTCTCTACTGTTGACCAAAGAACTGGTTTAAAACCTTGATATAAGCTCCCATCCATAAGAAACTTGCCTAATTCTCTTACAATCTGAGCCTCTGCTTCATAGCTCATAGTAGAATAATAATTTTCGAAATCACCAACTACTCCTAATCGCTTAAACTCTTTAATGTGAACTTCTATCCAGCTTTTTGCAAATTCCCTGCATTCTTGTCTAAAATCTTTTACTGGAACTTCATCTTTATTTTTTTTCTTTTTTTTATATTGTTCTTCAATTTTCCATTCGATTGGTAAACCATGACAATCCCATCCAGGAACATAAACAGAATCCTTTCCGTTCATTTGATGAAAGCGAGTAATCATATCTTTTAAAATTTTATTTAGAGCTGTTCCCATATGTATGTGGCCATTTGCATAGGGCGGTCCATCGTGGAGTACGAATTTTTCTTTTCCTTTTGAGCTTTTTCTTAGTTTTTCAAATATTTTGAGCTTCTCCCATTTCTTTAAAATTTCTGGCTCTTTGGTTGGCAAACTAGCCTTCATTGAAAAAGCTGTTTTTGGAAGCTGTAAAGTATCTTTAGACATTAATTTTGAGCTTTTTGTATATCAGTTTTAATTTGTTTTTTTAATTCTTCTATATTCTGAAATTTTTTTTCTTTTCTAATAAATTTTTTAAAATGAACATTAATTACTTTATTATATAAATTTTTATTAATTCCAAATATATTTGTTTCTAATAATAAACTTTGACCATTAAATGTTGGCCTAAAACCTATATTGGCTATCCCTTTTTTGGCAAAATTGTTACCACTCACGTTAACAGCATAGACACCAGATCGAGGGACTACATAATTGTTTAACTTTAAATTACACGTAGGAAATCCAATTTTACGTCCTCTTTTTTCTCCTGCTATTACTTTTCCCTCAATGTTCCATTTTCGACCAAGAAGTTTGTTTGCTTTATTAATTTTACCAGATGCAATTTTTTTTCTTATAATTGTAGATGAAATAATCTTTTTATTTTTCTTGTAAGGCTTTGTAATAATACTTTTATAGCCAAATTTATTTTCAAAAAATTTAAGAGTTTTTAAGTTTCCTTTTCTTTTAAAACCAAATTTAAAATTTCTACTGATGTACACATATTTACAATTTATTTTTTTATAAATAATCTTCTCAATAAACTTCTCAGCTGTTAATGAAGAGAATATTTTATTAAATTTAATAATTATTAAAAAATCTAATTTTAGTTTTTTTAAATAATATTTTTTTTGATTTAAGGAATTTATTCTATGATTTTTAATTTTCTTATTAAAAAACATCACGGGCATAGGCTCGAATGTCATTGCACCAAAAGGCAATTTTAATTTTTTTGCCATTATCTTAGCTTCTTTTAAAACTTTTTGATGACCTAAGTGTACTCCATCAAAATTTCCGATGGCTACAACTGCTTTTTTATGTTTAGAATTTAAATTTGTATTATTATAAATTTTCATTCTACCATTTTAGTTCTTTTTGATAAAAATTTGCCTTCACATTATATTTTTTTAAAAGAGTTTCTAATTCTGAGTCATTATTATATTCATCTCTGTGAACTCCTTCAGAAATATAAACACAATCAAAATTTAAATCATTTGCTCCTTTGATGTCAGTTCTTAAATTATCTCCAATAGCTAAAACTTTCTCATTTTTTGAAAAACACATTTTGTAAACTTCTTCGTAAGGTTTACCAAAATATATTGCCTTTCCACCAAGTTGTTCAAAAACTTTTGCAACCGATCCAGCGCATAATTCTTCTACATTACCTCTATGAACAGTTAAATCTGGATTTGTACAGATTAAAGTTTTTGATACGTAGTTTTTTAATAATTTTTTATAATATTCTAAATCATCTTCATGATTATCAAATAAGCCAGTACATAAAATAAAATCACATTTATCAATTGTAGTTTCATGATCTTTAACTTTTTCAAAAATTTGAACATCTCTTTTGGGGCCTAAATGATAGAAATTTTTTCCAAATTTTTCTTTATTTATAGCGTGCATCGCTGCCTCACCAGAGGTCATCACGTTGGAAAGATATTTTTTCTCCATTTTCATCTTCAAAAGAAAATCAATAACATTTGCGCTTGGTCTTGGTGCATTTGATAAAAAAACAAATTTTTTAGAATTCTTCAGTAAATTCTCTACTGCTTCAATAGCTCTAGGATTAAGCATTATTCCGTTATGCATCACTCCCCATAAATCAATTATGAAGGTATCGTAATTATTATATATTTCTTTTAGGCCCTTTAATTCTCTCAATTTGTTAATCTCTTTGGTTTTGTTTTATGTCTTTTAAAGCACAATTTTATTGGTATTTTTAATGGTTTTTGCCTCTTGAAATATAGTTAAAACTTACCATATCAGGACTACATTTAAATTTATAGGAGAAATATTATATGAAATTTAGACCTTTGCACGACCGAGTGCTTATTAAAGTGCTAGACAGTGAGGAAAAAACTGCTGGCGGAATTATCATCCCAGATACAGCTAAAGAAAAACCTCAAGAAGGTGAAGTTGTGGCTGTTGGACCAGGAGCCAAAAATGAAGACGGTAAAATTACACCAATGGATGTGAAAATTGGTGATATCGTGTTATTTGGAAAATGGTCTGGAACTGAAGTCAAAATAGACGGCAAAGAATACAGCATTATGAAAGAGTCAGACATAATGGGAATTTCAAAAAGTAAAAAATAACGTTTAGAGGAGAGCAAAATGGCAAAAATAATTAAATTTGACACAGAAGCAAGATCTAAAATGCTTACTGGGGTAAACACTTTAGCAAATGCTGTTAAGGTTACTTTAGGTCCAAAAGGCCGAAACGTAGTGATGGATAAATCATACGGTGCACCAAGAACAACTAAAGATGGAGTATCTGTTGCAAAAGAAATCGAACTTGAAGATAAGTTTGAAAACATGGGCGCACAGATGGTTAAAGAAGTTGCTAGCAAAACTAATGATAACGCTGGTGACGGAACAACTACTGCAACAATTTTAACTCAAGCTATTGTTAATGAAGGTCTTAAGTATGTAACAGCTGGCATGAACCCAATGGATATCAAAAGAGGTATCGATAAAGCTGTGGAACATGTAATTGATAAATTAAAAACATCTTCAAAAAAAGTAAAAGCTAATGAAGAAGTTGCACAAGTTGGAACAATTTCTGCTAATGGTGAAAAATCAATAGGAGATATGATTTCTAAAGCAATGCAAAAAGTTGGTAATGAAGGTGTTATTACAGTTGAAGAGGCAAAAGGTGTGGAAACTGAACTTGATGTAGTCGAAGGTATGCAGTTTGATAGAGGTTATCTTTCTCCTTACTTCGTAACTAATACTGAAAAAATGATAACTGAACTTGAAAATCCTTTAGTGCTTTTAGTTGAGAAAAAATTAACTAACCTGCAACCAATGGTGCCGTTATTAGAGTCAGTAGTTCAAGCTAACAGACCATTAATGATTATTTCTGAAGATGTTGAAGGCGAAGCTTTAGCAACTTTAGTAGTAAATAAATTAAGAGGTGGTTTAAAAGTTGTAGCTGTTAAAGCTCCAGGCTTTGGTGACAGAAGAAAAGCAATGTTAGAAGATATTGCTATTTTAACTGGCGGACAAGTAATCTCTGAAGATCTTGGTATTAAATTAGAGAACGTAAAAATTGGCGATCTAGGTTCTTGTAAAAAAGTTAAAATCGATAAAGAGAACAGCACAATTGTAGCTGGTGAAGGTAAAAAATCTGATATCGAAGCAAGATGTAATCAAATTAGATCTGAGATCAATGAAACTACATCTGACTACGACAAAGAAAAACTTCAAGAAAGATTAGCTAAGCTTGCAGGAGGTGTTGCTGTAATTAAAGTTGGCGGCGCTACTGAAGTTGAAGTTAAAGAGAGAAAAGATAGAGTTGAAGATGCACTTAACGCGACGAGAGCTGCTGTTGAAGAAGGAGTAGTAATCGGTGGTGGTTGTGCCCTACTTTACGCTGCACAAGATTTAGATGGTGTTAAAGTAAAAGGTGATGATCAAAAAGCTGGTGTTGAGATTGTAAAGAAAGCTCTTCAAGCTCCAATCAGACAAATTACTGCTAACGCAGGTGTCGATGGTTCTGTAGTTGTGGGAAAACTTTTAGAAGGTAAAAAAGCTTCTCAAGGTTACGATGCGCAGAACGAAGATTATGTAGATATGTTTGCTAAAGGAATTATTGATCCAACTAAAGTTGTAAGATCGGCATTACAAGATGCTGCTTCAATAGCTGGGCTATTAATCACAACTGAAGCAATGATCGCTGACAAACCTGAAGATAAAGACGCTGGTCCTGCTATGCCTCCAATGGGTGGCGGCATGGGTGGAATGGGCGGCATGGGTGGAATGGGAATGTAATTTCACCTACCCAAAGATTTTAAAAAAGGCTGCAACTTTGCAGCCTTTTTTTTTGCAATAAATAAACATGCTTTAGAGCTAAGTATCAATCCGTCTTTAAGAACTCTTAGATTATTATCAGCCAAAGTTTTTCCTGTAGAGGTGATATCAGTAATTATTTCTGAAGAACCAATAAAAGGATATGTTTCTGTAGCACCAAGACTAGGTATTAATTTGTATTGGGTAACTCCTTTTGAAATCAAATAATCATTTGTTAAATTCGGATACTTAGTTGCTACTCTTAACCTAGTATTTCTTTTTGATCTTATATCAAATGATATTTCTTCAAGGTCAGCAATTGTCTGTACATCTATCCAGTCATCTGGCACAGCAATCACTAAGTTCGCATTTCCATAATCAAGTTTTTTTTGGATATTTATTTTACTTTGTAAATTTATATCTGACTCTTTTAAAAGATCTAGGCCAGATACACCAATATCTAATGTTCCGTCTCCTAATCTTTGAATAATTTCTTTAGCGTGTAGGAATATAATTTTAACGTTTGGTTTATTTTCGATGGTACCAAAATAATTTCTTTCTTTTTCACTTTGTATAATTTTTAACCCTCTATCATTAAAAAATGATATTGATTTTTCTTTTAATCGCCCTTTACTAGGCAAACCTATAGTAATTAAATCCTTCATATATTTTTTAAGTTTATTGCAGCTCCAACGGCAGGGGTACTCTTTTTAGCTCCTAAACTTTTTAGTAAATCATCATAGCGACCACCTGAAGCAATTTGTTTTGTGCCCGAAAATACTTCAAACACAATTCCTGTATAATACTCAACGTCTCTGCCAAAATTGGTAACAAAATTTATATCTTGATTAAGTTTTTTTAAATTTTGAATAGATTTAAAATTTTTAAATATATTTATTTTAAGGTTATTTTTTTTTGCAAAATTTAACAACTCATCATCTAGTTTTGAAAGTTTACAATTAATTTTTAAAAAAGCTCTAATAATTTTTACAATTTTTTTCCCATCTGCAAATGATCTTGGGTCTTTAATTTTTTTATCAAATCTTTTTAAAATTTCTGAGATTGACCTTCCAGCGATTACTTTATTTTGATCAAATTTTTTCATTTCATAAAATCTTTTCTTATCTGCATCAAAAGTTACAGCATCAATATCTGTGTTTTTTTCTAGCCTCTTTAAAAGTTCTTCAAAGTAACCTGGTCTCCAAAAGTGTCTTATTAATCTTAGTTTCCATCTCTCGGGTATCTCAAGAGCATTAATCAAGCTTTTAAATAAACCAATATCGCCTACTTTAATTTTAATTTTTTTCATTTTAATTTTTTTTGCTGAATTTAAGATTGTGCTGATCACTTTAAAATCATCTTTAATAAGATTTTTTGATCCTAGAATTTCGATACCTAATTGATCATTAATAAAATTTGAACCTTTACCTCCTGATCTTCTATAAGCTTGACCGGAATAATAGATTTTTGAGGAAGTTTTTTTTTGTAAGAAGCTTATACATGATGCAACTGTTAAGTCTGGCCTTAAACACATCGTTTTACCATCTTCTCTATTGAAAGTTAGCATTGAACTTCTGAATTTTTCACCTGACCTTTCAATAATGTAATCTGAGTCTAAAAGAACGTCAGGTTCTGATAAAACAAAACCATTACTCTTAAAGGTTTTAATTATTACTTCAGATAATTTTTTTGATTTCATTAACTAATTCTTTTATTTCAATTGATTTTTCTTCACCTGAACTTAAATTCCTCAACGTCGGCTTCCCTGATTTAATTTCATTCTCACCATATAAAATAACTGCTGGAGATTTTATTTTATTTGCATACTCCATTTGTTTTTTTAGTTTGCTTTCTCCAGGATAAATTTCAGTGCTGACACCAGCTTCTCTTAAAATTGTTTGTACATTTATATAATCTTTCATCGAATTTTTATCGAAAACACAAATCACGACTGGTTTAGATTGTTTTACTTTAAATTCTTTTTTTTGCATCAATGCATAAACTAAACGGTCTAAACCAATTGATATCCCTGTTGCAGGAGCATCATAATTACCAAAATTATTAACAAGATTATCATATCTTCCACCGCCACCTATCGAACCAAATTGAATGACCTGCCCTTTATTGTTTGTTACATCAAATTTTAAATTCACTTCGAAAATAGCGCCCGTGTAATATTCTAATCCCCTTATAACTGATGGATCAAATTCAAAATTATTAAAATTGTAATCCTTAAAAATTTTTAATATCTCGACTAAATCTTCTGTTTCAGGTGAATTTTTTTTAAGTGTTTCTTCTATTGTTTTAATATCTTCAAGTTTTAAATTCGCTCCTTTTGTAAAATCGCCTGATTTATCTTTTCTTCCTTCACCTAATAATTCTTTTACTCCATTCCAACCAAGTCTATCTATTTTGTCTAGAGCTCTAAGTGCGGTTAGCCTTTGTTGATTATCTTTAATATTTATCTTTTTAAATAATTCTTCAGTGATTTTTCTTGATGAAATTTTAATGATATATTCTGATTTCGTAAGTCCGCACTTTTCAAGAATTTCTGAAATCATGACACACAATTCAGCATCTGCTTGTAAACTTTTTGTTCCAACATAATCTGCATCAAATTGTAAAAACTCTCTAAACCTTCCAGGTCCCGGCTTTTCATTTCTCCAAACAGTACCTAGTTGATATCTTTTAAATGGCTTAGGAATTTCTAAATAATTTTTTGCAACATATCTTGCTAAAGGAGCTGTAAGATCGTATCTCAAAGATAACCATTTATTTTCATCTTTAAATGAAAAAACACCTTCATCTGGTCTTTCTTTATCTGGTAAAAATTTTCCAATACTATCTGAATACTCAAAACTAGGAGTTTCGAGATACTGAAAGCCGTATTTAATCATAACCTCTTTAATATTTGAAATTATGAAATCTCGTACGAGTAATTCTTTTTCTTGTCTATCTACAAACCCTAATGGAAGCTCTTTAGAAGGTTTGTTGTTTTTTTCTTTTGTCATTGTTTGGTACAGCAGGGTGGATTCGAACCACCGACCCCTAGTTCCACAAACTAGTGCTCTAACCAACTGAGCTACTGCTGCGTCCTTGTTATATTTATCTTAATTTTAATTAAATTTATATATTTTTGATTATAAGCTAAGCAATAGCCTAGCATGCATTCTGTGAGAATGTGATCTTAGAGTAGATAATGTCTTTTTTATAATCATGATTATTATTTAGAAAAAAAATGTGTCTTTTTCAAGAGGGAATTAGCGGGACAATAAAAAAGCAAAGCTTATCTTAATGCCCCGTTAACCAGTGATTTTTGGAAATTTAGATTAAGATGTTTTCTGCAGTTTTACTGCTGAAGGACCTTTTTCCGTGCTCTCCACTTCAAACGTTAACTCATCACCCTCGTTTAAATATTTTAAACCAGCTTCTCTAACAGCTGAAGAATGAACGAACACGTCTTTTTCTTTGTCTTCTCTTTCAATGAAACCATATCCTTTAGTACCATTGAACCACTTTACTTTACCTTTTAGTGTACTCATATTTTTAGTTTTTCCTTATTATTATTAACTTAAACTAATCAAAGATTAGTTATTTGCACCTTAAATAGATTTGATCGATAAAAGTCAATAGAAGAAAATTTAATTTTAATAGATTGTTTTTATGCAACAATCCCTAAAAAAGAAGGGCAATTAAGCTTACAGCAGCTAAGAGCGTCAAACCGCCGTATACTAGTTTGTTTTTATCTATATGTGAGGTGAATTTTTGTAATGATGATCCTTTGTAACTTAATCCGCCACCATCTAAATTAGTAGACTTACTAAATCCTTGATCTCTACCTATTTGAAGAAATTTTGCTTTTCTATGATCATAAATTTCATCTTCGCTAAAGTTTTCAAAACTTTTTAAGTTTTTCATTATTGAGTGTTTAATATCTGCGGCAATACTTTCTGGATCTCTATGAGCTCCACCTAATGGTTCTGATATTATCTCATCTATGACACCAAGTTTTAATAAGTCTTTTGCAGTTAATTTCATTGCTTCGGCTGCTTGTAATGATTTACTAGGATCTCTCCAAAGAATTGATGCGCATCCTTCTGGAGAAATTACAGAATAAATAGAATTTTCTAACATGATAACTTTATTAGATGAAGCTAAGGCTATTGCTCCACCAGATCCACCTTCTCCAATAATAATTGAGATGTTTGGGACAGTTAATGACATGCAGCATTCGATTGAATTGGCTATAGCTGAAGCTTGTCCTCTTTGTTCAGCTCCAAGTCCTGGATATGCTCCAGGTGTATCTATAAAACTTACTACAGGTATTTGGAAACGGTCTGCTAACTTCATTAGCCTAATACATTTTCTATATCCCTCTGGTCTCATCATTCCAAAATTTCTTTCAATTCTACTATTTAAATCTTCACCTTTTTCTTGACCAATAACTAAAACAGATTTGTTATCAATTAATCCAAATCCAGCGATAACAGATTTATCATCACCAAAATATCGATCTCCGGATAATAAAGTAAATTGAGAAAAAATTTTCTTAATATAAAAATTTGCTTTAGGTCTGTCTTCGTGTCTAGCAACTTGAGTTCTTTGCCAGCTATTAAGATTTGCATAAGTCTCTTTCAGTTTTTCATTTATTTCATTTTGAGTATTTTTAATCTTTTGAGTGTCGACTTCTGAAATACCTTCTGAACCAAAGGGGCTTTTTAAATTATCGACTTCTTGCTCAAGCGCTTTAATTTCTTTTTCAAATTCTAAATAATTTTTCATATGAGTTGTTTATGCTACTATTAATATATTATAATATAATGTAAAGGACTGAAGCTATGAGTATAACTGAGAAAAATGGACTAAAAATTAATACAAAATTATTTAATTTTGTTAATGATGAAATAATTCCTGGTACAAATATCAAATCAGAAGAATTTTGGAACAATTTTGGAAATATTGTCCATGAGCTTGCGCCCGTAAATAAAAAGTTAATCCAAAAAAGAGATGATATTCAAAAAAAAATAGATGACTGGCACAAAAAAAATAAAGGTAAAGAATTAAATAAAAAAGAGTATTTAGAATTTTTAAAATCTATTTCTTATATCATTGAAGAAAAAGATGACTTTAATATTGAAACTACAAATGTAGATGATGAAATTGCCAAAATAGCTGGACCTCAACTTGTTGTTCCGGTTGATAACGCTAGGTATGCTTTAAATGCTGCTAATGCCCGATGGGGAAGTTTGTATGATTCATTATACGGAACAGATGTAATTCCAGGAGATAAAGGCACAGGTTTTAATGAAGAAAGAGCTCAAAAAGTTGTGGTCTACGTAAGAAAATTTCTAGATGAAAGTTTCCCATTAGATAATGGAAGTTGGAATAAAATTTCTGGAATAAAAGTAAAAGATAAGGACATAGTGTTACTTGAGGACAAAAAAGAAATTTATTTAAAGAACAAAGATCAGTTTATTGGATATAATGGAGAAAAAGAAAAACTAACTTCAGTTCTATTAAAAAATAATAATCTTCATATCGATATTATAATTAATCCAAATCATTATATTGGAAAACTAGATAAAGCTTCGATCTCTGATTTCATTGTTGAATCTGCTCTTTCAACCATAATTGATAATGAGGACTCGGTTGCTGCTGTGGATGCTGAAGATAAAATTAAATGTTACCGTAATTGGCTTGGCTTAATGAAAGGTGATTTAACAGCCAACATGGAAAAAAACGGAAAAAAATTTGTTAGAAAGTTAAATCCAGATAGAACTTATACATCTAAAGAAGGAAAAAAAATTACTCTTCATGGAAGAGCATTGTTATTGAATAGGAATGTAGGGCACTTAATGACTAACCCTGCAATTTTACTTAAAGATGGCACAGAAATTCCAGAAGGCATAATGGATGCGTTCATGGCTACGTTATGTGCTCTACATGATTTTAAAAATAAAAATAACTCAAGGACTGGATCAGTTTACATTGTAAAACCAAAAATGCACGGGCCAGAAGAGGTTGCCTTCACTAATACATTGTTTGAAAAAGTTGAAGAAACTTTAGGAATTAAAAAATACTCAATTAAAGTTGGGATTATGGATGAAGAAAGAAGAACAACTGTTAATTTAAAGGAGTGCATTAGACAAGTTAAGAATAGAATAGTTTTTATTAATACAGGTTTCTTAGATCGAACTGGTGATGAAATGCATACTTCTTTTGAAGCTGGACCAATGATCTTTAAAGGGGATATGAAAAAATCAACTTGGTTGGGTACTTATGAAAACTGGAATGTTGATGTTGGATTAAGTTGTGGTTTTTCAGGTAAAGCTCAAATTGGGAAAGGTATGTGGGCTATGCCGGATCAGATGGCGAATATGATGGATCAAAAAATAGGTCATCCAAAATCTGGAGCTAATTGTGCGTGGGTTCCTTCACCTACTGCAGCTACTTTACATTCAATGCATTATCACAAAGTGAATGTATTTGATGAACAAAATAAAATTAAATCAAGATCTAAAGCTAAACTTGATAATATTTTAGAAATACCAACAGCAGATAGACCTAACTGGGCTATAGATGATATCAACCGTGAATTAGAAAACAACGCTCAAGGAATTTTAGGGTATGTTGTTAGATGGATTAATCAAGGTGTTGGTTGCTCAAAAGTTCCAGATATAAATAACATTGGTCTTATGGAAGATAGAGCAACTCTTAGAATATCATCTCAACATATTGCAAATTGGTTGCATCACGGTATTTGTAAAGAAGATCAAGTCATCGAAGTGATGAAAAAGATGGCGAAAATTGTCGATGAGCAAAATAAGAACGATCCTGCTTATCAAAAAATGTCTGATAACTTTGATAAATCTGTAGCTTTTTCAGCTGCTTGTGATCTTGTATTTAAAGGTCGAGTTCAACCGTCTGGTTATACAGAACCTTTGCTTCATCAAAAAAGATTAGAAAAGAAAGCTAGCAATTAACTTCCAGTAACTGGGACCCTATTTTTAAATGCAGAAAATAATGTGCCATCATCTAACTGTTCAATCTCACCCCCGACGGGTAAACCTTGTGCTAATTTAGTGATCTTTAAATTATCATTTTTAATCGTATCTTCGATGTAGTGAGCAGTAGTTTGGCCTTCAACAGTAGCACTTGTGGCAATAATCACCTCTTTTAAATTATTTTTTTTGATCCTTTTAACAAGGGACTCAATAAGAAGATTTTTTTGCTCATAATTTTCGTTGGAATTTAATGTGCCCCCTAAAATATGATAATGACCTTTATAAATATTAGCAGAGTCAATGACCCACATATCAGCTAGGTTTTCTACAACACATATTTTGTCATAAGAATTATCAGATGAGCAAATGCATACTTTGTCGATTATCTTTAAGTTTCCACAATCAACGCACCTCACTACTTTTTTATAAACTTCAGCTAAAGATTTAGCCAAAGGTTTAACCATGTTGTCTTTATTATTGATCAATTTAAGTATTATTCTTTTTGCTGACTTTGGTCCTAAACCTGGTAATTTAGAGAATTGCTGGATCAGCTCGTTTATTTCTGGAATTTCATTATGCATTAGAAAGGGAGTTTGAAATCTAGAGGTAAATTAAGTCCACCTGTCACTTTAGATAGTTCTTCTGCAGATTTCTTCTTTAAGTTCTCTCTTGCATTGTTGTAAGCAGCTATAATTAAATCATTAATTATTTCTTGGCTTTCTTTTTTAGCTGCATCGCTAATTGAAATAGATTTTAATTCGTAGTCACCTGACAAAACAACTTTAACTAAATTTCCACCAGATTCACCTTCAACTTCAATTTTTTTAATTTGATCTTGGGCTTCCTTCATTTTCTCTTGCATGGCTTTTGCTTTTGAAAGCATATCAGAAAAATTTGTCATTTATTCCTCTTCTGTTAGATCAATCAACTTTGCATCTGGAAAAGCTTTTTGTATATCTTGAGCAACCTTACTTTTCTTAAATTCTTCAATCATGTTATTTTTATCTTCTTGATTTTTTTCATAGATGCTTTTCGCATTACTATTTTTACTTAAGGAAATAATCCATCTCTCACCTGTCCAAGATAATAATTTTTCAGTAAGATTTTTTATAAAATTTTTATTAAGTTTTTCATTAAAACTAATATCAATTTTTCCTTTATTAAAACTTACTAATTTTACATTTCGTTCAAGATCATATTTGAGTTCAATTTCTTTTTCTTTGTTAGCTAGATTAATTAAATCTTGAAAACTTGTTATTTCAATTTTTGTATTTTGATTATCTTTATATGAATTTTTTATTGGGTTCGTTTTTATTTGATTAATATTTTTTAACTGATTTTTAATTTGATTAGGAATATTATCAACTGGTTGATCTTCAATTTTTTTTCCTATTAAATTATCATTCGAGATTTGACCACTCTCATTTTCTAAATTTGAAACTTGTTTTTTTGTATCTATATTTTTTAAATGTACTAACTGCATAATATACATTTCTAAAGTTAGATTTTCATTTCCAACTATTCTCAAATCATCGATAGTTTTAATAGTAAGCTGCCAAAATAAACTTATATCTTGCATGTCAATATTTTTTGAATACTGATCAATCATTTGAACTTCAGCTTCTGAAACTGACATATCTTTTTCAATCGGCCCTAGACTTATTCTTCTGCTGAATAGGTAAAGAACTTCAAGAATATCATTTAAAAAGTTTTTTGCGTCCAGGCCATCATTGATTAATTCATTTAATATATTAGATGCATTCTTTTCATTGCCACTCAAAACTTCCTTAAACAATGTAATAACTTTGCTTTTATCTGCTAATCCTAACATTTTCCTGACGTCAGGTTCTTCTATTTGCTTATTCTCATTAATACTTTGTGAAATTAAAGCTCTATCAAGTAATGATATAGAGTCTCGAACAGATCCTTCTGAAGTTCTTGCAATAAGTTTAATTGCATCTTCAGATATTTTACCTTTTTCTTTATCTGCTATCTTCTTAAGATGCTCACAAAGCTGTTCTACACTAACTCTTTTAAGATCAAACCTCTGACACCTCGATAAAATAGTTACAGGTATTTTTCTAACCTCTGTGGTTGCTAGTATGAATTTTAAGCTTGGTGGCGGCTCTTCTAAGGTTTTAAGTAAGCCATTAAATGCTTGTTTTGAAAGCATGTGCACTTCATCAATAATAAATATTTTAAACTTCGCACTTGTTGGGCTGTACTTTGAATTTTCAATTAACTCTCTTACGTCATCTATTCCAGTTTTAGATGCAGCGTCCATTTCCAAAATATCAATATGATTGGAATTTATAATTTCTTGGCAAGTGGGACAAAATTTTTCACCGGAACAATTTATTTTAGAGTCAATATTTTTTTCACAGTTTAAAGCTTTTGCGATTAAACGAGCTGTTGTAGTTTTTCCAACTCCTCTAATTCCAGTTAATAAATATGCATTTGGAGTTTTTCCAAGTTTGATTGCATTAGTAATGGTTTGTGCCATGACCTCTTGGCCAATCAAATCTTTAAACTCTTGTGGTCTATATTTAAGTGCTAGAATTTTGTTTGTCATTTTAAAAGAGGCAGGCAACAACCTGAAAAATTTTCACTACGGCTGCTTCTTTTCAGACCTGACCGGGTTTATGAAACATCCACCTGATGCCAACCTCAACATGAGTATATCAAGATCAATTTAAATACTACAAGAGTAGATTCAAATTTTGTGGACTATTTTTGCCTAAAAGCTGAAGATTCGTACACTCCAAGGATGTCTAAAGTCTCAGTATGGAAGCCTAATTCCTCTAAGGCCTTTTTTACTTTAGGTTGTTCCAAGTGACCCTCAATATCTAAATAGAAATTAGCTTGCTCAAAAGTATTTTTAACTGAAAAACTTTCAAGCTTTGTTAAGTTTACTTGATTAGTAGCAAACCCACCTAAACATTTATAAAGAGCTGAAGGTTCACTTTTAACCCTAAAAATGCAGCTAGTTAAAAATTTTTTCTTATCATCGTAATCTGGTTGTTCAATATTTTTTCCCATAATTAAAAATCTCGTTACATTTCCTTTATCGTCCTCAATATTTTTTTTGAGCATTATTAAGTTATACATTTTAGCTGAAAGTTCTGATGCAATTGCTGCTATGGATTTATCTTTTCCTTCAGCTAAATCTTTAGCGGAGCCAGCAGTATCTACAGAAATAATTGATTTAAAATTTCTTTCATTAATAATTTTTTGGCATTGACTTATAGCTTGTGCGTGACTTCTAACAAATTTAATATCTTCAATTGAAGCATCTTGTTTACCGAGTAAATTATGTTCGACTGGAAGAAAATATTCACCGTGAATTTGTAATTTATATTTTGGTAACAAATAATGAATATCTGCTACTCTTCCAGCCAATGAATTTTCTATTGGAATAACTATTTTGATACTTGGATCATTAAAAGCCAGCTTGAAAGTATCTTCAAACGTTGAGCAGGTTTTTATATCTGCATCTTTATAAAGATTTTCTACAGCTATATGTGAATAGGCTCCTAGCTCTCCTTGAATTCCTATTTTCATCTTAACTACTTTTCTCCATAATTTTTCTAACTTCCATTAAATCATTTTTGGTATCAACACTTAATGGTGATGAGTTAATATATCCAACATGAATTGACATTGAGTTTTCAAGAGCTCTTAATTGTTCTAGTTTTCTCTCCAATTCAAGCTTAGATCTTTTTAAGCTTACATACCTTACTAAGGCTTTATTAGTAAAGGCATAAATACCTACATGATGATAATAATTTTCATACTCGTTTGAGTCTTTTCTAAAAAAATCCAATGCTTCACTAAATTTTCCATTAGTTAATTTTTCTTTAGCAGCTACTTTGACATTATTCTCGTTTGCTAATTCATCATCAGAGCTAAATGAGCTTGCTAAAGTCCCGATGTCGCAATTTCCTTCTTTCATATAATTTATTAAATTAGAAATAGCTTGTGGTTCTATGTTTGGCATGTCTCCTTGCAAATTAATAATTAAATTAGGTTCACTCTTTAAATGATCTTTAAAAACTTCATAGATCCTATCGGTTCCAGTTTGATGATCAACTGATGTGAAAACTGCTTTTCCTTTATTTTGATTAACAACATCAATAATCTTTTGGTCAGGAGTTGCCACATAAACTTCTGAATTAGTTTTTTTTGCAGCTTCATAAACATGTAAAATCATTTCTTTGTTGTTTATAAGTTCCAATGGTTTATTGGGTAACCTTAACGCGTCTAGTCTTGATGGTATTATTATTGCAATTTTGCTCATAATTATGCGTCCCAAAGACGCAAAAAAAATTAAGTAATTTTAAGTTTTTTTATTAAAGTCGTGTTATACGTCAATTAAAGTATTTACCAAAATTATGGATAGTTTTGAAATAAATAAAATAATTGCAGCGGTTCTTCTTACTGCATTAATCATCATTGGTATTGGTAAATTTACAGACGTTTTATTCCATGTAGAGAAACCCAAAGAGTCAGCCTATAAAATTGAAGGTTTAGAAGTTGCTTCCGCATCTGGTGGAACTTCTGCAGAAGCTACTAAAGAAGTTGAAGTGGTAGATATTAAAGCTTTATTAGCTATGGGTGACATAGGACACGGCGAAAAAGTTTTTAAAAAATGTACAGCATGTCATCAAATTGCAGCTGGTGGAAAGAATATGATCGGTCCAAACCTTTGGAATGTTATTGGTAGAAAAGCTGGTGTGGTTGCAGATTATAAATATTCAAAAGCAATGATAGCTTACGGAAAAGAATGGACTTACGAAGAGATGAATAGTTATTTAATTAAACCACAAGCTTATGTTAAAGGAACAAAAATGGCATTTGCTGGTTTAAGAAAAGAAAAAGATAGAGCTTCAGTAATTTTATATATGAACTCTAAAAGCGATAATCCTAAACCGCTTCCTTAATCTAAACACCACTTAATAATGCTCTTCTGAGCATGAACTCTGTTT
>CACBVP010000006.1 GCA_902542795.1 uncultured Pelagibacteraceae bacterium
AATTAAAGATATGATTGAAAATAACAAGCCAGCAAATAAAAAAATAGCCCAACATATTGATAGTTGTTTATCTTGTTATTCCTGCATGACAACTTGCCCATCAGGAGTGAACTATATGCACCTGATAGATCATGGTAGAAATTATGTTGAGGAGACATATAAAAGACCTTTTTTAGATAGATCTTTTAGATCTATTTTATCTTTTGTACTTCCAAGGCCTAAGGTTTTTTTAATGTTAGCTTTAGTTTCAAAAATAATAAAGCCTTTTAGTTTTTTATTACCTCAATTTTTTTAAAAATTCACTAAAGTTGATGCCGGATAAGATACCTTCAAAAAAATTGAAGATACAAAAAGTCTATACTCCACAAAGTGGCAAAGTAATCTCTAGAGTAGCTCTTTTAACAGGATGTGTGCAAAGAGTTATCTCACCTGAAATAAATGAGTCAACTATCAGATTACTTAATCGACATGATGTTGAAGTAGTAGTAATGCCAGATATAGAATGTTGTGGTTCCCTAAACCATCATTTAGGGAAAAAAGATTTAGCAAAAACCTCTTTTGTAAAAAATATTGAAAGTTGGTATGAGGAATATTTATCAAATGGGCTTGATGCAATAATAAGCAACACTTCCGGTTGCGGTACAACACTAAAAGATTACGGCCATATTTTTTAAAAATGACAAAGAACTAAAGAAAAAAGCAAGTAAGATTTCTGAACTTACAAAAGACATTACAGAATTTTTAGATGAAAATTTAAAACTTAATTTTAAATTTAATGATGAAAAAAAATACAAAATTGCATATCATTCAGCTTGTTCTATGCAACATGGACAGAAAGTACACTCTCAACCTAAAGAATTAATAGCAAAAACTGGAAATGAAGTACTAGAAATTCCTGAAGGACATTTATGTTGCGGTTCAGCAGGAACTTATAATATTCTTCATCAAAAAATGGCAAAATCTTTATTACAAAATAAAGTTAAGAATATAGAAAAAATTTCACCAGATTTTATTTCGACAGGAAACATTGGATGTATTACTCAAATTTCTACAGGAACAAGAATACCGATAATACATACAATTGAACTTCTTGATTGGTTTACTGGTGGGCCAAAACCATATAAATTACAAAATTTATAATTTATGAAAAAAATATTTGTTACGCGTAGACTTTTAAAAGAAAACGAAGATAAACTAAAAGAACTTTTTGATGTGTCATTAAACACTAACGACAAGATATATAAGCCTGAAGAAATTATTGAGCAGTCAAAAGGATTTGATGGAATACTTAGCTCAGTGACCGACCCCATTAATGCAGAGACAATTTCAAAATTATCAGATTCTATAAAAATAATTGCAAACGGTGCAGTTGGTTTTGGAAATATTGATATAGAAGCAGCACGTAAAAAAAAACATTACCGTAACTAATACCCCTGATGTTCTTACAGATGCCACTGCTGATATTCAAATTTTACTTTTTACTAGGTGCTTCTAGAAAAGCCTATGAAGGAAGATTGGCGGCAGAAAAACAAGATTGGAAATGGTCGTGGGATTTTTTACTAGGAAAACAAATGTCAAATAAGAGACTTGGTATACTTGGTATGGGCAGAATAGGAAGAGCCGTAGCAAAACGTGCTAAAGCTTTTGGTATGGAAATACACTATCACAATAGATCTAAGCTTTCCTCAGATCTTGAAGATGGAGCTATTTATCATGACACTTTAAAAGGCCTTTTTGAACAAAGTGAATTCCTTTCAGTTAATTGTCCAGCCACACCTGAAACAACAAAAATAATAAATAAAGAAACTTTGGGTTATTTAAAAAAGAATACTGTAATAGGTAATGCCGCTAGAGGAGATGTAGTGGATGATGATGCTATGGTTGAAGCTATAAAAAATGGAACAGTTTTTGCTTATGGCTTAGATGTTTATAATGGTGAACCAAAAATTCATCCAGAGTATTTAAAACTCAAAAACATTTTTTTATTGCCCCACTTAGGAAGTGCGACTAAGAGAACAAGATGGGACATGGCATACCGTGCAACTAAAAATTTAGAGCAGTTTTTTTCAGGCAACAAACCACAAGATCAAGTGAATTAATACACTTTTAGATTGAATCTTAAGATTTTACTTTAAAATAATTCTAAAAATATAAGAAGACTCCTTGACGACTTTGTGCTTAAATAATTTAGTTAATTAACAAAAATGGAGGACGTATGTCAAAAAAAGTAAAAGGGGTAAAAACTCCTTCAAGACGTAAGTTCTTTAAAGCGGCTGCAGCAACAGGTGCAGCAGCGGCAGCAACAGTTGCAATGCCTAACATTGCACTTGGAGCTCCGGTAACTTTAAAGATGCAAGCGGCTTGGCCGTCTGGCGCTAACATTTTCTTTGAAATGGCTGGCGATTACGCAAAAATGGTAAGCGACATGTCTGGAGGTGAATTGAAAATTGATCTTCAGCCAGTTGGAGCTGTAGTAAAAACTTCGGAAATTGGACAAGCAGTAAGTTCAGGTGTACTTGATATGGGTCACTGGGTAACAGCTTACTGGTATGGAAAAAATCCAGCAGCTTCTCTTTTCGGTACAGGTCCGTCATATGGAATGTCATCTCAAGAAGTAATGGGATGGATGGAGTATGGTGGAGGTAGAAAACTTTACGATGAAACTCTTGCAAAAGTAGGTTTCGATTACGTAGGTTTCTTCCACATGCCTATGCCTGCTCAGCCTTTTGGTTGGTTCAAAAAGAACGTAACAAAAGTGTCTGACGTTAAAGGTATGAAGTACAGAACTGTAGGATTAGCTACTAACGTATTAACAGCAATGGGAATGGTTGTAAGACAATTACCAGGAGGTGAGATTCAGCCTGCAATGAAAACAGGTTTGATCGAAGCTGCTGAGTTTAACAACCCAACTTCAGACTCTCAGTTTGGTATGCAAGATGTTTCTAAGCATTATCACTTAGGAAGCTTCCACCAATCACAGGAGATGTTTGAAATTCCAGTTAATAAGAAGTCGTACAATAATTTAGCGCCTAAACATCAAGCTATATTAAAGAACGCTGCTTATGCTGCGAATACAGACAACTACTTTAAAGCATTAGTGAGATACTCTGCTGATTTATCTAAATTGATGAATGAGCATAAAGTAAATGTTTATCAAACATCTGATGCGATCTTAGCTCAACAATTAAAGGGTTGGGATAAAGTAATCGGTGATTTCAATAAGAAAGATCCATTCTTTAAAAAGATCGTAGACTCACAAAAAGCTTACGCTAAGAGAGTAATGAAATACTTACTCATGAACCAGCCAAATTACAAATTGGCTTATGAGAACGAGTTTGGTTCTTTAGCAAAAGTTAAAATCTAATTATTAATAAAATTTAGGGGGCGTTTATCGCCCCCTTTTTTTATGGAAAAAATCGAAAAATTAGAATAGTTTCATCTTCTTATGAGGGGATTCATTCATTTCGCAGACACATTAAGCACTTCAGTGGGTAAAGCTTTTTCTTGGTGCATCGTAATATTAATGGGTGGAACTTGTTATGAAGTAGTAATGGCTTATGCATTTAACGCCCCTACACTATGGAATTTTGATTTCAGTTTACAAATGTATGGTGCAATTTTTATGATGGCAGGTGCTTACACACTTTCAACAGAGGCACATGTAAGAGGAGATGTTATTTACCGTTTGTTTAAACCAAGAACACAAGGTTATATAGATTTAGTTTTATATTTTATTTTCTTTTTCCCAGGCGTGTTAGCATTAGCTTTCTATGGTTATGAGTACGCAGCATTAGCTTGGAAGATAAAAGAAACAAGTTGGAATAGTCCAGCTCAAATACAAATTTACATGGCAAAATCTTTAATACCAGCTGCAGGATTTTTATTAATAATACAAGGGATCAGCGAAGTTTGCAGATCAATAATTTGCATTCAAACAGGTCACTGGCCAGCTAGAATGGTTGTTGCTGAAGAAACAGAAAAAATATTAATGAGAACAGCACAAGACGAGGATCAAAAAGATGTTATTTAGTTTAACGAATCCAGAAATTGCAATTTTAATGATGGGAATTTTCCTATTTGCAGTTTTACTAGGTTTTCCGATTGCATTTACTCTAATGGCGATGGGAGTTGGCTTTGGATACTATGCTTATTTTGACCCAACTCGAATGGAGCATCTCTTTGATAATAGAATTTTTCAGTTGTTTGTACAAAATACTTACACAGTTATGGATAACACGGTTCTAACAGCAGTCCCCTTGTTTTTATTTATGGGTTACTTAGTTGAAAGAGCAGGAATTGTTTCAAGATTATTTTTTGCAATTAGATTAGCTTCACATAGACTTCCAGCATCAATGGCTGTGGCTGCTTTAATTACATGTGCTTTATTTTCAACAGCTACAGGAATAATTGGCGCTGTAGTAACGTTAATGGGATTACTAGCTTGGCCTGCAATGATTAGAGCCGGCTACGATAAAAAGTTTGCATCCGGAGTAATTTGTTCGGGTGGATGTCTAGGAATTTTAATACCGCCAAGTATTATGTTAATTGTTTATTCAGTGATAGCTCAGTTGTCGCCGTTACGATTATTTGCTGCAGCAATATTTCCAGGATTATTACTCGCAGGTCTCTACATTATGTATGCAATTACATTAGCATATTTTAATCCTTCAATAGCTCCAAAACCTCCAAAAGAAGAGATACCTCCAAGATCGGTAATTTTAAAAGAGGTACTAGTGTCTTTTCTACCATTATTCTCTCTAATTATTTTGGTTTTAGGAACAATACTAGGAGGACTCGCAACTCCAGCTGAAGCCGCAGCTGTAGGGGCTTTTGGCTCATTGGTTTTATCTTATTTTTATAAAACTCTTAAATGGAAAAATTTTAAAGAGTCCGTATTTCTTACTGCAAAGACAACCGCAATGATTATGTGGTTATTTATCGGTTCTTGGACATTCGCCTCAGTGTTTTCTTATTTAGGGGGTCATGAAGTATTTGAACACTTCTTTAAGTCTATGAACTTACAACCTTGGCAGTTTTTAGTAATTACACAAATTATCATTTTCTTATTAGGTTGGCCTCTAGAGTGGACAGAAATATTAATTATTTTCGTTCCGATTTTTTTACCGCTTGTAGAATTTTTTGGAGTAAACCCTTATTTCTTCGCAATGCTTATTGCATTAAATTTACAAACATCATTTTTAACTCCACCCATGGCCATGTCCGCTTATTATTTAAAAGGTGTTCAGTCAAAAAATGTTGAGCTGTTAGATATTTTTAAAGGAATAATGCCTTTCCTTGCCATTGTGATTTTAGCAATGTTTTTAATGTATATGTTTCCAGGGATAGCACTTTGGTTGCCCGATACATTATTTGCAAATTAAGATAAATGATTGATGTATCATCTTTAAGTGCCTACGAACTTTCATTAAAACTTCAATCAGGTGAAATAAATTCAGTTGAATTATGCAACGCCTACCTAGATAGAATTAAAAAATTTGAAAAAGACGTTCAAGCTTGGCAATTCATAGATAAAAAACTTCTTATAGAAAAGGCAGAGGAAGCCGACAACTATAGAAAGTCTGGTAAACCTCTTGGACCTCTTCATGGAATGCCTGTCGCTGTTAAAGATATAATTGGAACATATGATATGCCAACTGAGTGTGGAACTGTTTTTAGAAAAAAAATGTCAACTTCTCAAGACTCAGAAATTGTAAACCTATTAAAAAACTCTGGTGCCATAATTATGGGCAAAACAGTAACATGTGAACTAGCTTATATACATCCACCTAAAACTAAAAATCCTCACGATTATTCAAGAACGCCCGGGGGATCCTCTAGCGGATCTGCTGCAGTTATAGCATCTCATATGGCACATTTATCTATTGGATCTCAAACAGGGGGTTCTGTAATAAGACCGGCCTCTTACTGTGGAGTTGTAGGTTATAAGCCTTCATATGGTTTAATTTCTAGAAATGGTGTTTTAAAAGTTTCAGATAAATTAGATACAATCGGAGTTTTTGGGAAAACAGTAAAAGATGTTGCATTATTAGCTAAATCGTTAATTAGAAAAGACTTATATGACCCTTCAACAGTATATTTTGCTGCAGATAAGATGCTTGAAGCATGTGATAAAGGACCAGTTTTTGAGCCAAAATTTATTTTTTATAAAACGAAAAACTGGAAAAATATAAATAAAAAATCTCAGCAAGCTTTCGAATTTTTAATAAAGAATTTAAAAAAGAATGTAGAAGTATTTGATACACCTTCTTATTTTAATGATATTCCAAAATATCATCAGATAATTCACGAAGTTGATATGGCTAATAATTTTCAAGTTTACTATAAAAAAGATAAAACAAAGTTATCTAAAGAAATGAGAGATGCTATTTCTCGAGGTTTAAAATATTCAGGAAAAGAATATGCAGACGCTATAGATTTTATGAAACAAAGCTACGAGTCATATAAAGAAGTTTTCGAGGATTACCATGGTGTAATAACGCCATCATCAAACGGTGTTGCAGATAAAGGATTGAAGTCAACAGGAAGTGCTGATTTTCAAAAAGTATGGACATATCTTGGTTTACCTGCAATTTCATTACCTTTACTTACTGGGGAAAATGACTTACCATTAGGCGTTCAGTTGGTTGGTGACAAGCTTGATGACTTGAGATTCTTGGGATCAGCTAATTGGTTAGAAAAAAATTGTAAAGATGAAAGATAAAATAACAACTATACTCGGAGTAATTCTTTGCACAGCTTTTCTTATTGGCTTAGCAACAACTCTTACAAGATCAATGATGATTGGTTTTTTTGATGTATTACCAGTTTATCTACTTATGGGAATGGTAATTGTGATGATGTGCTATGAAGCCTTCTTCGATAAGAAATAATTCTTATTTTCCATATTTTCTTTTGTTTGTGCAGCCAATTTTTATGGCTACAAATTTAATTATTGCTAGAGGTGGAGTAGAGTACGTGCCTCCGATTTCTTTAGCCTTTTGGAGATGGTTTACTGTTTTTATTATTCTAATTCCTTTTTTTTTTGAAGATATTTTGAGGAACAAAAAGTTTTTAAGAAAAGAGTGTTATAAACTTTTTTTTCTAGGTTCTATGGGTTGTGGTATTTGTGGAGCATTTCCTTTCATCGCTGGAGTTTCAACCACAGTAACCAATATGGGGATAATATATACTTCATCTCCTATTTTTATAATTTTTTTATCAATTCTGCTATTTAATGACAAAATAAGTTTTTCTAGATTTTTAGGTTTAATCTTATCAATTGTTGGCGTCCTAGTTATTGTATGCAAGGGTAATATAAATTTATTGATTGATTTCAAATTTACATCAGGCGATCTATGGATGATAGGTGCTGCAATCGGATGGGCGATCTATTCAATCTTTTTAATTAACTGGAAAAGTAAATTTAATATAATGTCTAGATTTACTTTAATAGCATTTTTTGGAGCAATATCATTATTTCCCTTTTATATTGCAGAAGAAATTTTTTTTTTAAAAACAAATTTTAATAGTCATTTTGTTTTTTGGGTTTTATTCGGAGCTATATCTCCAGGTATTATTGCCTTTACTTTATATACAAAGGTACAAAAATATGTCGGCGCTTCATTAGCTGGTTTCGCGCTTTATTTGTATGCTGTCTATTCTGCTTTTTATGGAATACTTTTTTTTGATGAGGAATTAAAGTTTTTCCATTACATTGGAGCAGCATTAGTATTCCTAGGAGTTTATCTAGCAAGAAAAATTAAAACATGAAATATTTATACTCGATTATTCTAGCAATAATACTTGCTTACATTTTAGTAATGATTTTTATTTATTTTTATCAAAGAAATCTTCTTTACCATCCAAAAGAAAATAATTATGCAGGAGATACGATTGAATTTGAATACAAAGAAGTATTTATAGAAGTCGGACAAAATATAAAAATTAAATCTTGGTTTATTGAAAAAAATTTAAAAAAATCAAAAACAATAATTTTTTTTCATGGTAATGCAGGTGATCTTTCAAACAGAATTCACAAACTTAATAAATTAAATAATTTAAATTCAAACGTCCTGCTTATATCATGGAGAGGATTTAGTAATAATCCTGGCAATCCTACAGAAAAAAATCTCTATCAGGATGCAATGAGATCTATTGAGTGGTTAAATAGTAAAGGTATAAATAATAAAGACATCATATTGTATGGTGAGTCATTGGGTACTGGTGTTGCTACTGAATTAGCACAAAGCAATTCTTTTCATGGCATTATTTTAGAGTCTCCATTTACATCAATAGCAGATGCAGCAAAAATTTATTATCCATACTTACCTGTAAATCTTTTGCTTAAAGATAGGTACGATTCAATTAAAAAGATTAAAAACATCAAGATACCAATTTTAATAATGCATGGAAAAAAAGATGACATCGTACCCTTTTTTATGGGAGAAAAACTTTATCAAATGGCTAATGAGCCAAAATTTAAATATTTTTCAGAGGATGACGATCACATGATGGAGTTCAATGATGATTTACTTAATGCAATTAAAGTTATTCTAAACATCAACTCCTAACAAAGCTTTTGAAAAATATTCTGCATTGAAAGGATGTAAGTCATCTTCTTTTTCACCCATTCCTATCGCAACAATGGGTAGATTAAATTTTTTACAAACTGCTAAAACAATCCCACCTTTTGCAGAGCTATCAAGTTTTGTAATAATTAAGCCAGTGAGATTGTGAATTTTACTAAATTCTTGGACCTGGTTAAGTGCGTTTTGTCCAGTCGTTGCATCGATTACTAAAATTACTTCATTAGGATAAGATCGATCGATTTTTTTTAAAACATTAATTATTTTTTTGTATTCCTCCATTAAATTTTTTTTATTTTGAAGTCTTCCAGCAGTATCAATTAGCGCTACATCAATTTCATTTTTTTTTGCAAATTCTGCAGTCTTAAAAGCTACAGATGCAGGATCACTATTAATTTCGGATTTTATAATATCTACCTTAATTCTGGCTGCCCAAACTTGTAATTGATCTATAGCTGCTGCCCTGAAAGTATCGGCTGCTCCAAAAACAACAGATCGATTATTATTTTTAAAATATTTTCCAAGTTTACCAATACTTGTTGTTTTTCCTACACCGTTAACTCCTGAAACTACAATAACTGCCGATTTAGCATTTCCCATCATGCTTAAGTCTTTCTCATACTTTTGAAGATCAATTGCTAATTTATCAGCTAAAAGTTTTAAAATTTCTTTATGATTATCTAACTTTTTATCTACTTTAAAAGTTTCAAAATCTTTTTTAAGTTCCTTGGCAACTTCAATTCCTACATCAGAAGAAATAAGCAATTCCTCAAACTCATCTAAAATTTCAGTATCTATTTTTTTTTTTGAAAAAATATTTTTTATTCCATCTGCAAGTCCAGAGGAGCTTTTTCCAAGACCAGTTTTAAATTTATCAAATAACCCCATACTAAATTTCTAATTCTAAATTTTTGATTTCAGAAACAGGGCCGGTCATAAAGATATTATCCTCAGCGTCAATCTCTATTTTTAAAATACCTTCTTTGAATTGAATATCAACTTTGTTGCCAACAAATTCATTTTTGTATGCTGCCACAGCTGTAGCACAAGCGGCAGTGCCACAAGCTTTTGTAAGGCCCGCGCCTCTTTCCCAAACATTTACTTTAATCAAATCATTATCTGCTATCTCAGCAAAAGTAACATTTGTTCGTTCGGGGAAAAGATTATGATTTTCAATCTTTGGACCCAAAGTTTTTAAATCAACATTCATACAATCTTTTACAAAAAAAATTATATGTGGGTTACCAACATTAACACAAAAACCATCTTTAAAAGACTTACCATCAATATCAATAGAAATTTTTTTATGATCTAAATTTTTACTTAATGGAATTTTTTCCCAATTAAATAATGGTTTGCCCATGTTTAACTTAACAGAGTGTTCACCAACAATTTCAGCATTTAGGGTTCTATTATTTGTTTTAATTTTTATAGATTTTGAATTATTTTTTTCTCCTAATAGATAAGCGATACATCTACTTCCATTTCCACAAGCTTCTACTTCGCCCCCATCAGAATTAAAAATTTTTATTGGAAATGAATTTTCAATTTCTTTTTCAATATAAATTATTTGGTCAAATCCGATATTCGACCTTTTTCCTAATTCTATAATTTTATCTTTTGATAGCTCGACATGATTTTTTCTTCTATCGATTATGATAAAATCATTACCTAACCCATCCATTTTATACGCGTTAATCATCGCCATATTTGATTAGTATAATTATTCATTGACTTTTAAAACCCCAAATTGTACTTTCCGGACACTTTCCGCAAATACACAAGTCTTTGCGGTGCTCTTGTAAACAAGAGTGTCGACACTAGTCAGCGAAGGTTCGCCCACTAGTGCGATAGGTGTTGGGTGTTACAAAAATGTTTGAAAATTTAACTAATAAATTAGAAAGTATTTTTTCTAAATTAAAAAGTGCTCCTTCTCTTACAGAAGAGCAAGTTGACTCGGGTTTAAAAGAAATACGTTTAGCTCTTTTAGAAGCCGATGTGGCATTATCAGTTGTTAAAGAATTTATTTCTAATGTAAAACCAAAAGCTATTGGTCAGGAAATTATTAAGTCAACTTCTCCAGGCCAAATGATAGTAAAGATAGTTTATGATGAACTTGTAACTATTTTAGGATCTAAAAACGAAGAAATAAATCTAAAAGCTGTTCCACCTATTTCAATACTTTTAGTTGGGCTGCAAGGTTCTGGTAAAACAACTTCAGCAGCAAAACTAGCTTCACTTATTCAAAATAAACACAAAAAAAAAGTAATGGTAGCAAGTCTAGACGTATATAGGCCAGCTGCTCAAGAGCAACTAAAATTATTAGCTGAGAAGAATGACATACAATGTTTACCAATTGTAGATAATCAACAACCTCTAGATATAAGTAAAAGAGCACTCAACGCAGCTAATTTAAATGGTTCAGATGTAATAATTTTTGATACAGCCGGAAGGACGCAAATTGACCTTCCAATGATGTCTGAGATTAAAAAAATTAAAGAGATTACAAATCCTGTTGAAACAATTTTAGTAGCAGACTCTTTAACAGGTCAAATAGCTGTTAACATAGCTAAAGAATTCGATACAGTAGTAAATCTTTCATCAATTATTTTAACTAGAGTTGATGGAGATGCTCGTGGTGGAGCCGCTTTAAGCATGAAGCAGGTTACTGGAAAACCAATCAAATACATTGGAGTTGGGGAAAAAGTCTCAGACTTTGAAATGTTTCATCCAGATAGATTGGCAAATAGAATTCTTGGAATGGGTGATGTTGTAACCTTAGTCGAAAAAGCAGCACAGAATTTAGGTGAAGAAAAAATCAAAGAAACTGAAGAGGAATTAAAAAAAGGAATATTTACAATGGATACTTATTTGTCCCAGTTAAGACAAATGAAAAAAATGGGAGGCATGGAAGGCGTCATGTCGATGCTGCCAGGCGTAAATAAAATGAAAGCTAAAATAGATCAAGCAAATATTGATGAGAAAATGTTAATTGAAAACGAAGCTATAATTTTGTCAATGACTAAAAAAGAAAAAGAGAATCCAAAAATTATCAGCGGCTCTAGAAGAAAAAGAATTTCAAAAGGTGCCGGAGTAGATGTCTCAAAAATAAATAAACTTTTAAAACAATTTAAAATGATGTCAGATATGATGAAAAAGATGTCACAAGGAAAAAAAATTCCATCTGGAATGATACCAGATGAAATGCTCAATCAACTAAAATGAAAGGTATAAAATGTTAAAAATAAGACTATCAATGGGAGGGGTTAGAAAAAGACCAGTTTATAAAATAGTTATAGCTGATAGCAGATACCCACGAGATGGTAAATTTATCGAAAAAATTGGTTCTTACAATCCATTGCTTCCAAAGGATAAAAAAGAAAGAATAAAAGTAGAAGCAGAAAGAGTTAAGTATTGGATGAGTAAAGGAGCTCAACCAACTCTTAGAGTTTCTAGAATTTTAGGAGAGGCACAGATCATGCCAATGCCTAAACCAGGTAACAATCCTAATAAAGCAATTCCTAAAAAAGAGAGAAAAAAAGCAGGCGAAGAAAGTAAAGAAGAGCCTAAAGCAGAAGCTAAAAAGGAAGAACCTAAAGCAGAAGCTAAAAAGGAAGAACCTAAAGCAGAAGCTAAAAAGGAAGAGCCTAAAGCAGAAGCTAAAAAGGAAGAGCCTAAAGCTTAAACCAAGGTTTAAAAATGCTACAAGTAAAATTATTTACCTTGTATCCAGATTTATTTCCAGGATTGCTTGATGTTGGAATATACAAAAAAGCAAGAGAAAATAAAAAATGGAGTCTTGAAGTAATAAATATAAGAGATTACGCTTTTGATAGTAAACGTACAGTTGATGATACTCCATTTGGCGGTGGTAGCGGGATGCTTTTGAAGCCAGATGTGGTTGCTGCTGCAATAGATAAAAATGTTACTTCAAAAGATAAGATTATTTATCTTTCACCTAAAGGTAAAAAACTTGATCAACATACAATTAAATCTTTTAGTAAGTTAAAAATTATAAATATTTTGTGTGGCCATTTCGAAGGTGTAGATCAGAGACTTTTGGAGACTAGGAATATTGAGGAATATAGCATTGGTGATTTTATTTTATCAGGTGGTGAGAGCGCTTCTTTTGTTTTAATTGATGCTTTAATTAGACTTTTGCCGGGTGTTCTTGGTAATGAGAATTCAACTTTAGAGGAAAGTTTTGAAAATAATCTTTTAGAATATCCTCAATACACTAAACCTAGAGAATGGGAGGGAAAAAAAGTCCCAGAAGTGTTATTTTCAGGCGATCATGCCAAAATAAAGGGGTGGCGTTTATCCCAATCTGAGGCTATAACACGTCGCCAGAGACCTGATCTTTGGAAAAAATACACAGAAAAAAAATGAAAAATATTGAAGACATAAATAAAGCGGCGATACAAAAATTAACTGCCAACAAAAAAATCACTGAATTTTCACCTGGAGATACAATAAAAGTAGGTGTTAAAATCGTTGAAGGAAAAAGAGAAAGAATTCAGTATTTCGAAGGCGTATGTATTGCAAAAAAAAATAGGGATATAAATTCTTCTTTCACAGTTAGAAAAATATCATTTGGTGAAGGAGTTGAAAGAACTTTTGCGCTGTATAGTCCAAATGTTGCGTCAATTAAAGTTATAAGATCAGGAAAAGTAAGAAGAGCAAAACTTTATTACCTAAGAGACAGAAAAGGAAAATCTGCAAGAATTGCTGAAAAAATTAAAAAGAAAATAGGTGTTGATGTTTCAGTAAAACCAGAAGAACCTAAAGCAAATCCGATAGCATCACAAACTGAAGAAGTTAAAGCTGTGGAGGAAAAAAAAGAGACTCCAAAAGTTGAAACAAAATCTGAAAAACCAGCTAGCGAAAAAAAATAAGATTTAATGTCCAAAACTCTATACGATAAGATATGGGAAAACCATCTTGTTCATAAACAAGATGATGGAACGTGTTTAATTTATGTTGATCGACATCTAGTGCATGAAGTAACTAGTCCGCAGGCATTTGAAGGTTTAAGATTACAAAAAAGAAAAGTAAGAAGACCAGAACTTACCTTAGCTGTACCTGATCATAATGTTCCTACAACTGATAGATCAAAAGGCATCGATGATGAGGAGTCTCGAATTCAAGTTGAAACACTAAGAAAAAATTGTAAAGAATTTGGAGTAGAACTTTTTGACGTAAACGATAAAAGACAAGGAATAGTTCATATTATCGGACCAGAGCAAGGTTTTACTCAACCTGGAACGGTTATTGTTTGTGGTGATAGTCATACAGCAACTCATGGAGCATTTGGTTCACTAGCTTTTGGAATAGGAACTTCAGAAGTAGAACATGTCCTTGCTACCCAGACTTTGATACAAAAAAAATCCAAGAATTTAAGAATTAATGTTAATGGAGATTTACCTAAAGGTGTAACAGCTAAAGACGTTATTTTAAAGATAATAGGGACAATTGGAACTGCTGGTGGCACTGGATATGTAGTTGAATTCGCCGGCGATGTAATCAAAAACTTAAGCATGGAAGAGAGAATGACTGTTTGTAATATGACAATAGAAGCAGGAGCAAGGGCAGGTTTAATTGCACCGGATGAGAAGACATTTAAATACTTAGAAGGAAAAACAATGTCTCCTAAAGGAGAAAATTGGAAAAAGGCATTAGAATTTTGGAAAACCTTGTACTCTGACAAAGATTGTAAATTTGATAAAGAAGTAAACATCGAAGGAAAAGATATCGAACCTCTTGTTACTTGGGGTACTTCTCCTCAAGATGTATCTCCAATAACCGGAGTAGTGCCAGATCCAGCTAATGAGAAAAATGAAGATAGAAAAATGGCTATGGAGAGATCACTTGAATATATGGGCCTTAAAGCTAATACAAAAATTTCTGATATTAAAATTGATAAAATTTTTATAGGTAGTTGCACTAACGGTAGAATTGAAGATTTAAGATTGGCTGCTGATCTTTTAAAAGGTAAAAAAATTTCTTCAAATGTGAGTGCAATGGTCGTTCCTGGATCAGGATTAGTTAAGGAGCAAGCTGAAAAAGAGGGATTAGATAAAATTTTTAAGGACGCTGGATTTGAATGGAGAGAGCCCGGTTGCTCAATGTGTTTAGGAATGAATCCAGATCAATTAAAACCAAAAGAAAGATGCGCTTCAACATCTAATAGAAACTTTGAAGGAAGACAAGGACGCGGAGGGAGAACACATTTAGTTAGTCCAGGTATGGCAATTGCAGCTGCAATTAACGGGCATTTAGCTGATGTGAGAAAAATTTAAATGGAAAAATTTAAAAATTTAAAATCAATTCCTTCTTATCTGTCTTTACAGAACATTGATACCGATATGATAATTCCTAAGCAGTTTTTAAAGACTATTAAAAGAACCGGTTTAGGCAAAAGCTTATTTTATGAAATGCGATATGATGAAAATGGAAAAGTTAATGAAGATTTCATTTTAAACAAAGAACCTTATAATAAATCTAGAATTTTATTAGCAGGAAAAAATTTTGGGTGCGGTTCATCTAGAGAACATGCTCCATGGGCACTTTCAGATTTTGGAATTAAATGTGTAATAAGTTCTAGCTTTGCTGATATATTTTATAATAACTGTTTTAAAAATGGAATTTTACCAATAAAAATTGAAGAACAAACTGTCGTGGAGCTATCAGAGTATTCAAAAAGAAAAGAAGAAATCGAAATTGATTTAGAAAAACAAGAAATTAAATATGGAAATAAAGTTAAAAAATTTGAAGTCGATTCTTTTAAAAAAAAATGTCTGATAGAAGGATTAGATGATATTGCACTATCATTAGAAAAAGCATTACAAATAGATAATTTTGAAAAAATTATAAAAGAAAATTCACCTTGGCTATTAAAGAATGATTAAAGTAAAAGATAGAAAGCTTTTACTTCTTCCAGGAGACGGTATTGGCCCTGAAGTAGTAAGAGAGGTAAAAAAAATCATAGAATGGTTTAATAAAAACAAATCTTTAGATTTTAAAATTGAAGAAGGTTTAGTTGGCGGTGCCTCTTATGAAAAACATAAGATACCCATTACAGATGAAGTTTTTTATAAAGCACTTGAAAGTGAGGCTGTAATTCTTGGGGCTGTAGGAGGACCTAAATATGATAACTTAGAGTTCTCAAAAAGACCTGAAAGAGCACTTTTAAAACTAAGAAAAGAATTAAAACTTTTTGCTAATTTACGTCCGGCTATTTGTTTTAAACAATTAGTGGAAGCATCATCTCTTAAACCAGAAATAATCTCAGGCTTAGATATAATGATTGTTAGAGAATTAACTGGTGGAATTTATTTTGGCGAACCTAGGGGTATAGAACCTATTGAAAATGGTGAGCGAAAGGGAATTAACACACATACTTATACGACAAGTGAAATTCAAAGAGTTGCAAGAGTCGCTTTTGATTTAGCTAAAAAAAGAAAAAATAAAGTTACATCATGTGAAAAATCAAATGTAATGGAAGCTGGCATTTTATGGAGAGAAGAAGTTCAAGCTCTTAAAGAGAAAGAATACAAAAAAGTTGAATTAGACCATATGTTAGCTGACAATTGTGCAATGCAACTTCTAAGAAATCCAAAACAATTTGACGTCATTGTTACAGATAATTTATTTGGAGATATTTTATCTGATGAAGCAGCTATGTTAACTGGCTCACTAGGTTTATTACCATCAGCTTCACTCGGGGCAAAAGATAAGAATGGAAAAATTAGATCAATGTATGAGCCCGTTCATGGATCGGCGCCAGATATAGCTGGAAAAAATATAGCTAACCCTATTGCAACAATATTAAGTTTATCAATGGCATTAAAGTATTCTCTTGATCTAGATAAAGAAGCTGATCAATTAGATAAAGCCGTTCAAAGTGTTTTAGATGATGGTCTTAGAACCAAAGATATCATGTCTAAAAATATGAAAGAAGTTTCTACATCTGATATGGGTGA
Source organism: uncultured Pelagibacteraceae bacterium (assembly GCA_902542795.1). Classification (GTDB taxonomy): domain Bacteria; phylum Pseudomonadota; class Alphaproteobacteria; order Pelagibacterales; family Pelagibacteraceae; genus Pelagilacustribacter. The sequence continues at coordinate 16,568 of CACBVP010000006.1, forward strand.
TGCAATCATAGCAAAATTGAAATAATATATTTATTATGAACTTTGCAATAATTGGAGCGTCTGGAAATGTGGGAAGAAAAACTATAGAAATTCTAGAGAAATCTAAAATTCCATTTAAAGAACTTTTTTTAGTAGCATCAGCAAAAAGTGCCGGAAAAAAAATTAAATTTAGAGACAAAGAGATCGAAATAATTGATTTAGAAAAATATGATTTTTCTAAAGCAAAAATAACATTTTTTGCAGCAGGAAGTCAGATTGCAAAAGAGTGGGCTCATAAAGCAGCAAAAAAAACTATTGTTATTGATAACTCTAGTTACTTCAGAATGGAGAAAGAAATTCCTTTAGTTGTGCCTGAAGTTAACCCGGAAGCTTTAGATAAACATAAAAATATAATTGCTAATCCTAATTGCTCAACTATGCAAATGGTTCTTGCATTAAAACCTTTACATGATGAGTATAAAATAAATAGAGTCGTTGTATCAACGTACCAAGCAGTATCCGGTGCTGGAAAAGCTGCAATGGATGAACTTTTTTCTCAGACAAAAGATTTTTTAGATGAAAAAAAAATAAATTCAAAAAATTTTACAAAACAAATTGCCTTTAACTTGATACCTCATATAGACACTTTTGGTGATGATGGTTATACAAAAGAAGAGCTTAAGATGACCAATGAGACAAAAAAAATATTAGATGAAGACATTGATGTTACTGCTACCTGTGTGCGTGTTCCTGTAAGAACTGGACACTCAGAGTCAATTAATATTGAATTCGATAATTTATTTGATTTAGAAAACGTAATAAGAATTTTAAAAAAAGCTCCAGGTTGTAAAGTGGTCGATGATCGTAATGATGGTGGGTATATAACACCTCTAGAAGCAGAGGGAGATTACACCACTTACATTTCAAGAATTAGAAAAGACAATTCAAATGTGAAAGCTATTAATATGTGGGTTGTATCTGATAATTTATTAAAAGGAGCGGCTTTAAATACTGTGCAAATAGCAGAGTGTTTAGTGAAAAAATTATAACTTTAGTTTATAAACTCTTTATGCAAGATAATAAAAATCCTTTAAGTCCACATCTACAAATTTATAAATGGCAGATTTCATCTTTGCTTTCAATAACTCATAGAATAGTTGGAGTAATAAATTTTTTTGCAATTACTCTGATTTGTTTTTGGAGTTTATCTTTATTACTGGGAGGAGAAAGTTATAAAATTATATATACGTTTTTTAATAGTTTTTTTGGAAAATTTATAGCAATTGGTCTTTGTTGGACTTTTAGTTTTCATATTTTAAATGAGCTAAGACATTTGTTTTGGGATCTCGGCTATGGATTTGATTTAAAAATATCTAAAATAACCGGAGCGGTAGCTTTAGTTGGTTCTTTTATATTAACAATTGTATTTTATTTGATAGGGAATATTTTTTTTTAATATGCACGTTTCAACAAAAAAATGGTTATTCACCAAATTAAGCTCATTTGTGCTTTTGCCTTTTATGGTTTGGTTTATCTTAAACTTTATCTCAATTTATAAAAATAATTACACAGATGTAGCTTTATTTTTTTCAGAACAGCCTTCCCAAATTTTGTTTTCAATTTTTATAGTTATAGCCTTCTTTTTTTCAGCATTAACAATAAGTGAGATATTTGAAGACTATATACAGGATGAAAAAATCAAAAATGTCGCAAATAAACTACTTAATATATTTGCTATATTAATGCCTTTAATTACTATTATTGGAATATTTAATTTATAAATGACTGCATACAAAATTATTGATCACGAATATGACGTTGTTGTACTTGGAGCTGGAGGCTCAGGTTTGAGAGCAGCCGTAGGTTTATCCGAAGCAGGATTAAAAACTGCCTGTATCTCAAAAGTTTTTCCAACTAGAAGTCATACTTCGGCAGCGCAAGGAGGTATCTCTGCCGCTCTTGGAAATATGGGTGAAGATGATTGGAGATGGCACATGTATGATACCGTTAAAGGTTCAGACTGGTTAGGAGATCAAGATGCAATAGAATATTTATGTAAAGAAGCACCAAGAGCAGTTGTAGAGCTTGAAAGATATGGGGTGCCATTTAGCAGAACAGATGATGGAAAAATATATCAGCGACCTTTTGGAGGAATGACAAAAAATTATGGAAATGGGACGGCACAAAGAACTTGTGCAGCTGCTGACAGAACAGGTCATGCAATTCTTCACACTCTTTATGGCCAAGCATTGAAGCATAATACAGAATTTTTTATTGAATACTTTGCCTTAGATTTAATTATGAAAAACGGAGAGTGCAAAGGAGTGATTGCTTGGAATTTGACTGATGGAACAATTCACAGATTCAGATCACATATAACTATTATAGCTACAGGCGGTTATGGAAAAGTTTATTATTCTGCAACATCAGCTCATACTTGCACAGGAGATGGAAATGCGATGGTTTTAAGAGCAGGTTTGCCTTTACAGGATATGGAGTTTGTTCAGTTCCACCCAACTGGAATATATGGTGTTGGTTGCTTAATCACTGAAGGAGCAAGAGGTGAAGGTGGTTTTTTAGTTAATGGAAAAGGAGAGAGATTTATGGAACGATATGCTCCTAACGCAAAAGATTTAGCTTCAAGAGATGTAGTAAGTAGATCAATGGAAATGGAAATTAATGAAGGAAGAGGAGTCGGAAAAGAAAAAGATCACATAAATTTACACTTAGATCATTTAGATAAAGAAGTGTTAGAAGAAAGACTTCCAGGAATTACCGAAGCAGCAAAAACTTTTGCTAATGTTGATGTTAATAAAGAGCCTATACCAGTTGTGCCTACTGTGCATTACAATATGGGAGGCATACCAACAAATTATAAAGCAGAAGTTTTAACATTAAACGGTTCAGAAAAAACTGTTCCAGGATTAATGGCAATTGGCGAAGCCGCATGTGTTTCAGTGCATGGTGCAAATAGACTTGGTTCTAACTCATTAATTGATCTTGTTGTATTTGGAAGAGCAGCTGCAAAAAGAGCAGCAGAACTAGTAAAACCTGGAATGCCACATGAAGAAGTTTCTAAATCAGAAACTGATAAGTGTGTAAATAGATTTGATAAAATTAGAAATTCCAATGGTTCTACAAAAACTTCAGAACTAAGATTAAAAATGCAAAAAACAATGCAATCAAAATGCGCAGTGTTTAGAACAGAAAAAACTTTAAAAGAAGGTGTTGATCAAATTAGAAAACCTTATGAAGGTCTTCAAGATATATCAGTTAAAGATAAGTCATTACTATTTAATACTGACCTAGTAGAAACTTTGGAATTTGATAATTTAATTAGACAAGCTTTAACTACAATGGACTCTGCATATAATAGAAAAGAAAGCAGAGGGGCACATGCAAGAGAAGATTATAGTAAAAGAGACGATAAGAACTTTATGAAACACACTCTAGCTTGGCAAAGTGATAAAAAGGTAGAGATAAAATATAGAGATGTTCATTCTAGAACTTTAACTAACGACGTACAGTACTTCCCACCAAAGGAACGAGTTTATTAAAAATGGCTCAATTTAACCTACCTCAAAATTCAAAAATTGAAGTTGGTGAATATTACAAAGATAAAACAAATTCCAAAAATTTAAAAAAAATAAACGTTTACAGATGGGACCCATCTACAGGCAAAAATCCTAGAGTAGATACTTTTGAAGTGGACATGGATAACTGTGGTCCAAAAGTACTAGACATTTTATTTAAGATTAAAAATGAAATAGATCCATCGCTAACTTTTAGAAGATCATGCGCACATGGGGTTTGTGGTTCATGTGCAATGAATATTGATGGTGTAAATACGCTTGCTTGTATTAAATCTCACACAGATGTTAATGGAGATTTAAATGTTTACCCTCTTCCACATTTAAAAGTAGTTAAAGATTTAATTGGTGATTTGACAACTCTTTATAAACAATATGAGTCAATTAAACCTTGGCTTCAAACACAACAAACAGGTGAAGAAAAAATTGAATTAAAACAATCTCAAAAAGATAGAGAAAAACTAGACGGATATTATGAGTGTATTCTTTGTGCTTGCTGTTCAACATCGTGCCCAAGTTATTGGTGGAATGGCGATAAGTATTTAGGTCCAGCTGTTCTATTGCAAGCTTATAGATGGATTAATGATAGTAGAGATGGAGATAAAAAAGAGAGGTTAAAAAAAGTAGCGGATGAGCTTAAATTATATAGGTGCCATACTATCATGAATTGTACTAATTCTTGTCCAAAGGGATTAAATCCTGCAAAAGCAATTGGTTCTATTAAGAAAATGCTTGCAACAGGTTAAATCCTTATTTATTCAATATCATCATGAAAACGATTAATCACTTTGTAAACGGTAAATCTTTTACTGGTAATTCAAAAAAAGTAGGAAAAGTATTCAATCCAGCCACTGGAGAACAAAGTGCAGAAGTAAGATTAGCCAGCACCAAAGATGTTAATGAAGCAATTGCCAATGCAAAAATTGCTTTTGAGTCTTGGTCAAACAAACCTCCACTTCAGAGAGCTCGAATAATGTTTAAGTTCAAAGAATTAATAGAAAAAAACTCTGATGAACTTACAAAAATTATCGTTTCAGAGCACGGCAAAGTTTATGAAGATGCAAAAGGATCTTTAACAAGAGGTTTAGAAGTTGTTGAGTATGCTTGTGGAATCCCGCAAATGCTTAAAGGTGAGTTCACTGAAAACGTAGGAACCAATGTAGATAGTTGGTCTATTAGACAACCGTTAGGTGTTTGTGCTGGTATCACACCTTTTAATTTTCCTGCAATGGTACCAATGTGGATGTTCCCTATGGCAATAGCATGTGGAAATACATTTGTATTAAAACCGTCAGAAAAAGACCCATCTTGCTCCATAAGATTAGCAGAACTTTTAAAAGAAGCAGGTCTACCTGACGGAGTTTTTAATGTAGTGAATGGAGATAAAGAAGCTGTTGATGCTTTAATTGATAGTAAAGATGTTGCAGCTATGAGCTTTGTCGGTTCAACACCAATCGCAAAATATATTTATGAAAATTGTGCTAAAAATGAAAAAAGAGTTCAAGCATTAGGCGGAGCTAAAAATCACTGTGTTGTTATGCCAGACTGTGATTTAGATCAAGCAGTTAACGGTTTAATGGGTGCTGCTTATGGCTCTGCAGGTGAAAGATGTATGGCACAGTCAGTAGCAGTAGCTGTTGGAGGAATTGGAGATAAGTTAGTGTCTTCTTTAGCAAAAAAAGTTGAAGCATTAAAAGTTGGCCCTGGTATGGATAAACAATCTGAAATGGGACCCTTAGTTACTAAAGAACATCTAGAAAAAGTAAAAGGGTATGTTGATATTGGAGAAAAAGAAGGAGCTAAACTAGTTGTCGATGGAAGAGATTTTAAAATCCAAGGATATGAAAAGGGATATTATATTGGAGGATGTTTGTTCGATCATGTTACGAAAGATATGAGAATTTATAAAGAGGAGATATTTGGTCCAGTTTTATCTGTAGTTAGAGCTAAAGATTTCGATGAAGCTTTACAATTAGTAAACGACCACGAGTTTGGTAATGGAGTAAGCATATTTACTAGAGACGGTGACTCAGGAAGAACTTTCTCTAATAAAGCTAAAATAGGTATGGTTGGAATTAATATTCCAATACCAGTTCCTATGGCGTTTCATAGTTTTGGTGGTTGGAAAAGGTCACTATTTGGAGATCAGCATATGCACGGTCCTGAAGGAGTAAGATTCTATACTAAATTAAAAACAATTACATCAAGGTGGCCATCAGGTCTTAGATCTGACCCGGAATTTGTTATGCCAACCATGAAATAATTAAAAGGAGACTATGAGAAAAAAAATAACTTTAATCGGAGCAGGTCAAATTGGTGGAACCTTAGCGCATTTAATTGCATTAAAAGAATTAGCAGATGTAGTTTTATTTGATGTAGCGGCTGGTATTGCAAAAGGTAAAGCACTCGATATAGCTCAATCATCACCAGTAAATGGGTTTAATGTAAATCTTTCAGGCACGGATAATTATGAAGATACGAAAAATTCTGATGTGATAATCATCACAGCTGGTGTACCAAGGAAACCAGGTATGACCAGAGATGACTTGCTTGGTATCAACCTTAAGATCATAAAACAAGTAGCTGAAGGAATTAAAAAAACATCACCTAATGCATTCGTTATATGTATAACTAATCCTTTAGATGTTATTGTAATGGCTCTACAAAAATATTCAGGATTACCTAAAAATAAAGTGGTAGGCATGGCAGGAATTTTAGATTCTTCTAGATTTATTTATTTTCTCTCTCAAGAATTGAATGTTCCAGTCCAAAAAATTAAATCATTTGTATTGGGAGGGCATGGTGATAGCATGGTCGCAATGCTTGGATCAACATTTATTGAAGGAAAAAAAATTTATGATTTAGTAAAAGAAGGAAGAATATCACAAGAAAAATTAGACCAAATAGTTGATAGAACAAAAAAAGGCGGAGCAGAAATAGTTAAATATTTGGAAAAAGGTTCAGCTTTTTATGCACCAGCTGCGTCAGGAGTAGAAATGGCTGAAAGCTATTTAAAAGATCAAAAAAAACAACTTCCATGTGCGGTGTATTTAAATGGTGAATATAATACGAAAGAAATCTACGCTGGAGTGCCGGTTATTATTGGATCTGGCGGAGTTGAAAAGATTGTAGAAATAGAACTTTCAGCACCTGAAAAAGAAAATTTTGAGAAATCAATAGAAGCAGTTAAAGATTTGTTTAATGCAGCAAAAAAAATAGATAAGTCATTGTCTTAATTGGTAATAATTCTGTATAAATAGTTTAAAATAATGTCACTTATGAAATTATTTTCATGGCATGGAACTTGTTCCTTTTTAATTTTTATATTCGGAGTTCTTATTTGTCATTATACGGGTAATAGAGGAATATTTCCTATAGACAGTTTTAGCCATTATGATTCAGGATATAGAATACTTAATGGAGAACATCCTTTTAGAGATTATTGGATTGTATCAGGTTTTTTTATTGATTACGTTCAAAGTATTATTTTCTATCTTTTCGGAACAAATTGGCAAGTCTATCTCCTCAACGCTTCAATTTTGAATGGTCTAACAGCCTTACTGGTCTATAAACTTTTTAAAAAATTAGGATTAGATTTTAAATTAAGTTTTTTTTACGCAATATGTTTTGCGATTTTAGCCTACCCATCTAGCGGAACACCATTTGTTGATCATCACTCTACTTTATTGTCTTTAGTTGCTATAATTTTTTTAATTTTAGCATTAGAAAAAAATAATATTTTATATTGGTCATTAATACCAATTTTTCTTTTTTTTGCTTTTTTAAGTAAACAAGTTCCAGCTGCATATATTTTATTGGTAGTTATAGTGTTAATTGTAATACATTTTTTACATCAAAATAAAAAAGATATAATTAAAATTTTAATTATACTTTTTCTAACATCAATTTTTCTAGTTATTTCATTAATAGTTTTCTTTAAATTTTTAGATGTAAATCTAGATTCTTTTTTTACACAATATCTTTTTTATCCAAACACAATAGGTGAAGGAAGATATAAAAATATTAGTTATGACTTTAAAAATGTTTTTTTGAACTTCAAATTTATTTATATAGCTCTAATTTTTTTAGCTTTTATTACATTTAAAATTTTAAAGAATAAAAATAAGCATTTTTTTAAAAGTTTATATTTTAAAATTTTTTTGATTAATATTCTTCTGTTTTTGTCTTTAGCTCAACATGTTATATTTACAAAAAACCAAATCTTTATATTCTTTTTGATACCTTTGGTGTCAGGATTTGCGCATAATGGATTAAATAATTTAAACTTGAATTATAAAAAAATTTTTAGTTTTGTTTTAATTTTTTTAACTTTAGCAACAACTCTAAAATATCATAACAGATTTAATGTTGACAGAAAGTTTCACGAGTTAAACAACGTGTTATTTTCTGAAGCAATTGAAGCTAAAGAATTAAATAAACAATTTACAGGTTTAAAATGGATAACTCCCGATTTTAAAAATAATAGAAATATAAAGTCTGAAATTAATTTTTTAAAAAAATTTCAAGAAATACTTCTAATCGATAAAACTAATAAAATTGTTTTAACCAATTTTTCTTTTTTTTCAGTAATTACTAATAGTAATGTTAGTGGTTATTCTAGATGGTATCCAGGAGACAATTCAGCATTTCCTACAAAAGAAAATAAATTTTTCATAGATTATAAAAATTTAATAGTTTCAATAATTAAAAAAAAAAAGATACAAACTATTTATATTTTACCTGATGTTGGAGAAAAAAACTTAGTAGATTATGTAGATCCAAAATGTTTCAGCAGACAAGAACTTGAGTCACAAATTATAAAATATGAAATAAATAATAAATGTGGTGATTTATTTTAATGGAAAAAAATTCCAAAAAATATATAACATTTAAAATTAATGAATATCCACGAACATCAAGCTAAAGAGGTTCTTAGAGAATATGGTGCTCCAGTATCAAAAGGGGTAGTTGTATTTTCTTTAGACAAAATAAAAGAGGAAGTTAAAAAATTATCTAGCAAAGAATTTGTTCTTAAGGCACAGATCCATGCTGGTGGAAGAGGAAAAGCTGGAGGTGTCAAGTTAGTCAAAAATTTAGATGATCTAGAAAGAGAAGCAGAGATTATGATGGGAAAAGTGTTGATAACTCATCAAACAGGACTGGATGGCAAAGAAGTTAAAAGATTGTACATCGAAGAGGCATCTGACATTTCAAAAGAATTTTACTTATCTTGTTTAGTTGATCGAGAGTCATCAAAGATTGCATTTATAAGTAGCACCGAAGGAGGAATGGATATTGAAAAAGTTGCAAAAGAAACACCAGATAAAATTATTACAAATAAAATAGATTTAAAAAAAACAGGTCCTTCAACAGAAGAAATCAGTAATATAATTTCAGTTTTTAATTTTAATGAAGAACAAAAAAAATCTGCAGAAAATTTAATAAAATCGCTTTACAAGATAATAATTGAAAAAGACGCAAGCTTAATAGAAATTAATCCTTTAATTATTACGAAAGATAATAACTTGCTTTGTTTAGATGCTAAAATGAATTTTGATGATAACGCAATCTTTAGACGACCAGAAATTCTTAAATTAAGAGATCTAAATGAGGAAGATCCAGCTGAAATAGAAGCTAGTAAATATGATTTAGCGTACATAAAGTTGAATGGATCAATAGGATGCATGGTTAATGGAGCAGGGTTGGCAATGGCTACAATGGATATAATTAAGCTTTATGGAGAAGAACCAGCTAACTTTTTAGACGTTGGAGGTGGAGCTTCTAAAGAAAAGGTATCAGCAGCTTTTAAACTAATTCTATCAGACAAAAATGTTAAAGGAATATTGATAAATATTTTTGGGGGCATCATGAGATGTGACGTGCTCGCACAAGGTGTGGTTGATGCCGCAAAAGAAATAAATTTATCTGTTCCATTAGTAGTTAGGTTAGCTGGTACTAATTTTAAAGAAGGTAAAGAAATACTAGATAAGTCAAATTTAAAAATCTTATCAGCTTCAGATTTAAATGATGCGGCTAAAAAAATAGTTGAAGCAATAAAATAAAATGTCAGTTTTAGTTGATAAAAATACAAAAGTAATTTGTCAAGGATTTACAGGAACACATGGAACATTTCACTCTGAACAGGCTTTAAATTATGGAACTAAACTAGTTGGAGGAGTTACACCGAAAAAAGGAGGACAAAAACATCTTGGTTTACCAGTATTTAATACTGTTCAAGAAGCAAAGGACATATCATCAGCTAATGCTACAATGATATACGTCCCACCTAAATTTGCTGGTGCAGCAATAATAGAAGCAATTGAAGCTAAGATAGAATTGATAGTTTGTATTACAGAAGGGATACCGGTCTTAGATATGCTAAAAGTAAAACAGGTTTTAAATAAAAGTTCATCGAGATTAATTGGGCCAAACTGTCCTGGAATTATTACTCCTGATGAATGTAAAATTGGGATAATGCCAGGCAATATTCATAAAAAAGGATCTGTAGGTATAGTTTCTAGGTCGGGCACCCTTACATATGAAGCTGTGGCTCAAACCTCAGCAAACGGCATGGGCCAGTCAACTTGTATAGGCATTGGTGGAGATCCGATAAATGGAACAAACTTTATAGACTGCTTAGAACTTTTCCTTAAAGATGATGATACAAAATCTATTGTTATGATTGGTGAAATAGGAGGATCGGCAGAGGAAGAAGCGGCGGAATTTCTAAAAAAAGAGAAAATTAAAAAACCCATGGTTGGTTTTATTGCTGGTTTAACAGCTCCGCCCGGAAGAAGAATGGGACACGCAGGTGCAATTATCTCTGGAGGCAAAGGAGGAGCAGAAGATAAGATCGAGACAATGAAATCTGCTGGTATTACTATCTCTAAATCACCTGCTGATATTGGCAAAACACTTTATAAAAAACTTAATGGTTGATTTTTTATAGTTTGTGTTAAAATAAATTTTTAATGTCTTCTTCAAACGACAATACAGTTTATAAAAAAACTTCATTCCTTGCAGGAATGAATTCAGAATTTATTAATGAGTTTTATACTGATTATATTTCTGATCCAAAATCATTACCTGAAAGCTGGAAAATTTTTTTTGATGGGCTAAGTGATGATGAGAAACTTGTTTTCAATGATCTAAGAGGGCCAACCTGGTCACCAGAAAAAAAGTATAAAAAACTTAAAGAAGTCTTAGACAATAAAAAAGAATTAGTAGAAGAAAACATCAATATAAATTCAAAATCTGCTAAACAGGCATCAAAAGACTCTGTCAGAGCAATTATGTTAATTAGAGCCTTTAGAATAAGAGGCCATTTAATTGCAAATTTAGATCCACTTTCAATACAAAAAAAAGAAGAGCACCCTGAACTTAGACCAGAAACATATGGTTTTACAAAAAGTGATTACAAAAGAAAAATTTTTTTAGATGGTGTTTTAGGACTTCAGTATGCCGACTTAAATCAAATTTTAGATATTTTAAAAAGGACATATTGCTCTACCATTGGGTATGAATTTATGCACATGGGTGACCCAGATGAAAAAGCATGGATAAGAGATAGAATAGAAGGACCAGAAAAAGATATTACCTTTACAGAAAATGGAAAAAAAGCAATTTTGAACAAAATTATTCAGGCTGAGGGATTTGAAAAATATTTACATGTTAAATTTGTTGGCACAAAAAGATTTGGATTAGATGGAGGCGAAGCTCTTATACCTGCTCTAGAGCAGATAATTAAAAGAGGAGGAAATCTTGGAGCGAAAGAAATTAAAATTGGAATGCCTCACAGAGGGAGATTAAATGTATTAGCAAATGTAATGGGGAAATCTTACAGAGCTATATTTAGTGAATTTTTTGGAAAAACAGTTACCTCAAAAAAAGATTTTGAGGGAGATGTAAAATATCATTTAGGAGCGTCCTCAAACCGTGACTTTGATGGAAATAATGTTCATATCAGCTTAACAGATAATCCGTCTCACTTAGAAGCTGTTAATCCAGTAGTACTAGGCCAAGTAAGAGCAAAACAATTTTTTCATAAAGATAAAGAAAGAAAAAAAGTTATTCCAGTTTTAATGCATGGTGATGCTGCATTTGCTGGGCAAGGTATAGTTGCGGAATGTTTTGCGATGTCTGGATTACCAGGTCATAATATCGGAGGAACAATTCACATAATTGTAAATAATCAGATTGGATTTACTACAGCACCAAGATTTGCAAGATCCTCACCATATCCATCTGATGTCGCAAAAATTGCACAAGCTCCAATTTTTCATGTTAATGGAGATGATCCAGAAGCAGTGGTCCACTGTGCTAAGGTTGCAACCGAGTACAGACAAAAATTTAACAGAGATGTTGTGATAGATATGGTTTGTTATAGAAGATTTGGACACAATGAGGGAGACGAACCATCATTTACACAGCCACTAATGTATAAAAAAATTAAGTCACATCCGTCCACACTTACTTTATATGGTCAAAAATTAAGTAACGAAGGACTTACTTCAGAGAATGAATTGCAAAAAAATAAAACTAATTTTAAAAAATGGTTAGAAACTGAGTTTGAACAATCTAAAACTTACAAATCAGATTTAAAATGGTTTGATGGTGTATGGTCAAGATTTAAGCCAGGTTTAGGCAAAGACAAAAGAGGAGCAAGTGGAGTTGATGCTAGTTTATTGAAAGCTGTTGGAAAAAAAATTTCTACAATACCTACAGGGTTTACTGTTCATAAAACATTAAAAAAAATATTTGATTTGAGAAATCAATCAATTGAAAAAGAAAGCGGTATAGATTGGGCTACAGCTGAAAGCCTTGCATTTGGCACGCTATTAGCCGAGGGCTTTTCAGTAAGATTGTCAGGGCAAGACTCAGGAAGAGGTACTTTTAGTCAAAGACATGCTGTACTTAGAAATCAAGACAATCATCAAAGATATATACCGTTGAATAATATTAAGGCCGGACAAAAGAATTTTGAGGTAATAGATACCTTGCTTTCTGAATTTGCAGTATTGGGTTTTGAGTTTGGATACTCACTCTCTGAACCTGAAACTTTAGTTTTATGGGAAGCCCAATTTGGAGATTTTGCAAATGGAGCGCAGATAATTATAGATCAATTTATTTCTTCGGGTGAATCAAAATGGGGAAGAGCTAGTGGTTTAGTAATGCTTCTACCACATGGTTATGAAGGACAAGGACCCGAGCATTCTTCCGCAAGGTTAGAAAGATTCTTACAGTTGTGTGCTGGCGAAAATATGCAAGTTGTAAATTGTACTACACCAGCAAACTATTTTCATGTTTTAAGACGCCAAATGCACAGAGAATTTAGAAAACCATTAATAGTAATGACACCAAAATCTTTACTAAGACATAAGAGATGTATTTCAAATTTATCAGATTTTTCAAAAAAAAGTACCTTCCATAGAGTTTTAGAAGACGATGCTTATTCAAAGGTAAATAATTTATTAGAGCTTAAAAAAAAGGACGAAAAAATTAAAAAAGTGGTGATGTGTTCAGGAAAAATTTACTATGATTTACTTGAAGCAAGAGAAAAAATAAAAAATGATAAAGTTACTTTTGTTAGATTAGAGCAATTGTATCCTTTCCCTGCTAAAACCTTAGCCAATATCTTAAAAAGATATAATAAAGCAAAATTTATTTGGTGTCAGGAAGAACCAAAAAATATGGGTGCTTGGAACACAGTAAGAAATTATATAGATAGGACTTTGGAAATGATTGATTTTGGCGATAAATCAGTAAAATACGTAGGAAGAGACGCTTCTTCTTCTACAGCGACAGGAAATCTTAATAAACATCTTGCACAACAAAAAGAAATATTAGAAAAGATATTAAAAGACTGATGGCAGAAAAAATAACAGTTCCTACTCTTGGTGAGTCAGTTACCGAAGCAACAGTATCTAAATGGCTTAAAGCTCAAGGAGAGAAAGTTGTAGCTGACGAACCTATTGTTGAACTCGAAACAGATAAAGTTAATGTTGAAGTGCCAGCGCCTAGCAATGGAGTATTAAGTAATATTGCAGTAAAAGAGGGCGAAACCGTAAATGTTGGATCTCTCCTTGGAACAATAAATGGAGGTACAAATACTCAACCAGAAGTAAAAGAAGTAAAAAATTACAGCCCTCCTCCTAAACAAGAAAAAGAAATTAAAAAAGAGGTTAAACCAATTATAGAGGAAGTAAAAAAAACACCTCCAATAAAAAAACCAGCACCAGTTAAAAAAATTGAAGAATTACAAACTACTAAGGAAGAAGAACCTTTGATACTTGATCAAGTTCACGAGGAGGTTCCAGTTAGTAAAAATATTTCTCAAAAACTACAAGAAACAAGAGTAGCCCCTGCTGCAAGAAAAATGGCTGCCGAGTCAAATATAGATTTATCTAAGATTCAAGGCACAGGAAGAAATGGAACAATTTTAAAAGAAGACATCATGAGTTTAATGGGCTCCAAACCCTCTCCTTCAGAAAGAAAAATTAAATACGGTCCTGAAGAAAGAATTAAAATGACAAGGTTGAGACAAACAATTGCAAAAAGATTAAAGGAAGCTCAAGAAAATGCAGCAATGCTAACTACATTTAATGAAGTTGATATGAGCGAAGTTATTTCGATGAGAAATCAATATAAAGATGAATTTTTAAATAAATACGGAGTAAAACTAGGATTCATGTCTTTCTTTGTCAAAGCATGTGTAATTGGTTTAAAAAATTTTCCTGCGATAAATGCTGAAATACAAGGCGATGAAATAGTTTACAAAAATTATTATAACATAAGTATAGCTGTGGGAACTGATAGAGGTTTAGTAGTTCCTGTTTTAAGGGAGACTGATGAGATGTCTTTTGCAGATATTGAAAAAAATATTGGTGATCTTGGCCAAAAAGCTAGAGATGGAAAAATTACTATAGAAGACTTACAAGGTGGAACTTTTACCATCACTAATGGAGGAATATATGGTTCCATGTTATCTACTCCAATTTTAAATCCACCTCAATCTGCAGTTCTTGGAATGCATAATATTGTACAAAGACCTGTTGTAGTTGATGGAAATGTTGAACCTAGACCAGTAATGTATTTAGCATTATCTTATGATCATAGAATTATTGATGGCAAAGAAGCAGTTTCATTTTTGAAAATTGTAAAAGAGTCTTTAGAAAAACCTCAAAGACTTTTTCTTAATATATAATTATGGAAAGTAATTTTGATTTAGTTGTTATTGGCGGCGGCCCAGGTGGATATGTCTGTGCAATTAGAGCTGCTCAGTTAGGGTTAAAAACAGCTTGTGTAGAATCAAGAGGGGCCTTAGGTGGTACATGTTTAAATGTAGGATGTATACCATCTAAAAGCTTATTAAATTTATCTGAAAATTTTCATAAAGCAAAAAAAGACTTTAACAAACAAGGTATAGAAATTGACGGAATAAAACTTAACATTGAAAAAATGATGTCTAATAAGGATAAATCTATTCAAGTATTAACCAAAGGAGTAGAGTTTTTATTTAAAAAAAATAAGGTAACATATTTTAAAGGTAAAGGTGTTCTTTTTTCAAAAAACGATATAGTAGTTTATGAAGATAATAATAAAAGAACTAACGTTAAATCTAAAAATATTGTTATAGCCACTGGATCAACTGTATCCTCATTACCTGGGATAGAAATAGATGAAAAAAATATTGTATCTTCTACTGGGGCCTTATCTTTTGACAAAGTTCCTAAGAAACTTGCAGTCATTGGGGGAGGTTATATTGGTTTGGAAATGGGATCTGTCTGGTCAAGATTAGGTTCTGAAGTTACCGTTATAGAGTATTTAGACTACATAACTCCTGGAATGGATAGAGAAGTTTCAAATGAATTTCAAAAAATTTTAACAAAACAAGGGATCAAGTTTAAGATGGGCTCAAAAGTTGAATCAGTAAAAGATCAAGGGGGCTCAGTATCTATCTCATATACAAATGTTAAGACTTCAAAAAAAGAGAAATTGGAAGTAGATAAAGTTTTAGTATCAGTAGGAAGAAAGCCGTATACAGAAGGATTAAATCTCTCAAAAGTTGGAATTAAAAAAGACAATAAAGGAAGAATAGAAGTTAATGATAAATTGCAAACTTCAGTGAATAATATTTACGCTATAGGTGATGTTATCAAAGGACCAATGTTAGCGCATAAAGCAGAGGAAGAAGGTATAGCTGTTGCTGAAATTTTAGCAGGTCAAGCAGGTCATGTTAATTACGATGTAATACCAGGTGTGGTCTATACATCGCCAGAAGTTGCCACTGTCGGAAAAACAGAAGAACAATTAAAAGAGGAAAACAAATCTTATAAGATTGGCAAATTTCCATTTCTTGCTAACTCTAGAGCCAAAGTAAACAATGAAACTGAAGGCTTTGTTAAAATACTCGCTGATAGCAAAACTGACAAAGTTTTAGGAGTCCATATTATCGGGCCTCATTGTGGTGATATGATCGCAGAGATGGCTTTAGCGATGGAATTTGGAGCAAGCTCAGAAGATATTGCTAGAACGTGTCACGCTCATCCTACACATACAGAAGCCATTAAAGAAGCAGCTTTAGCTGTTGATAAAAGACCAATTCATTTTTAAAAAAGAAAAATTCAACTACTATTAAAATATGAAAGCGCAAGTACTGCTGCCTAAAATATTTAATTTTTCATTCACATACGAAACAAAAAAAGAAAAATTGATCCCAGGTGATATTGTTGAAGTTCCTTTTGGAAAAGAAAAGGCGATTGGTGTTGTGTGGCCAGACAAAAGCTTTGTGTCAAAAGACATAAAAATTAAAAATATTCATAAAAAAATTAGCGAAATTTCTTTAAATAAAAATTTCATTAATTATATGAAGTGGTTTGGGATGTACAACGTAACTCCCTTAGGGCTTGTTCTTAAAATGGTTATTGGAGGAAATCAAAATTTATTCATAAAAAATGATAAAATTTTTGACCAAAGAGTTGTTAAAGCAAAAAAATTTACCTTAAATCAAGAACAGAATAATGCTTTAAAGTTTTTAAATTTAAAAAATAATAGATTTGATGTTTCTGTCCTTCAAGGAACAACTGGTTCAGGTAAAACACTTGTATATTTTGAAAGAATAAAAAAAATTATTACTGAAAAAAAGCAAGCCTTGGTTTTACTTCCTGAAATTTTTTTAACTAATGAATTTAAGGCAAGGTTCTATGAATTTTTTGGTTTTGAACCAGCAATTTGGCATTCGAAAATAACGCCAAAAAATAAAAGAATTATTTGGAATGGTGTAATAAATAATAATATTAAATTAGTAGTTGGAGCGAGATCTTCTTTACTTTTACCTTTTAAAAAACTTGGAATTATCATAGTTGATGAAGAACATGACACATCTTACAAACAAGATGAAGGTGTAATATATCATGCGAGAGATATGGCAATAGCCAGAGCTTCTTTTGAGAAAATACCAATTCATTTAGTTAGCTCCATACCATCGTTAGAAACTTTTAATAATATACAAAATAAAAAATTTCGACATTTTAAAATTAACAAAAGGTATGCCGATTATCCTTTACCAAAAACAAAAATAGTAAATTTAAATTTAAAAAAAATAAAAAATAGTTATGTCTCTGATGAGAGTATTAAAATTGTAAAAAAGTTTCTTGAGAAAAATGAGCAGATTTTATTTTTTTTAAATAGAAGAGGTTATGCTCCATATTTAATTTGTAAAAACTGTGGATATAAGCAGACATGCAATAATTGTTCGATGTATTTAACATTTCACAAAAGTAAAAATAAAGCTGTCTGCCATCATTGTTCCTCAGAAAAAAAAATATCCAATAAATGTAAAAATGAAAAAAATTGTGATTTTATAATGTATGGGCCAGGTGTTGAAAAAATTTACGAGGAAGTAAGTAAATTATTTCCTGCTAGCAAAATAGAAATTTTTTCAAGTGATTATATGAAAAAAAAAGATCACACAAATTCTTTATTTAATAGAATCAGAAATAATCAGGTAGATATTTTAGTTGGAACTCAGATGATTTCAAAAGGTTTCAATTTTCCTAAGCTAAATTGTATTGTTGTTATTGATGCAGATTTTTCAGGAAGAGGTTATGATCTAAGGACTACTGAAAAAAATATTCAATTATATAATCAGTTAAGCGGAAGAGCTGGCAGATTCAGCCCTGAGTCTTTAATTGTTTACCAGACATTATCTCCAGAGAACATTACTTTAAATGAGTTGATAAAAAACAACCCTGATGAAATTTTAAAAAAAGAACTTATTTCAAGAAAAGAAAATTCTCTACCTCCTTTTTGTAGACTTATTGCAATAATCATATCAGCTAATAATCAATCTTTAAGTATTGAAGGAGCAAGAGAAATTAAAAAACGTCTTAGTAAGATTAATGGTTTAGAAATCATGGGTCCTGTAGACTCACCTTTACTGAAGATAAAAAAGAAATTTAGATCAAGATTATTAATTAGGTTTAATGAGAAAAGCTTAAAGCAAAAAATGGTTTCCAATCTTCTAAATTCATTGAAAATCTCAAGCAAAATTAAACTTACGGTTGATGTTGATCCCGTTAACTTTGGATAATTTTTTAAATTGGCAACTTGATCAAGATAAACTCTTATGATACGAAACGCTCATTATTTCACAATAATTTCAATAAAAAATGAGCACAAATAAATCTTTCTCAACAGAAACCTCAGAAAGATACTCTCGTGCGCTTTTTGGAGTAGCGCAAGAAGCTAGTGAATTAGAGAAAATAGAAAATGACATCAAGAACTTTGCCTTATTATTAAGCAATAGTCTTGAGATAAAAAATTTCATACACAATCCAAGTCAAAGCAAGGAGAATCAAAGAGATGCATTGAAACTTTTAGCTGACAAGCTTAACTTTTCAAAAAATTTAAAAAACTTTATGTTTTTATTAATAGAAAAAAGAAGAATATTTTTTGTTGAAAAAATTATTGATAGTTTTTTAAAATTATGTGCACAAAAAAGAGGTG
>CACBVP010000007.1 GCA_902542795.1 uncultured Pelagibacteraceae bacterium
TGTGGTGTTCCTTGCATATGGTGAATAATTTTCCAAATTTTTTTATTTCTTACAGATTTATGAGAATTTTGATCAAATTTAAAACATGAAACATCATTTATAATGTCTGCTTTTTTTTTTACCGCATAATCAATTACCTCGCTTTTCCTCGTATCTATAGATAGCAATGTTTTAGAAAAACTCTTTTTAAATTTTTGAATCACGCTTTTTACTCTTTCGAGTTCATTTTTTGGATTAATAACTTTGGAGCCAGGTCTAGTAGACTCACCTCCTATATCAATTATATCTGCACCAGACTTGATAAGATTTTTAATTCTTTGGCTAGCCTTTTTGGAGGAATTATACTCTCCGCCATCGGAAAAACTATCTGGTGTCATATTTATTACGCCCATAATTACATGGGATTTTTTTCCTAAAAACTCTCTTTTACTTGTTATTTTTTTTAGATCTAGGATTACTTTCTCTTTTATTTTTTTTGGTAATTTCTTTATGTTTTTTAAATCTACAATTTTATTTTTTACTATTTTTTTATTTCTAGAAAAAAGTTCAATTTGATTGAAAGATATTGAGCTATCATTACAAAGAGGAAGTGAATGTTTTTTTTTAACTAATTTTCTTGAATCTTGACCATAAAAAAAATTACACGCGCGAGTGTAATATTTGGTCATTAACTTATATTGCTGGTTTTGGTTTTAATCCTAGAGAACCAAGAGCTGATGAAGTTTTGCCGTCGTCTTCATCCTCATCTTTAAAAGATCTAGTTGGTTTGATATTTTTCAAAATTAAATCTCTAATTTCATCACCTGATAGTGTCTCGTAAATTAAAAGAGCTTTAGCTAGTTTGTGCAGGTCATCTATTTTTTCAGTTAAAACTTTTCTTGCTCTTTCATATCCTTTGTCTACAATTTTTTTAACTTCCGCATCTATTTTTTTTGCTGTTTCCTCAGACATATTTTGTTGTTTTGTAACTGATCTACCTAAAAATACTTCTTCCTCATTTTCTCCATATGCAATAGTTCCAAGTTCAGAACTCATTCCATATTTTGTAACCATATTTTTAGCCATTTTAGTAACCATATCTATATCGGATGAAGCCCCAGATGTAACTTTATCATGACCAAAAATAATCTCTTCTGCAATTCTACCTCCCATTGCAACAGCTATATCTGAGTGCATTTTTTCTCTTGTTACTGAAAGTTGATCTCTTTCTGGTAATCTCATCACCATTCCTAGCGCTCTTCCTCTTGGAATTATAGTAGCTTTATGTATTGGATCAGAGGCTTTCTCATTAAGTGCTACAATTGCATGACCACCTTCGTGGTATGCAGTAAGTTTCTTCTCATCTTCCGACATTACCATTGATCTTCTTTCTGCTCCCATCATTACTTTATCTTTTGCTTCCTCTATGTCTGACATAGTTACAACTCTTTTATTTTTTCTAGCAGCAAGCAAAGCAGATTCATTTATCAAATTTGCGAGATCTGCTCCTGAGAAACCTGGTGTACCTCTTGCAATCGTTCTTAGTTTTACATCCGGTCCAGTGCTTATTTTTCTCACATGTACTTTTAAAATTGCTTCTCTTCCTATTATATCTGGATTTCCTACAACAACTTGTCTGTCAAATCTTCCAGGTCTTAATAAAGCAGGATCTAAGACATCTGGTCTGTTAGTTGCGGCAATCAGAATAATACCTTCGTTAGTATCAAAACCATCCATCTCAACTAATAATTGGTTAAGAGTTTGTTCTCTTTCATCGTTTCCGCCACCTAAACCCGCGCCCCTGCTTCTCCCCACGGCATCAATTTCATCTATAAAAATAATACATGGTGAGTGTTTTTTTCCTTGCTCAAACATATCTCGAACTCTAGACGCTCCAACCCCTACAAACATTTCAACGAAATCTGAACCTGAAATTGAAAAAAATGGAACGTTTGCTTCACCTGCAATTGCTTTGGCTAATAAAGTTTTACCAGTACCTGGAGGACCAATTAAAAGAGCACCTTTTGGAATCTTTCCTCCAAGACGACTAAATTTTCTTGGATCTTTTAAAAATTCAACTATCTCTTCTACTTCTTCTTTAGCTTCTTCAACGCCTGCAACATCATTAAATGTAACTTTACCTTGTGCCTCATTTAAAAGTTTTGCTTTTGATCTTCCAAACCCCATTGCTCCACCTTTACCGCCTTGCATTTGACGCATAAAAAATATCCACACACCAATAAGCAGAAGCATTGGAAACCACGATAATAATATTCCAAGAAGTGAAGGCATTTTATCTTCTTGTGGTGCAGCTACTATACTCACACCTTTAGAAGAAAGCTTGTCCACTAATTCTGGATAATTTGGCGAGTAAGTTTTAAAGGTTTTGCCATCAGCTAAAACTCCAGAAATGTTATTTCCTTGTATCTGAACCTCAACAACTCTACCTGCTTCAACCTCATTTAAAAAATTAGAGAACGCCAGAGAATTTCTCTCTGAATTCATCTTGTTTGGGGCTTGAAACATATTGAATAGCCCTACTGAAAGTAGAACAATTATGACCCACATTATTAAATTTTTTACGTTCATAATACTTAAATAATCATTTATTTGTTTTTAACAAGTATACTTTAACATTTAATAAGTTGTAAATAAGACAAAAAGCAACAAATAATCCTTTGAATTAAAGCTTTTCATTTTTTAGACACAAATTGATACCTTTCTTAAAGAAAATACATCCTCCAAGAGTAGATTTTTTAAAACCCTTTTTGTCGATAGCTCTAATTAAGTTAATAACCTTTTTTGCCCTAGGATCGTAATAGTTTTTTTTAAGTTTTTTGATCGAAGTATTAATAATAGTCATTTTAATCTCAATATTATGATTTTTAAATTTTTTTAAATTGATCAATATTTCGCTATCTTTTTTTTTAATAATTTTATTAAGTTCTTTTTTTAAAAAATTATCAAGTGAGTCTCTGCTATCTGACAAATTGCGGATTGATTTGAAAATCTGTTCATATTCAACACCACTTTTTTCTAAAGGTTTTTTTAGGCTTCTAACTTTTGTTCTCAAATATTTTAAATCTTTATTAGATGGATCTTTTATGAAATTTCCAAAAGTTTTTTTTGAAATCTTAATCAAAAATTCTTTCTTGGTATCCAGCAAAGGTCTGTATAAATAAATTTTGCTATTAATTTTACTTTTAGGTCTCATAGCAGATAATCCTCTCAATCCACTACCTCTGGATAGCCTGATTAAAAAAGTCTCAACTTGATCCTCTAAATTATGTGCTGTTATTAATGATCTGGTATTATTTTTTAAACAAAAATTTGAAAGTAGCTCATATCTTATTTTTCTAGCTTCACCTTGTATATTTTTCTCAATCTTTTTTTTATTAGAAATAATTTTTAAGTTAATTTGTTTTTTTTTAAGCAAATTTTTAACTTTTTTTGCTTCCAGTAATGAATTTTTTCTTATGTTGTGATTTATCAAAACATAATAAAATTTTGATTTATAACAATACGCATAAGCTTTTGATAAAGCTGCTAAAGCTAAGCTATCTGGGCCACCAGATACTGCAACAACAAATTTTTTTTTATTTGTAAAATTTAATTTACTTTTAAAATTAGAAAATATTTTTGATAAATCTTTAAATTCTTTAAAACCGTTCTTAAGATTTACACTTGAATTTTTTCTGCTCATACTGAGCTTTTTGTAACACAGACTTGCTAGCTTGTGGGTATTCTTTTTTTAATCCTGAAATCATTTTACATCCTTGATCTTTTTCTCCAAGTTCAACCATAGTAATTCCAAGTTTTAAAAGGTTATCGGGAGCTTTTTTACTTTTAGGATAATTTTGATATCCATCTAAATAAGCAGTTGCAGCGTCTGAATATAATTGTCTAATTCTAAAAGTTTCACCGTACCAATACTGAGCACTTCCTGCTAAATCATGATCTTTATTTTTATCTATAAATTCTCTCAAAGCAAACTCTGCTGTTTCATAATCTCCTACCTTCATAAAACTTACGGCAAACTCATATTGTTCTTCTGGTGATTTATCAGGAAGTATAGATTCTCTCTCTTGAGGTTCTTGAGTGATAACTGTTTGAGCGCTCTCAACAGAGTTAATTGATTGTTCTTTCGGTAAGTTTGTTGTTTGATAAGCAGGTGCTGCTCCAAAATCTTGGGGCTTACTTGATCCTAGAAGTGAAACTTGTTTTTCCTGCGGTGAAGAAACTGTTCCATTTTCTAAATCTGAAAATCGTAATTGTGTATCTGATTGAATTTTTGTAACCCTTGTAGATAATTTATCTAGTTTAAAATTTACTTCCTCAAATTTATTAGTTAGCTCTCTAAATTGATTTTCAATTTCATTTAATTTTAAAAGATGTTTTGTCATTATATCTTCATTTAAGCCATCAGATTTAATTGAGGTTAGCACTGAAGATGAAGAAACGTCAGATTTTCGGTAAACTGCTTTTTCTAAAGTTTTTAGATCTTTAGTTATAACTTGTATTTGATCAGATATTGATTGTAAATATATCTCTTCTTGTTCAGCATTTACTGAACTAACAAAAAATGTTGTAAATAAAAATACAAATACGTATTTATAATCTTTTAGTATCTTCATGATTCTTTATTAAATTGATAAAATGGCAAAAAAAAGACCCCTTAATATTTCTATTAAAGGGTCTTAGTATTTTGTAAAAAATTAATTAACTTTAACTGTTACAGATCTTCTGTTTTGAGACCAAGCTAACGGTGTAGAAGCTGGGTTAACAGGTTTTTCTTTTCCATAACTAATTGTAGAAATTCTTTTTCCAGAAATTCCATAAGTCATTAAATAGTCTTTTGCAGCGTTAGCTCTTCTTTCACCCAAAGCTAAGTTATATTCTCTCGTTCCTCTTTCATCTGCATGACCTTCGATTGTAACATTAAGACTTTTGTTCTTTCTCAAATAAGTTGCCTGTTTTCTTAAAGTCTCTCTTGCTGCAGTAGTCAATGAAGACTTGTTAGTTGCAAAAAATATTCTGTCTGGAACGCCTGAAGCTAAAAATTTAACTGTTTCTTTTCCAGTGTAAACGTCGCCATCAATGTTTCCTGATTTTTTTGCAGTAGAACATGCACTTAAAATTAAAGTGGTAAATACTACTAGTAATATATTTTTTAAATTCTTATTAAACATCATTTTTTCCCCTGGGTTTATTATTGTGGTTTATTTCAAATAATCAGATATTATTCAAGTGTAATTTATGCAAAAATCATCCTCATTTTGATAATAGAGAGGACCAAGATGGGTCTGAAGCGTCAGTTTCGGTGTTAAGTTTACGCTCATTATAACCTGTGATGTCAATTGACCATAATTTTGCTGAAAACCCTTCCCCTTTTGAGCCAGCTTTAGTCTCTCTGTAAAAAACTAAAACTCTTCCATTTGGAGACCACGAAGGTGCTTCTTGATAGTAATTTTCTGTCAATAATCTTTCACCAGTTCCATCTATTCTCATTACTCCGATATAAAATCTACCTTTACGCATTTTAGTAAATGCTATTAAATCTCCTCTTGGAGACCAAACGGGTGTTCCATATATTCCCTCTCCAAAAGTAATTCTTTTTACACCGCTCCCGTCACTTCTCATTACATATATTTGTTGTAATCCACTTCTGTCTGAATTGAATGCTATAAATTTTCCATCTGGTGAAAATGATGGTGATGTATCGATAGATGAATGATCAGTTATTCTTTCAACAACTCTGGTGTCTAAGTCCATTGTATAAATATCTGAGTTTCCATCTTTAGCAAAACTCATAACTATTTTTTTTCCGTCTGGTGAAAATCTTGGTGCAAAAGTCATGCCGGGAAAGTTTCCAACAACTTCTTGTGTGCCAGTTTCAATATCAAGTAAATAAACCCTTGGCATATTTCTAAAATATGACATGTAAGTAACCATTTGACTTGTGGGATTAAATCTCGGAGTTAAAACTAACTCATTTCCTAAGGTTAAATATTTTGTATTAGCACCATCCTGATCCATAATTGCTAATTTTTTTACTCTTTGATTTTTAGCCCCACTTTCTGCAACATAAATTATTCTCGTGTCAAAATATCCTTCTTCGCCAGTTAGTCTTTCGTAAATTTTATCCGAAATAATATGAGCTACTCTTCTCCAATTAGATGGAGTGGTAGTAAAAGCCAAAGCAGTCATTTCCTTTGCAGCTGCTAAATCCCAAAGTCTAAATTCTACTTTTAACTTTCCATCTTTGACTAACAATTTACCGGTTACTAATGCTTGAGCTTTTATTAATCTCCAATCTTCAAATCTCGGTTTTAAGTGCGCGATATCTGGTTTTTGAACGAAAGCCTCTTTTTTAAGAGGGTTAAATAATCCTGTTGCCTTAAAATTTTTTTCTATAATTGAAGATATATTTTCTCCTAATTCTTTTATTTTAGCTCCCTCAAAATTTTCAGATTTTACATCCACATGTAACGGAGAAACTGCTATAGGAAGAGGATCTAGATTACCCCTTGTAATATCAACTTCAATTAATGCAAAAGCATTTTTAAAAAAAAGTACTTTAAATATTAATAGAACTATTAACTTTTTCATCTTACCCTTTAAGCATTTCTGTTGGATTAAAATTTAATTGAATATTTTTCCATTTCTCATATCCAGTTGGTGGAACTTTCAGAGGCTGACAAAGTCTAACTGCTCTTAAAGCGCTTTCTGCCAAAACCTTATAAAATTTTTGTCCTGGTCTATTCATTCTTTGATGGTCTAAAATTTCTGATTTCATTATTGTTCCATCTTGTTTTAATTCTAATTTAATTCTTACAAGTAAATCTTCATCATAAGGTAAACCTAAGGGAACACTCCAACAACCAAAAATTTGTGCTCTTAACGCATCCTCTTCTGATAACGTTAATCCAGTCGCAAATGAATTTTTTTGGCTACTTTGTGTAATTTTTTGTTTTTCTTTTTCTTTTACAGCTTGTTCCTCTTTAGCTTTATCAATTAGTGCTGCTATTTGGTTCGTATCTATAATTTCTTTCTTCTCAAACTCTGAAGATTGCCTTATTTCTGGTTTTACTTCCTCTGGATTTTGTTTCTTTTTAACAATTTGTTTTTCCTCTTTTTTTTCATTGGGTAGAGGTATTCTATCAGGTTTTTCTTTGGCTTTTGCAGCAGGCGGAGCTTGCTCTGAAACAAGTCTTTCTTCCTCTTTCTTTTTTTCCTCAATAATTTTTCTAGTTTTTGGTGCGTAAGGAATATTAGTTTTGTCTGAAATTTGAATTAACTCTACTGAGACTATCGGGGGTAAATCTATTGGCTCTCTAAGCATAAAAGGTAAGCTTAATATAGTTAATAGGACTATGACAGAATGGAAAGTTAGAGAATAAATTAGACTTCTTATCATAAATCATTTTAATTTTTATACGGCTCAGATATCAAAGCAACTTTAGAAAAACCTGCCCCAGATAATGTGCCCATTACCTCTAAAACTCTACCGTAATTAATATTTTTATCACCTCTTACATAAATTCTTGTATCAGTTCTATTTTTAGCAATAGCCAAAAGTTTTGGTATAAATTTTTGAGCACTAACCTGTATTTCTTGAATATAAATTTCACCCTTAGAGTTAATACTAACTGTTAATGGTTCTTGATCGTCAGGAAGAGAGTCGGCTGCTGACTCAGGTAAGTCCACTTGCACTCCGACAGTTAATAAGGGGGCTGTAACCATGAAAATTATCAATAGAACCAACATGACGTCTACAAATGGAGTAACATTTATTTCACTCATAGGTTCTTTTCTTGAGCGATTAAATTTAAATGCCATTACTAAATTATTGATAAAAATCTTTTAGAAAAATTTTCTATTTTTGAAAAATACCGTTGAGTATCACTATTAAATTTATTGTAAGCAACAACAGCAGGTATTGCAGCTAATAAACCTAATGCTGTAGCAAATAAAGCTTCGGCAATTCCTGGGGCTACTATAGCTAGACTTGTATTTCTAGAGATCGCTATCGATTGAAAAGAATTCATAATACCCCAAACTGTTCCGAACAAACCAATAAAAGGTGCTGTAGATCCTACAGTTGCAAGGAAAGTAAAATTTTTTTCTACTTTTTTCATTTCAGTATCAGTTGCTATTTCAAGCAATCTTCCAACTCTTGCAGATTGAATAGCAGAAGATTGTCTCTTTGTTTTAATGAGTTCGGCCATAGCTGATTTAAAAATTCGAATAGCTGGGTCATCAGAGTTAGCTGGTAAGCTGTTATTAAAACTCTCAGCAGACTTTGCTTTCCAAAACTTTTTCTCAAATTCCTCTATTGAGCTATTAATATTTTTAAACAATTTGATTTTATCAAAAATCAGAGCCCAAGAGAAAATAGAACAAGCTATTAATAAAATTATAACTGATTTGACTACCCAATCAGCTCTTAAAAAAAGTTTCCATAACGAGAAATCTGTTGCGCCGCCTAAGCCAACAACTTGTGCTGCTATATCTTGTTCCATAACAGCTAAATACTTTTAGAATGTGTCATGAATTTGGCGTTAATAATCGAAATAGGTTCAATTTTCTTCTATTAATCTTGTTTCACTAAAAAACCTAGCTATTAAAATAGCATCAGATTTATTGACATCCTTTTTTTTGGAGAGTTGATTTGATAACTTTGGATACATTTCTATTGCTTTTGTTCTACTTGCGTCTTTTGAAGAGTTTATTAATTCAAAATGCTTTTTCCATTTTGATGGTCTAACAAAAAATATTGGGAGTTCTAAAGCTGCACAAATACCCTTTAGTGCACCAAAAGTTTGACCAAAATTAAACATACTAGTGACACCCTGGCCTGGCATAGCATTAACTTGCTCAACAACAACAGCTACTTCTTCTTCTTTATTAATATTTTCTTTAAGTAAATTGACAAGAAGAGCACTATTTAATTGTCTCTTATTCTTTTTTCCTTCTGACATTACAGGAATGTCAAAAATATTTAATACTTTATTGTTTTCTAAAACAGCTACTGCACCACTCAAACCAGGGTCTATTCCAATTATTTTCATTATTGTAAATTTTTTAAATTTGCATTGGTGAATATATTTTGAACATCATCTAAATCTTCTAGTGAAGTTAAAACTTCTGCAACATTGTTGCTTTGATCTTTATCTAATTCAATATAATTAAGTGGTCTCCATTCTATTGACGAATATTCATAAGCATCTATTTTTTTTTCAATCTCTGTCTTTACTTTATAAAAATCTTCTTTTTCAGTGATTACCTCAAATACGCTATCTAAAGTTAAGCAATCTTTTGCACCTGCGTTAATTGCTATTTCAAATAATTCATCCTCTTTTATTTTATCTTTGTTTATATGAAGCACTCCACAGTTGAAGAACATATGTGATGTAGAGCCTGTTTCGCCTAGTCTTCCACCTTTTTTTTGTAAAACAGTTCTGATGCTTGAAGCAGATCTATTTTTATTATCAGTTAATGTTTCAATTATTAAAGCAATGTTTGAAGGTCCAAAACCTTCATATCTCAAACTTTCGTAATTTTTATCTCCACTCATTTCTGATTTGCTTATAGCTCTTGAAATATTGTCTTTAGGCATGTTAGCTTGTTTAGCAGCTTGGATAGCAGTTCTTAGTCTTGGGTTCATATCTGGATCTTTGTCGCCAAGTTTTGCTGCAACAGTTATTTCTCTTGAAAGTTTTGAAAATATTTTAGATCTTTCTTTATCTGCTCTTCCTTTTTTATGTTTTATTCCTGCCCAATGTGAATGTCCTGCCATATTTAATTTTCTAGAGCGCCCTTTAATATTAGTCTTTCGACTTTTTTTGCCAAGCCGTTAGTCTCATTACATTCTACAATTAAGCCAGATAATGTTCCCGGGCCTTCGGCAGGGAAATTGCCTTTAAAATCTTTTTTCTTGAAAAATTTCTTGAGCGCACTGTCTTTATTCATTCCAATCACTGAATCATAGTCTCCACACATTCCAATATCTGTTTGATAAGCTGTTCCTTTTTCTAGTATTCTAGTATCTGCAGTAGGTACATGTGTATGTGTGCCTACCATACAAGTTATTTTTCCATCGAAAAAATGTCCGATAGCCATTTTTTCACTCGTAATTTCCCCATGAAAATCTACTACAAGAAAATCAACATTTTTTTTTAAAATATACTTTTCTGTAAGATCTTTTGCTTTTTTAAAAACATCTTCAGATTTTCTCATATAAACGTTCCCCATCAAATTAATTACACCGATTTTAAATTTTTTATCTTTCGACAAAAACACTCCGCAACCATTTCCAGGTGATCCGTCGGGTAAATTTGCTGGTCGTAGTAATCGATTTTCTAAATTGATATGATTAACTATTTCTTTTTTATCCCAAATGTGATTTCCAGAAGTGATGACATCAACACCATTTTTAAAAAATTCTTCTGTGATTGGCTTAGTGATTCCAAGACCATCGTCCGCTGAATTTTCTCCATTTACGACTACAAAGTCTATATTTTTTTTTTCAATTAAACTTTTTAGGTTTTTTTTTAATACCTCTCTTCCAGAGGGTCCCATTATGTCGCCTAATATTAACATTCTCATCTCAAAAAACCTTTTTCAGTTAAAATTAAATCTAGTTTTACATCAAAATTTGTAATTGGAAGTTTATGATATTTTTGAAAAGAAAAAGCAACACCAACAGTTAAAATATTTTTATGTTTTTTTATGTATTTATTTAAATAACGATCATAATATCCTTTTCCATATCCTAATCTAAATTTATCTTTATCAAAAGCTAGCAAAGGTACTATTATTACATCAGGAATTTTTGCTTTAGTCTTTAACGGTTCAAGCATGCCAAATTTGTTTACAGTCAATACATCATTTTTTTTCCACTGATAAAAATTCATTAAATTATTTTTTTCTGCGACAGGTAGTAAGATCGTTTGATGTGAAAAATATTTCAACTCTAAAACTTTGAGAACGTTTAATTCAAAATTTGATGGATAATATAAAGCTATTATAACAGATTTCTTTTTAATATTTTTTTTAATTAATTTTAATAAAGGAGAAAAAAACTTTTTATCTATTTCAAAATAATTTTCTTTTCTTATTTTTAAATACTTTTTTCTTAATTGAGATTTTTGTCGCATCTACTGTATTTTAGATAGCGATTCTGTATTTGAGATTATTTTTTCTAGAGACTGAGTGGTTTTATCAAGCATTGACTCGTACAAAGAATTATTTTCTTCAATTGTTTTTTTAAAATTATCTAATTCTTCGTGTAGTTTTTGGATCTCAATATCTTTGTCCTCTTTATATTTTATTGCAAGTGACTTTATCTCTTTAAATTTATTTGAAATTTCATCTATTTTTTTTTTCTGATTTGTAATTTTCTGTTTTAAATCAAAGTATTCATCAATTAATTGAATGGTAGTAATCAATAATAGTTTATTTTCACCTATGTTCCCTAATTTATCTTTAAGCTCTGAATATTTCTTGTCTAAAAACTTAGTCAGCTTTTTTAAAGAATCTTCTTGACCATCATCACATGAAAGCAGGTAATCTTTATTATTAAATTTTATATTTACATTTGCCATTTTTCTATCTCATTAACTAAGCTCTCTGTTTCTTGACTTAGTTCCTCAATATCTTGGTTAAATTTATCTTCCAGCTCAGATTTTTTACTAACTTCTAACTGAAGTTTTTTTATTTTTTCTTTTAGATACTTGTGCTCTCTCATTAATTCTTCATTTTTTTTTTCGACTTCTGCTTTTTGATTAACTAGTTCGTTTTTTTCTCTTCTAATCTTTTCTAACTCGTAAGTCGGCTGTGAATAACTTAATGATAATGAATTTAATTTATCAATTAGCTGGTTTAAATTTTGTTCTTTCTTTTCAAAATTACTCATAAAGATTAACACCATAATATTGATATAGTTAGTTTAAGTCTATATACGTAATTAAAAGTGACTGTTAAATTTAATCAATTATCTAACGCAATAAGATTTTTATCTATTGATGCTGTACAAAAAGCTAACTCGGGTCATCCGGGAATGCCAATGGGTATGGCGGATGTTGCAACAGTTTTATTTAAATACCACCTGAGGTTTAATCCTAAAAATCCAGATTGGATTAATAGAGATAGGTTTGTTTTATCTGCAGGTCATGGATCGATGTTACTTTATTCTCTACTTTATTTAAACGGCTACAAAAGTATTTCTATTGAAGATATAAAAAATTTTAGACAATTAAATTCCATCTGCGCAGGACACCCTGAATATAAAAAAAGCACAGGAATCGAAACCACCACAGGACCATTAGGACAAGGCTTAGCTAATGCAGTTGGTATGGCAGTAGCTGAAGAAATATTTAGAAAAAAATTTGGCTCTGAATTAATTAATAACAAAACATATGTAATCGCCAGTGATGGTGACTTGATGGAAGGAATTAGTCACGAGGCAATGAGTTTAGCCGGGCATCTTAAATTAAAAAACTTAATAGTTTTTTTTGATAATAATAAAATTTCAATAGACGGCTCAACATCTTTAAGTGTTTCGGATAACTATAAAAAAAGATTTGAGTCCTATGGTTGGAGCTTTATGGAGGTTAATGGTCATAATGAAAAACAAATATCAAAAGCAATTACCAAAGCATCAAAATCAAAAAAACCAACGATCATCTCTTGTAAAACTATAATAGGATTTGGATCACCTAATAAATCTGGTAAGGCTTCTTCTCACGGTTCCCCTTTAGGTGATGATGAAATAGCATTAGTAAGAAAAAAATTAAAATGGAACAATTCTCCATTTGAAGTACCTCAAGAAATTTTAGATGAATGGAGGGAAATAGGAAATAAAGGTGAGCAATTAGAGAAAAACTGGTTGCAAACAATTAATAAAAAAAATCCAAAAATTAAAAATGAAATAAACAAATTTAAAGAAAAATTAGACCTCTCAGGTTTAGAAAGTTTAATCCAAAAAGAGAAGGAAAAATATTTTGAAGCTAAACCAAGTTTAGCAACAAGACAGTGCTCGATGGCAGCAATTGAAAAAATTTCTGCTTTTCTTCCGCAATTAATAGGTGGGTCAGCAGATTTAAGCGGTTCAAATAATACAAAAACAAACAACTCTAAAATTATTAACTCTAAAAACTTTAATGGAAATTACATTCATTATGGAGTTAGAGAACACGGTATGGCTGCAGTTATGAACGGTTTAGCGCTTTATGGAGGAATAATTCCTTATGGAGGAACTTTTTTAATTTTTTCTGATTATTGTAAACCTTCCATAAGACTATCTGCTTTAATGGGTCTAAAAGTTATTTATGTCTTTTCTCATGACTCGATTGGTCTTGGTGAAGACGGTCCTACTCACCAACCAATAGAACAACTAGCTGGATTAAGAGCTATACCAAATTTAAACGTATTTAGACCTGCGGATATAAATGAAACTTTTGAATGCTGGGAAATAGCTTTAAAAAATGAAAACACTCCAAGTGCGATTGCGTTATCTAGACAAAAAGTTCCTTACATCAACCCAAAAAACTCAAAAGAAAACAAATGTGAAAAAGGAGCCTATGTAGTTAATTTAACTTCGCATGAGAGCAACGTGACTTTGGTTGCTTCTGGTACGGAGGTAGAGCTTGCCTTAAAAGTTCAAGATAAACTTAAAGAAAATAATATTCACTCAAAAGTGATTTCGATGCCATGTATGGAACTTTTTGATAAACAGCCTGAAGATTACCGAAAAGATATTTTAGAGGAAAACTCATTGATTGTTACAATAGAAGCTGGAAGTATAATGTCTTGGCAAAAATATATTAAAAATAAAGGCGCAAATTTAGGTATAGATAAATTTGGTGAAAGTGCTCCTTATAAAGAAGTTTACAAACATTTTAAATTATCAGAGGAAGATATAACTAATTTTATTCAAAAAAAATTGAGAGAGTAACAAGAAGTCAATGGGTAAAATAAATTTCTTTCCTGACGATTTAGAGATCAAAGATCAAAAAATAATTCTCAGATTAGATTTAAATGTTCCTATAAAAGATAAGGTTATAAGAGATGATACTAGAATAGCTTTATGCTTACCTTTTATAAATAGACTAATTGAAAAAAAAGCAAAAATTATAATTATTAGTCATTTAGGTCGACCAAAAGGGATTAATGTCCCGGACCTGTCTTTAATACCTATTTACAAATATCTCAAAGATGCGCTTAAAACTAATGTTTATTTTTTTAGAGGAACTTTTGATGGTGAAACTAAAGAAAAATTTTCTCACCTAAAAGGAGGTGAGGTAATATTGATTGAAAATATAAGATTTTTTAAAGAAGAAACCGAAGATGGCCAAGATTTTTCAAAAAAGTTAGGTGAGCTCGGAGACATTTATATTAATGATGCGTTTTCGTGCTCACATAGAAAACAAGCTTCTGTTCATAGTATAACAAAATTTGTAAAAAAAAGTTATGCTGGCCCATTATTAAAAAAAGAAATAACAGCTATAGATCTTGTTATAAAAAATAAAAAAGAGCCAGTTACTTGTATTATAGGCGGATCAAAAATTTCAACGAAGATTAACGTTATTACTAATCTTTTAAAGAGAGTTAATAATTTGATAATTGTTGGGGCAATGGCCAACAACTTCTTCGTCTATAAAAATTTAAAAGTTGGCAAATCTTTAATTGAAAAAAATACAAAAGAAATAATAGAAAATATCTATAAAAAAGCAGAAGAACATAATTGCGAAATATTAATACCTGAAGATTGTATGGTGGGAACAGACTTTGAGGGAAGTGGAGAAAATAAAAATCTTAATGAAATAAAAGATAACGAAATAATTCTAGATATTGGTTTTAATACAATTAAAAGTATTCAAAAAAAAATCAATGCCTCTAATACTGTTCTGTGGAATGGACCGGCAGGATATTTTGAAAATGACAGCTTTTCAAAAGGAACCATTTCTATTGCGGAAAGCATTTCTAAGAACACTCTACAAAAATCTTTAATATCTGTACTAGGGGGAGGAGATACTCTAGCAGCAATAAATAAAACTAATGACAAGCTTACTTTCTCTCACTTATCAACAGCAGGAGGAGCATTTTTAGAGTACTTAGAAGGAAAAGACTTGCCTGGTATAAGTGTTTTAAAATAAATAATCGCTATGACATTAAATGAAATTGCTAAAAAAATTTGTGCTAAAGGCAAAGGTATTCTTGCTGCAGATGAAAGCACTGGAACAATAGCTAAGAGATTTAAAAGTATAAACGTAGAAAATCTTGAAAAAAATAGACTAAGTTTTCGTCAAACACTTTTTAATTCAAGCGCAATGAAAGACTATATTGGAGGGGTAATTTTATTTGATGAAACAATCAGACAAAAAACTACCTTGGGTCTTTCAATTCCAGAACTAATTTCTAAACATGGGGCTGTGCCAGGGATAAAAGTTGATAAGGGTGCTAAACCTCTTGCTGGATTTATCGATGAAACTATAACAGAAGGCTTAGATGGCTTGCGTGAAAGATTAAAAGAGTATTATGATTTAGGTGCGAGATTTACAAAATGGAGAGCTGTTTACAAAATTTCAAATAAATTTCCGTCCGCCCAGTCTATTAAGTCTAATGCCCACGCTTTAGCAAGATATGCTGCTTTAGTTCAAGAAGCTAAAATGGTACCAATTGTTGAGCCAGAAGTTTTAATGGATGGCTCACATAACATTGATAAATGCTACCAGGTTACAACTGCCGTGCTTAATGAATGTTACAACGAACTTGAAATATATAAAGTTGATTTAAAAGGTATGGTTCTAAAACCCAACATGATAATACCTGGCTCAGAGTGCGAAGATAAATCTAGTGCCGAAGAAATTGCAAAGAAAACTTTAGACTGTTTGAAAA
Organism: uncultured Pelagibacteraceae bacterium; assembly: GCA_902542795.1. GTDB lineage: Bacteria > Pseudomonadota > Alphaproteobacteria > Pelagibacterales > Pelagibacteraceae > Pelagilacustribacter. Next base: position 15,880 of record CACBVP010000007.1, read on the forward strand.
AAAATGTGCCTAGTGAAGTACCTGGTATAGCATTCCTATCTGGCGGACAGTCAGAAATAGAGTCAAGTAAAAACTTAAATGAAATAAATAAAATTAATGATACTAATTTTTTAATTACTTTTTCTTATGGAAGAGGTTTGCAAGCAAGCGCCTTGAAAGAATTCGGAAAAAATCAGGAAAATTTAGAAAATATTCAAAAGGCCTTTAACCATAGAGCTAAAATGAATGGTCTATCATCAAAAGGGAGATGGTCGGAAGAACTAGAGAAAGAGTCTGCGGCCTAAAACTTTTGAAGAGATTAGTTTATTTAATTTCACCAAATAAAATAAATCAAAATTTTTACACTAGTCTGAATAAAGTATTATCATTTAAAAATGTAAAATTTTTTCAGTTAAGGTTAAAAAACATAAACCAAAAAAATCTTATAAATATCTGTAAAAAGATAAAAAAAATAACAACTAAACATAAAGTGATATTTATCATTAATGATGATTATATTTTAACTTCTAAGATCAAAGCTAATGGTTGCCATATGGGTCAACAAGACGGGTCTTTTAAAACCGCAAGAAAAAAACTTAAAGGAAAAATCTTAGGGATTACATGTCATAATTCTAAAATCCTTGCAAATGAAGCTATTGGTGTTAAGGCAGATTATATAGCCTTTGGTTCATTTTTTAAATCAAAGCTTAAACCAAGTGCTAAAAAAGCAAATTTAAGTATTTTAAGATGGGCAAAAAAAAATATTAAAAAACCAATTATTGTTATTGGGGGTATTAATAATGTTAATTACAAAAAATTGATGGAAGCCGGAGCAAAATATATTGCATTATCAAGTTTTATTTGGGATAACCCAAAGTTAAAACCCGAACAGGCAATTAGAAAGTTTAAATGAAAATTACAGCAAACGAAATTAAACCTGGAATGATAATAGAACATAAAAATGATTATTGGAATGTTCTTAAAACTCAACATGTTAAGCCAGGAAAAGGTGGGGCTTTTAATCAAGTTGAGTTAAAAAGTGTGATCAAAGGAACAAAATTAAATGAAAGATTTAGATCTAGTGAAACAGTAGAAAAAGCAGAAGTTGATGAAAAAAAATTTAATTTTTTATATATAGATGGAGAAAATTGTCATTTTATGGACAATAAAACTTTTGAACAGGTTGAAATTCCAAAATTAATTTCTGGAGAGAAATATAAACTTTTAAAAGAAAATTTAGAGGTCACTATTTCATTTATGGAAGGTAAACCTATCTCGATTGAACTTCCTAACAATATCGAATGTTTAATTGAAACAACTGATGCTGCTATAAAAAATCAAACAGCTTCATCTTCATACAAACCAGCAACACTTGATTGTGGAATAAAAATAAATGTTCCTCCATTCATAGAAAGTGGAGAAAAAATCATTATCGACACTCGAACATTAGAATATGTTAAAAGAGTAAATTAATGAGGTTAAACTCTCCTCAAATAAATTTAATTACAAAAGCATGTATGAAAGCTTCAAGATCTTTAATAAGAGATTTTGGTGAAATTGAAAATTTACAAGTTTCTTCAAAAGGTCCGGGAGATTTTGTAACTTCCGCTGATAAAAGAACAGAAAAAATTTTAATTGATGAATTGCAAAAAGCACATCCTGAATATGGAATTATTACTGAAGAAACTGGAATAATAAATAAGTCTAATACTAAAAATAGATGGATAATTGATCCAATTGATGGAACTTTTAATTTTATGAATGGCATTCCACAATTTGCAATTTCAGTTGGCTATGAGGAAGAAAATGAAATTAAATGTGGTGTTATTTTTAATCCAATTATGAATGAAATGTTTTGTGCAGAAAAAGGTAATGGCGCATATTTAAATAATTCAAGAATAAGAGTTTCAAATAAAAAAAAAATAAAAGATGCATTAATTGTTACTGGAGGTCCAAAAGGCGCCAGTAAAATAAAGGATAAAATATTTTCAGAATATATTAATGTTTCTAATAATGTTGCAAATGTAAGAAAATTTGGAAGTGCTGCGCTGGATGTAGCCTATGTAGCTTGTGGAAGATTTGATGGATACTGGCAAAGAGAACTAAATTATTGGGACATAGCTGCTGGGATAATAATCTTAAAAGAAGCTGGAGGCTTTGTTGATTTTTTTGAAGAAGACAAAAACGCACCTTTAAAAAGGAATATCATAGCCTCGAATTCTTTAATTCATGAGGAATTAAGGGAATTAATTAATAAATAAAAATATTGAGTAATAACTGTTAATAATATAAAACTCCGTGCATGAAAAAAAATATACACCCTAACTATCATAAAATAAAAGTAGTAATGACTGATGGTACAGAGTTTGAAACAAAATCTACATGGGGTAAAGAAAATGATGTTTTAAAATTGGACATAGACCCAAAATCACACTTCGCCTGGACTGGTGGCGCACAGAAAATTTTAGATAAAGGAAGAATTAGTAAATATAATAAAAAATTCAGCAACCTTCGATTAAAAAAATAATTTATGACTGAAACCCCATTCATGCCAAAAGCTACAGCTGTTTGGCTGGTAGAAAATACAACCTTAACATTTAAACAAATTGCTGAATTTTGCAATTTGCACGAATTAGAAGTCAAAGGTATTGCCGATGGAGATGTAGCTAGAGGGATTAAAGCTTATAATCCAATATTAGCAGGTCAATTGTCTAGAGAAGAAATAGAGGAATGTTCAAAAAATACTGAAAAAAAATTAAAACTTCTTAAGAAAATGGAAGAAGTTGAAGTTAAGGAAAGAAAAAGACCAAAATACACGCCTCTATCCAAAAGACAAGATAGACCTGATGCGATACTATGGTTGTGTAAAAACGCTTCGGAGTTAACTGATGGTCAAATTTCAAAGCTTGTGGGAAGTACAAAAGGTACGGTTTCCCTAATAAGAAAAAGAAGTTACTGGAATTTTTCTAATTTAAAACCTAGAGACCCGGTAATTTTGGCGCTATGTACACAAGAAGCTTTTCAAAAAGCCTTAGATAAAGCTAAGAGAAGAGTGGAACGAGAGAAAAAAGCAAAGATTAGAGAGGAAAAAAAGGCTCAAAATGCTTCTGCCTAGACAAATAGATTTTCTGATGATAACTAGCAGCAACATAAACCGGAGGTTTTTATTAAAATAGACGTTAAAGATAATAATGTAGAACAAGCAATCAGAGTGCTTAAAAGAAAACTACAAAAAGAGGGTTTTTTCAAAGTTATGAAAATGAAAAGTACTTATGAGAAGCCTTCTGAAAAGAAAAAAAGGGTTCAAACGGAGAATATTAAAAGAATAAAAAAACTCCAAAAACTAAAAAATAGGTACTAAATTTATTAATGAGAGGATTAATTATGCCATCTGGTAAAGTAAAATGGTTTGACGCCAAAAAAGGTTATGGCTTTATTACTGATAATGAAACACAAAAAGATATTTTTCTTCATGTTTCAGCGCTTGAAGATTCAAAATTAAGAGTTTTGAAAGAAGAGCAAACATTAGTTTACGATATAAAAGAAGATAAAAATAAACTTCAAGCTATTAATATTAAAAAAAAATAATTTACCGCGGGGTGGAGCAGTCTGGTAGCTCGTCAGGCTCATAACCTGAAGGTCGTAGGTTCAAATCCTACCCCCGCAACCAAAATGAAAAACACAATCAGAAACATTACTATTATAGCTCACGTTGATCATGGTAAAACTACTTTGATTGACAATCTTATGAAGCAAAGTGGAACTTTTAGGGAAAATGAAAATGTCGAAGAAAGAGTAATGGACTCTGGAGAACTAGAGAAAGAGAGAGGAATTACTATTCTTGCTAAACCTACATCAATAAATTGGAAAAATTCGAGAATTAATATTATTGATACTCCTGGACACAGAGATTTTGCGGCAGAAGTTGAAAGAGTATTACATATGGCTGATGGAGCTTTATTACTAATTGATTCAGCTGAAGGAGTAATGCCACAAACGAAATTTGTATTATCTAAAGCTTTGAAACAAGGTTTAAAGCCAATTGTAGTAATTAATAAGCTTGATAAACAGGATCAAAGAGCAAATGAAGTATTAGATGAAACTTTTGACTTATTTGTAAGTCTTGACGCAAATGAAGAACAATTAGACTTCCCGGTGTTATACGCAAGCGGAAGATCTGGCTGGGCATCTAAAGAGATAGATGGTCCAAGAGAAAATTTGCAACCCTTATTAAATTTAATAATTGAACATGTTAAACCATCAACTTTTGATAAAACAAAACCATTCGCAATGCTTTCTACACTTCTTTATGCCGACAGTTTTTTAGGAAGAAGTTTAGTAGGTAGAATTGCACAAGGTACTGCAAAGGCTAATCAACAAATTAAAGCCATTAATCTTGAAGGAAAAAAAGTTGACGAAGGACGACTTACAAAAATTTTTAGATATGAAGGCACAAAAAAAGTTCCTATCGAACAAGGTGAGGCTGGAGATATAGTAATTATTGCAGGGTTAGAAAAAGCTAACGTTGCTGATACAATTTGTGATTTAGAAATAAACGATCCAATCAATGCAACCCCTATTGACCCTCCTACCATGTCAATAACAATTACCGTAAATAGTTCTCCTTTAGCAGGGACGGAAGGAAAAAAATTAACAAGCACTCAAATAAGGGATCGATTAATTTTGGAAGCTGAAAACAATGTTGGGATCAACTTTGAAGAAAATGAAAACAAAGATGCTTTCGTTATAAGTGGTAGAGGTGAGTTGATGTTAGAAATTCTTTTAACACAAATGCGTAGAGAGGGTTTCGAAATGACCGTAAGCCCGCCAAAAGTTTTAATTAAAAAAGATGATCAAGATAATAAAATGGAGCCAATCGAAGAAATAACTATGGATTTAGATGAAGAGTTTTCATCAAGAATTATAGACTCCATGAATAGAAGAAAAGGTAAATTAATTGATCTTAAGGATACTGGAAAAAATAAAAAAAGATTAATTTTTCATGCGCCAACTAGGGGGTTAATGGGTTACACAAGTAGATTTTTAACATTAACAAAAGGTACTGGTGTGATAAATAGAATTTTTCACTCTTATGGAGAATACACCGGAGATATGGAGGGAAGAAGAAACGGTGCTTTAATTTCCATGGAAAATGGTAAAGCAGTTGCCTTTGCTATTTTCAATTTACAAGCTCGAGGTGAAATGTTTGTGACACATAATGATCCAGTCTACGAGGGGATGATAGTGGGCCTTTCTTCAAAAAGTGGTGACTTGGAAATTAATGTTTTAAAAGGAAAAAAACTTACAAATATGAGAACTCAAGGAACTGATGAAAATGTAGTTTTAACACCAGTAAGAAAGATGGCTATAGCCGAACAGCTAAGTATGCTTAATACAGATGAAGCTTTAGAAATTACACCAAAATCTTGTAGACTTAGGAAATTAATACTAGATCCTCATGAAAGAAAAAGGCAATCAAGAGCCAAGGCTTCTTAAAGGGTGAATCTTGATTTTTTACTATCGGTTAGAAAACCTTTAACAGTATCTAGTGTCATAGATTTGAAACTCTTACCAAATCCTGTAACTTGATTAATTATTTTTGGGGGCATTGTGATTATATTACAATTTAATTGTTTTGCTTGAATAAAGTTGTAAACTTCTCTCGTACTAGCCCAAAGAATTTCAATATTTTTATTTTTCTTAGTTAAAGAGACGCTTTTTTTAAATATTGGAAGAGGGTCTTTGCCTTTATCAGCCATTCTACCTGCAAAAATTGAAATTATTGATTTTGTGTTTTTATTTAATTTTTTAAAAATCTTTTTAGTTTGTTCGAATGTGTAAACTGCAGTTATGTTGAGTTTAATTCCTTTGTCACTTAATTCTTTGATTACTGGTCCTGTAAATATTCCTTTAGAATTTACTACTGGAATTTTTACATAAACATTTTTACCCCAAGAATTAATTTCGTAAGCTTGTTTGAGCATGCCTTTAAAATTATCTGCAAATACTTCAAAAGAAATAGGTTTTTTCTTACAAATCTTCAAAATTTTAAGAGAATACTGTTTATAATTTTTGGCTCCAGCTAATCGCATTAAACTTGGATTAGTTGTAAAACCATCAACTAAAGATTTATTATTAAAAAATTTAATTGTCTTATAGTCAGCAATGTCACAGAAAATTTTTGTTTTCATTAGTCTAAATTTTTAACTATGTCTTCTGTCATCTTTTTTGCGTCTGCAAACAACATTAAAGTATTATCTTTATAAAAGAGTTCATTATCTATACCGGCATACCCTGGAGATAAACTTCTTTTAACAAATAAAACAGATTTACATTTTTCAACATCAAGCACAGGCATTCCAAATATCGGACTTTTTGGATCTGTTTTTGCTACGGGATTTGTTACGTCGTTTGCTCCAATTACAAATGCAACATCAGAATTAGCAAAATCGTTATTTATATCTTCTAATTCAAAAACTTCATCATAAGGAACATTTGCTTCAGCTAATAAAACATTCATATGGCCAGGCATTCTTCCGGCTACAGGGTGTATAGCGTAAGTAACTTTAATGTCATTTTTTTTTAATTTATCTACCATCTCTCGAAGAGCATGTTGAGCTTGGGCTACGGCCATACCGTACCCTGGAACTATAATCACAGATGAGGCGTTTTTCATTAAAAAAGCTGCGTCCTCTGCGTTACCACTTTTAACTGGCTTTTGATCTTTCTTCTCTTTTTTATTATCAGTAGAATTGTCTGCTCCAAAACCACCAAGAATTACACTTACAAAAGATCTGTTCATGGCTTTACACATTATATATGAAAGTATTGCTCCTGAGGATCCGACAAGCGCACCTGTTATGATCAAAGCAGTATTTTCTAATGTAAAACCTATTCCAGCTGCAGCCCACCCAGAATAGGAATTAAGCATTGAAATTACTACAGGCATATCTGCTCCTCCAATAGGAATAATTAATAAAACTCCGACAAGAAATGAGATTATAATTACAGTCCAAAAAATATTTGTAGACTGAGTTTTACATAGATAAAAAATTAAAACAAAAATACCTATTCCAAGTATCAAATTTAAAATATGCTGACCACTAAATGTAATAGGAGCACCAGACATTACTCCTCTTAACTTTAAAAAAGCTATTATAGAACCTGAAAAAGTTATCGCTCCTACTGCCGCTCCAATAGACATTTCAATAAGACTTGCTAATTTTATATCACCGACATTTCCTAGATTAAAAGCTGCAGGATTTAAAAAAGCTGCAATCGCGACAAAAACTGCTGCTAAACCTACTAAACTGTGAAAACCAGCTACTAATTCCGGCATTGCAGTCATCGGAATTTTAAAAGCTATAAAAGCTCCGATTGCTCCACCGATAACTAAAAATATTATTACATAAACTAGGGATGTTGAAAAATTTCCGATTGAAAGGAATGTCACTACGATTGCGATTATCATTCCAGCAATTCCAAAGTAGTTTCCTTGTCTAGATGTATCTGGTGATGATAATCCTCTAAGCGCAAGAATAAATAATATTCCAGATACTAAGTAAAAAATTGCTGCTAGATTAGCCGAGATCATTACTTTTTATCTTTCTTTTTTTTGTACATTTGAAGCATTCTTTGTGTCACCAAAAAACCTCCAAAAATATTTATTGCTGCTAAAATGATTGCTATAAATCCAAAGATGCTGGACGTATTAAAAATACTCTCGGAGTTTCCTGCTAAAGCTGCAATAATAGCACCTACAATAATAACTGATGAGATTGCATTAGTAACTGACATCAACGGAGTATGGAGAGATGGAGTGACACTCCATACAACATAATAACCAATAAAAATTGATAAAATAAAAATACTTAATCTAAATATAAAAGGATCTATTTCCATAATTAAACTTTTTTAATTAATGATTTATCTATTATTTCGTCTTCTAAATTAATATTAAAATCTTTCTTCTCTTTACTATACAGGTTACGTATGAAACTAAATAAGTTTTTAGCATATAAGCTTGACGCAGAAAGTGGTAAGCTATTCATCAAACTTTTGACACCTATTATCTTTATACCATCAACTGAATTAATCTTCCCTGCTTCTGAAAATGCAGAGTTTCCTCCCTGTTCTGCTGCTAAATCATAAACAATAGAGCCAGGTTTCATAAGTTTTACTAAATCTTCAGATAATATTCTTGGTGCAGGTTTACCAGGAATTAATGCGGTGCATATTACTATGTCATTTTTTTTAAGAGCTTCTCTCATCATCTCAGCTTGTTTTTTTTTATACTCATCAGATGCCTCTTTTGCATATCCACCTGCGGTTTCCATATCTTCATTTTGTTCAACTGTTAAAAATTTTCCACCTAAACTTTCTACTTGCTCTTTTGATGCGGCTCTTACATCTGTTGCTGAAACGATCGCTCCTAACCTTTTTGCGGTAGCGATTGCTTGTAAACCTGCTACACCTGCTCCAATAACTAAAACTTTAGCTGCTGGCACTGTACCTGCAGCTGTCATCATCATAGGAACAGCTTTTTCAAATTCTGCAACACAATCAACTACTGCTCTATATCCAGCTAAATTAGATTGAGAAGATAGAACATCCATTGATTGAGCTCTAGTTATTCTAGGTAATAATTCTAAAGAAAAAGGCTTAATTTTTTTGTTAATCATTTTGCTAATTTGGTTTTTATTTTTTGATGGATTAAGCATACCAATTATAATCGTATTATCTTTCAAAATTTTTATTTCATCTTCAGAAGGACAATTAACTTTTGTAATCAAGTGACTCGAGTTTAATACCTCTTGTGATGATGCTTTTACCTCAACTCCAATATCATTGAATTCGCTGTCATTAATTCCAAGGTGAAGTGCATATCCTTTTTCAACACATACTTTTAATCCAAGGCCTATAATATTTTTTGCAGACTCTGGAGTAATTGAAATTCTTTTTTCTAATGTTGTATTTTCTTTAATTGAACCAACTATCATTTTATAAATTTTTAGATTTTAAAGTAATGTTATTGCTAATATTACTAATATTACAATAACTGCAATTGTTCCCCACAATACGAACTGTGTAAAACCATTGTACGTTTTCTTGAAATCGTTTTCGCTCATCTTTAACCCTGACGAGCTTTAAATTTTGGGTTTTTCTTATTTATTACGTACAGCTTTCCTCTACGCTTCACCAACTTAGAGTTTAAATCTCTTTTTTTTAATGATTTGAGTGAACTTGCTATTTTCATAATTTTAAATTTAAGCCTGGCAATGTCCTACTCTCCCATATCTTAAGACAAAGTACCATCGGCGCTGAAGGACTTAACTTCCGAGTTCGGGATGGGATCGGGTGTGGCCCCTTCGCAATAATCACCAGGCAGGAACTTATATTATCTTTAAAATATTATGTAAATAGTAAAAAGAAGCTTTATTTAGTCTATCTAAACCCCGCAATAGTTGATTTATTTTTTGGTGGGCGTGATAAGAATTGAACTTATGACCTCTACGATGTCAACGTAGCGTTCTACCACTGAACTACACGCCCAATTTTTTAAATAAATTTTTTAATCTTAGTTTTAATAAAAGAATTTTAATATATATTAGTGAAATTCCAAGTTTCTTATACCTTTTGTTATTATTTTTGATCCAATAATTTAATTCATTTATATAGATTCCTAGCTTCTTTTTAGAAAGATTATTTTCATGATCTCTATAAAAAGCCAAAGGTTTTTGTATACACCCTATATTGTGATCACAGCTTAATTTTACAAAAAAGTCAAAGTCTCCAATAATATTTGTTTTTTCATCAAATAAAATATTTTCGAAAATCTTTTTTTTTATACAGGCTGTAAGAATGCCAATCGAGTATTTTTTTAACAAATCTTTTACAATTTTACCCTCAGGTAAATTGTAATTATTTTGAATATATTTCTTATTATCTTTTTTAATTGTATAAAAATTTGAATAAACCATTTCAAAGTTTTTATTATTTTCTAAAAAATTTACTTGTTCCTCGACCTTGTTTCTCTCCCAATAATCATCGGTATCAAGAAAGCAGATATATTTTCCTTTAGCTTTTTGAATTGCCTCATTTCTTGCATGATATAAATTTAAAAATTTTTCAGATCTAAATACTTTAATTCTCTTGTCATTGAAGGACTCAACAATTTCTACACTTTTATCATCTGAAACATTGTCAAAGAAAATCAACTCCCAATTTGTGAAAGATTGATTAATTATACTATCGATACTCTGCTTTAAAAAAGTTTCTCCATTATGACAATTCATTATTATGCTTACGGCTAAACTGTTATCTTTCATCATAGGATTTTATTGTTTTTTTTAGCCCATCACTAATTGTGATTTTTGGTTCCCAATTAAAATATTTTTGAACTTTTTTAATTGAAGGATATAAATTCATAATTTCATCCTTTCTCATTTTAATAGATCCTAGTTGTGGATTACCTGAGTTTGTAATAGTTTTTATTTTTTTTATTACTTCTTTTACATAAATAGGTTTGCCGCTGCCAACATTGAAGATTTCACATCTAATTCTTTTAAACTGCAAAATTTTTTTGATTAAATCAACGAAATCTTTAATATAGATAAAGTCTCTTTTTTGTACACCAGATGTACATTTAAAACTTTTATCTTTAAGGCATGAGTCAATCGTTTGAGGGATCAATCTATTTAACTTTTGTTTAGGCCCGTAAACTTGATAAGGTCGCAAAATTATATATGGAATTTTATATTCCTCATTAATTTTTTCTAAATATTTTGACGCTTTTAATTTTGATGATCCGTACCAACTTTTGGGGTTACACTTTCTTTTTTCTTCTTGAGGTGATTTTAAATCTCCATACTCTAAACTGCTTCCAATTTGAATAAAAGTTTGAATTTCTTTTAATTTAAAAATGTCTATTAAATTTTTCGATCCAACATAATGATAAAGCTCATTTTCTTTTTTTTTCGAATGGTCGATATAACCACTTAAATTTATTACGTGATCAAAATTTTTTGATAATCTTTTTTTTAAATCTTTTTTATTAATTATGTCACAAAATATATATTTAACATTTTTTACTTTTCTATCGCTTTTGGGCTTATTTTTAGATAGAGAATACAAAAAGTATTTTTTTAAGGATAGATTTTTTAATACGTGATATCCGATAAAACCAGTACCGCCTACTACTAGAATTTTTTCTTTCACTTGTATATTTTTCTCTTAATAGCTTGTTCTAAAATTTCTTTATCTCGAATTGTGTCCACGCATTGCCAAAAACCAAAATGTTTGTAAGCTCCAAGTTTTTTTAACTTACTAAGTTTTTCAAGGGGATATTGTTCAAGCACGGTTTGTTTACCTTTGATAAATTTTATAATTTCTGGTTCCATTACAAAAAAACCCCCATTAATCCAACCAGCATCTAACTTCGATTTTTCCTTAAAATATTTTACTGTGTTTTTTGAAATTTTAATTCCTCCAAAACGTGCTGGCGGCCTAACTGCTGTTAAAGTTGCCATATATTTATTTTTTTTATGAAAACTAAGCAATTTTTTTAAATTTACATCACAAACACCATCTCCATAGGTCAACATAAAAGATCCTTGAATATATTTTTTTAAAAGCTTTATTCTTCCTCCTGTCATTGAATTAATGCCGGTATTTACAATTTTTATATTTAAATTACGCATATTTTTTTTAAAATAGTCTTGAATAATTTTACTTTTATATCCTCCTGCAATTAAAAAATCGTTAAAACCATATTTCAAATAATGATTAATTATTCTCACAATGATTGGTATTTTAACTATTTTTACCATCGGTTTTGGGATGAGCTTTGTGTATTCAGATAATCTTGATCCCTTACCGCCAGCTAATATAATTACTTTCACGATTTACTCTCAAATTTCTTAATTTGTTGCGATGTAAAATTTACCATATTTTTTTTTTTGTAATACATCCTATACCACTCTGCAGTCATTTTAATTGTTTCATTGAATGATAATTTGTTTGTCCATTTTAATTTTTTTTTGGCTTTAGCAGAATTAAGTTTTAAAAGCTTAGACTCACGAAACTTCTTATTTGTATTAATAGTCCACTTAAAATTTGGTAAAAATTCTTTCATTTCGTTCAAAACATCTATTACTCTTTTATTTTGAAAATTTTTTGGACCAAAGTTAAATACTTCTCCATGATTATTTTTATTATTTTTTAAGTTTTTTGCTAAAATTAGATACCCTTTTAATACTTCTAGTACGTGTTGCCATGGTCTTGTGGAGTTTGGACTTCTTATTGTTACTGTTTTATTTTTCGACCATGACTTTAAACAATCTGGTATTACTCTATAATCGGACCAATCTCCTCCTCCAATTACGTTTCCTGCCCTTGCCACCCCGAGTCTTAAATTTTTTTTATTTTTATAAAAACTCTTCACGTATGATTGAATTATAAACTCAGCACAACCTTTTGAAGCACTATAAGGATCGAAGCCACCGAGTAGATCTGTTTCTCTGTAACCTCTTAAAATTTCTAAATTTTTATAACTTTTATCACTTGTGATAATAACTACGTTACATCTTTTTTTTAAAAATTTTACACTTTCTAAGACATTACAAGTACCTATAGCATTTGACGTAAATGTATTAACAGGATCATCGTAGGACTTCTTAACTAGTGGTTGAGCAGCTAAATGAAATAAAAAGTCTGGTTTAAAATTATTAATAGTTTTTTTTAATTTAGTTAAATCTCTAATGTCTAATCTTTTATCTATTATATTTTTTTTAAGACATAAGGCGTCAAACAGAGAGGGTTTTGTTGGAATATCTTTAGAAACTCCACAAATTCTGGCGTTTAATTGTAACAACCAAAAAGTTAACCAAGAACCCTTGAAACCAGTATGCCCAGTAATAAGTA
>CACBVP010000008.1 GCA_902542795.1 uncultured Pelagibacteraceae bacterium
CTTTTGCAAATGAAAAAGAAGCTATAGTTGAACTAGAGGATTTTGAGGCTTTGCTTATCATGAGAGAAAGAACTCCAATGACAAAATCTTTAATCGAGAGCTTACCTAAATTAAAATATTTAATGACATCAGGCATGAGAAATAAAGCTATTGATCTAGAAGCAGCTAAGAAAAAAAATATTATCGTTTGTGGCACTGAAATTAATGCTAATCCTGCAGCTGAAATAACCTGGGCTTTAATTCTAGGTCTTTACCGTAATATGAAACAGGAAATCGATAATATGTTTCAAGGTTACTGGCAAACGACTATTGGTTTCGAATTAAAAGGAAAAATGTTAGGGCTTATTGGTCTTGGAAAAATAGGAACTCAAGTTGCAAAAGTTGCAAAAGCTTTTGGTATGGAAGTTAGTGCTTGGAGTGAAAATCTTAATTTATCTCATGCTAATGAACTAGGAGTTTTACCTATGAGCAAAGAAGATTTATTAAAAAACTCTGATATCATATCAATTCATTTAGTTTTAGGTGAAAGATATAAAAATTTAATAACAAAAAAAGAATTAGGCATGATGAAAAAAACTGCCTTTCTTATTAATACCTCTAGAGGGCCAATTATTAATGAAAATGATCTAATCGAAGCTCTTAAAGATGAAAAAATAGCTGGGGTTGGTTTAGATGTTTACGATAATGAACCTTTACCCCAAGATCATAAATTAAGATTTCTTCCTAACGCGCTATTATTGCCGCACATAGGGTATGTAACTGCAGAAAATTACACTAAATTTTATTTACAAATGATCGAAAATCTTGAGGGATGTTTAAAAAACAAACCTTTAAGAATAATTTCATAGATTTACTATTCCATTGTAGGTTGTATTAGATAAACTCATAATAGTGATTCGATTCGTATTATTAGTTATGAATTTATGCTTAAAGATACAAAGTTTACAAAAGGGAGTATGAAAAAAAATCTTTGTTTGTTGGTAATTTTTACATTATTAAGTGGTTGTTTTGGATCAATGGCCTTTCTAGGATCTGCCTCTACAACTGCAGCAAGTGGAGCTAGTGGAAATATAGCAAGAGGTGCCTTTACTTCAACAGTCAGCTTTGGAGTTAAAAAACAGACAGGAAAACTTCCTATAGAACACGCTGTTTCATACGCAGAGGAAAAAAATTCTCTTAAAAAGAAAGAACCGTGCAAATCATTTGCTGAAAAAACCAACTTAAAAATTTGCTCGATTGTAAAAAAGCAATTGAATTTAACTAAGTCTAAAATTTTAAAAAGATCACAAGAAAAACCAATAAAAGACCACACGTCATCACTACAACCTAAAATTGATAAGAAGTCTAAAATTAAGTATTTAGACTAATTAGTAAAACCACAGTTAGAAATCTTTGAACACGACCATCATAAGTTGTCCATAACAAAAATTTGTAAAAATTATAATTAACTTTTTATTCAGATTGAATCAGATATACAAAACCAAAAATTATGAAAAAAGTACTAATTTCACTATTGCTCCTTTTCTTGTTAAATGGTTGCGCCGAGTCGATTGCCTTACTTGGTACTGGTGCATCAAATGGAAGAATTGTTCAATCTTCTTTAAACTCAGCTATAAGTTATGGATTAAAATCACAGACAGGAAAAACTCCTTTAGAACACGCTATTGCATATGCAGAGAAAAAAAATCCAGGTAAAAAGAAAGATACATGTATTTCTTCAATTGAAAGAACACGGTCTGAATTTTGTGCAGTTGCAAAAAAACAAATATCATTAACAACTATAGCATTAAAGGAGAAGACATCAAAAATTATTAAAAATAATCCTAAAGAAATTACTACTTCATTACTAGCTGCTGCTAAAGAAACATCTTTAATAGAAAATATAGCTAAAAAATCAGTTATCTATAATAGAAGGTAGTCCCGCATTCTTCCAGCCAGGATCTTCACCATTTCCACTAAAACCATCAGATAAATTCATAGCAGTATATCCTTCTTGTTCTAATAAATTCGCAGCAATTAAGGATCTACCACCTGCTGCGCATGAAATTAAAATTGGAGTATCTTTATCGATTTGTTTTTTTACGTTTTCTACAAAATTAGGGTCAGGCAATTGCCAATTTCCAAGGTCAGGACTGACTACTACATGGTAGGTTTTTGAACCTAAATCTTCAGCGTTAATTTTTCCGACACTGTTAAGCTCATCATTTGTTCTGACATCAAGTATTACAGTTTTAGGATTTTCTTCCAAAAGTTTTTTTACTTCTGATGATTTTATTTGTTTGATCATTAATGCCCCACTTATAAATAATCTTTATTTAAATACAAGTGGGGCAAAGTAATTAAGCTGCTAGAGCTTGTTTAATATCAGCAATGATATCGTCTGGATGTTCAATTCCAACAGATAATCTTACGTAACCTGGTGTCACTCCTGCTGCAGCTAACGCTTGGTCATCTAACTGACTGTGCGTTGTAGTAGCTGGGTGAATTGCTAAACTTCTAGCATCACCGATATTTGCAACGTGATATAACATCTTTAAGTTATCAATAAACTTAGCACCAGCTTCTCTAGTACCTAAGTCCATTCCAACTAAAGAACCGTAGCCACCCTGCATATATTTTTTAGCTCTTTCTTTAATCTCACCTTGGTGATTAGTAGGATAGATCACATTCTTAACTTTCTTTTGTGTTTCTAAGAAAGATACAACTTTTTCTGCATTGCTGCAGTGTTGTTTCATTCTAAGAGCAACTGTTTCCAAACCTTGAATAATTTGGAAAGCGTTAAATGGACTTAAAGGAGCACCTAAGTCTCTCAATAAAACCACCCTTGCTCTGATTACAAAAGGAATGTTAGCTCCTGTTAATTGAGGAACTGCATCTGCCCAAACGGCACCACCATAACTTTGATCTGGCTCATTTATTAATGGTTGTCTTTTTCTGTCTTTTATCCAGTCAAAGTTTCCACCATCAACAATTATTCCACCAATAGAAGTTCCGTGACCACCAATATATTTAGTCAAAGAGTGCATTACAATTGCAGCTCCGTGAGCCAAAGGTTTACATATAACTGGTGACGCAGTGTTATCGATGATTAGAGGAATACCTTTTTTTCTCCCGATATCTGCAACTTCTTTAATTGGGAACACACGAAGGTAAGGATTTGGACAAGACTCACCGTAGTAAGCTCTTGTTTTATCATCGGTTACTTTTTCAAAGTTTTTAGGATCAGCAGGATCTGCAAATCTAACTTCAATACCTTGTTGTCTTAAAGTATTTTTGAATAAGTTTACCGTACCTCCGTATAAGTCAGTTGAAGCAACTATATTGTCTCCAGCCTGTGCCAAGTTTTGAATGCACATTGCTGATGCTGCTTGACCTGAACCTACTGCTAATGCAGCCACACCACCTTCAAGTGCTGCAACTCTTTTCTCTAGCACATCAACTGTTGGGTTCATGATACGTGTATAAATATTACCAAATTCTTTTAGACCAAATAAATTTGCAGCATGTTCTGCATTTTTAAATTGGTAAGAAGTTGTTTGGTAAATCGGAACTGCTACAGCTGTTGTAGTAGGATCAGCTCTGTAATCACTACCATGTAAGCCTATAGTTTCCGGATGTTTAAAATCAGCCATTGATTTTCCCCCTTACTGTTTCTCTTGTCGTTTCTTTTCTCATTATTATAGCCTCCTTACGCTACACTTCCATATTCTTTCATGTGTTTTGGTATCTTTTTATCGTTACCGTACATGAAATGTTTACTCATATTTTCCCTAAATCTGCTAGCCGGGACTCTTAAACCAATTGCCTCTGCAACTTCACGTATATGCATTGGACTGGCTCCACAGCAAACACCAATGTATTTGACTCCTAAATCAAATACTTCTTTTGCGAAATTTCCAATCTCATATCTATTGCACTGCAATGGATCCATAGCAGTAGGGAAAGTTCTGCCATGAGGAGATGGACAATTACATCCATTATTATCTGGAAGATTGAAAAATGTTGGATGCTGTTCTGTTGTTCGGTAAGGAACAGGTAAAGCAGCAACTTGACATTTAAGTTCTTTTCTTATTTCTTTAATGTAAGGAAGCATTGTAGTTGGTCCTCTGAAGCAGTTTAATCCAACTACATCAGCACCTAATTCTTCCAACTTCTTACATGTTTCAAGAATAGTATAACCATCTCTCATTTTATTTTCACCCATCGGTGAAATAGTAATCACAGATGGTAAACCAGATTTTTTAATTGCCTCTAACGCAGCAAAAGCTTCTTCAGCGTAATAGAAAGTTTCACCAATAATAAAATCAGCTCTTTCTTCTTTTGCCCATTGAACCATTTCAGCAAACATACTTTTTACTTCTGATTGTATTCTTGAATTATTTTCTTCCCAGATATTACTGTTAGAAATGTTTCCTGCCATAAAGCTAACACCTAAACCCTTTGGTGGATTGTCAGCACATTTTCTAGCTATTCTTAATGCAGCTCTATTTAAAGGTTCTAACAAATGTTCTTTATCAATAACTCTCATTTTTTCTCTATGACCGTTATAAGTAAAAGCTTGAACTATATTTGAGCCTGCATGTTGAAATTCTTTATGAAGATTTTCTAAAACTTCAGGATGCTCTAGTGCTACTTCAGGAACAAATTCGCCAGAAGTTAAATATCCTCTTCGTTCCATTTCAAATAAATAACCTTCAGCACAAATTAAAGGCTGATCTTTAAGAGTATCTAATAAAATATTACTCATTTTCTCTCCATCTTAACCGGAGAGAGATGAAATCTATTGAGGGAGTTTAACGATCTCATCTACTTCTCCTTTTTAGTGCTTCGACGAAATGTCGGGTGCACAATATGGTTCAAATACCCGGTTTAATTTTAGATTATTCTAAAAAAAAACCACCGGCTAAAGCGGTGGTCTGTAAGACTTTGACGCTTTAGCTGGATTTATTAAGCGCCCGCAAGTTGCCTTAACTCGGCGCTGATTGGCTTATACCAATTATTTTAATAACTTGTCAATGCTTAATTTTTTAGTGTTTTAAGCTCTAAAATATTACCGTGTGGGTCTTTAATAAAGAAAGTTTCTTGTTGTTCTTTTTTACCTTCAAATCTTGTGTATGGTGGGTCTAAGTATTGAACGTTATTTTTTTTAAGATTCTCTTTTATCGTATCAAATACATTAGGCTCTAAATGTACTCCAAAATGAGGCACAGGAACTTTACCCATATCGACGTCATGTCTTTCATTGGGTAACTTCATATCAGTTTTATGAAGAGTTAACTCGTTACCCCAAAAATCAACATCTACCCATTTATCTTCTTCTCGATTGCCGAGTTTACAGCCTAGAATATCTGTATAAAATTTTGTTGCAGTTTTTAAATCTCCTGCTGGCACTGCTAAATGAAATGGTCTACTCATATAAAGACTTATATATATAGTCCTTTAAATTATTCAAGTAGTCATTATATATAAACCATGAATGCGTTTTTAGAATCTATAAGAAAAAGAGATCCTGCGGCAAAATCGATATTAGGAATTATTCTCACATATCCTGGTGTCAAAGCTGTTTTCATGCATAAAATTTCTCGTTTTTTTCATTTAGCTGGTTTTGAATTATTGGCTCGAATTATTTCTCAAGTTACAAGATTTTTTACAGGAGTTGAAATTCACCCAGGAGCAAAAATAGGAAAAAATTTATTTATTGATCATGGAATGGGAGTTGTAATAGGAGAAACCTCTGAAATAGGAGACAATGTTACAATTTATCATGCTGTAACTTTAGGGGGAAGCTCTCCAAGTATTGATAGTGAAAGACAACGTCATGAAAAAAGGCATCCTACAATAGGGGATGATGCAGTAATAGGATCAGGCGCACAAATCATTGGACCAATTAAAGTTGGTAAATGTGCAAGAATTGCTGCTAACGCAGTTGTTGTTAAAGATGTTCCTGATAATGCAACAATGGTTGGTATTCCTGCTAAAGCAATTAAGTTAGAAAACAAAGGAAACTTCAGGCCTTATGGTGTAGACGATAAGGTTAAAGATGAGCAGTAAAGACTGGGATCCAAATTTAACTCCAGAGCAAAATTACGTTTTAAGACAAGAAGGAACTGAGTCTCCTGGCAGCAGTCCATTAAACAATGAAAAAAGAGAAGGGTCTTATCATTGCGTTGGTTGTGGAACTAAGCTTTTTGATTCAACAACAAAATACGAAAGTGGTTCAGGTTGGCCTTCTTTTTACGAGTCTTTACCAGATGTTTTTGAAGAAAAAACTGATATGCATATAGGTTACCCAAGAACTGAATATCACTGTAAAAAATGTGGTGGGCATCATGGTCATGTATTTGATGATGGTCCAAAACCCACAGGAAAACGCTATTGCAATAATGGTGTTTGCTTAGTTTTTAAACCTAAGAGTTGAAAAGTTATTAACAAACCAATTAAGTGTTACTATACAACCTGCCAACAAGGTAGATTAAGTCTTGCCATGTCCTCTAGACCAAGGCTACATAAATTCGTAAGATTAACTTTACATCCGCCATGAAAAATAAAATTATTTCCCTATTAGCAAACCTACTCTTATTTTTTTTATTTACATCTCAGATAAACGCCTTAGAACAAGCTTGGAATTTAGCACAAGAGGGAGATAAAATTATTTTAATTAGACACTCTTTAGCACCGGGTGGAGGAGATCCTGCAGGTTTTAAAATTGATGACTGTAAAACACAAAGAAATTTAAATCGTACGGGTATTAACCAATCAAAGAAAATTGGCAAACTCTTTAAACAAAATAAAGTACCAGTTGATCAAGTTTTAAGTAGCCAATGGTGCAGATGCAAAGATACAGCGAAATATGCTTTCGGTGATTTTAGAGAATTTACAGCTCTTAATTCTACCTTCCAATCCCCTTACGATAAAAATGAGGGCAAACAACTTAATGAGCTTTATGATTATGTTAGCAAGTGGGATAGTAAAGGTAAAAATTTAGTTCTTGTTACTCACTACAGCATTATAACTGCTGTCACAAACGCAGTACCTAGTTCAGGTGAAATTGTAATAACTAATAAAGATTTTGATGTTCTGGGATCAATTCAAACTGATTAGGCAAAAATATAATAAAGTATTGCAACAATAATACAGTATTCAATAACTGTTTTTATTCTTATTAAGTTTTGTTTGTTTTCAAATTTAGAATTAATGAACAAGCTTATCCGCCCAAAGGTTAATTGAATAAGCGCAACAATAAAACCTATCCCTATTAAAACATAGTAAAATTCAAAATTTTTAAAGCCATAAAAACAAGCTGCAATAAAAGTTAACCATGAAATATTTGAAACAAATAATGTTATCAAAAACCCAGATCCTTTTTTAAATAAACTCTGTGTTTTAATAAATGTGTAAGACCAAAGAAGAGTAAATAGAAAACCAATGTATTTTATTATCATGAGCCAATATTGTAATTGCGGGAAAGATTAAAGGCAAATATAAAGATTATATGATTGTGAAATTAGCTTTTGCATTTGGCGCGGGATTTATAAGTTTTTTAACTCCATGTGTTCTGCCGATAATACCTGGCTACATTTCTTATATCACTGGAAAAAACTTGAATGAAATTGAACAAGATAAAAAAAATGTTCTTATAAAAACAATTTTATTTGCATTAGGGTTTTCATTTGTTTTTATTATTTTAGGCGCAACAGCTTCAGCAGTAGGAAATATATTATTATTTATATCTAATGAATTGCGAATAGCAGCAGGAATTTTAATAATTTTATTTTCTCTTCAAATGTTAGGAATTTTAAATTTTAACTTTTTAAATCGAGATAAAAGAATTGAAACTAAGGGGTATAAAAATAATTATACTTTCCCTTTATTAGTCGGTGCAGCTTTCGCTTTTGGTTGGACACCTTGTATTGGACCAGTGTTAGGATCTATTTTAGCATTGTCAGCTACAGAAGCTTCAATTGGCACAGGTGTATTATTGCTTTCATTTTATTCTTTAGGATTAGCAATACCTTTTATTTTGTCTGGTTATTATATGAGTAGATTTTTAACTACGAGAAAAGGTTTTAGTAAATATTATGGAAGAGTGACTAAAATTGGCGGAGCAATTTTATTATTAACGGGTATATTGATTGCCACTAATCAAATTCAAGTTATCAGCTATTATATTTTGACAATCTTTCCGATCCTCACTACGCTTGGTTAATGAGTGAGATTTCTGTTCTAGGTATATTTGTTGCAGACATAAGTTTTTCAGGATCTAAAATTCCAGCTATTGGTGAAACCATACTAGGGACTAAATATAATATCGGACCAGGAGGGAAGGGATGTAATCAAGCTATTGCAGTAGCAAGATTGGGAGGTAAAGTTTCCTTTATCTCGAAAATTGGAAAAGATAATTATGGTGAACTTGCACTAGACACATTAAAAAAAAATAACATAAGCACCACTAACATTATTCAGGATGAAAATTCCCAAACAGGTGTTGCTGGTATATTAGTTGATCAAAATTCTGGTAAAAACGCAATAAATGTTATTACAGGCGCACCGTCATCACTTACTACTAAAGAACTTGATAATCATATTAACTCTATAAAAAATTCAAAAATATTCTTAACTCAATTAGAAGTGCCAAGAGAAGTAACTTTGTTTTGTCTTAAAACTGCAAAAGAAAATAATTGTTTAACTATTCTCAATCCAGCTCCTGCATTAGAGATTAAAGGTTTTTTTGACTACATAGATTTCTTTACACCTAATGAAACTGAAGCAGAATTTTATACAGGAATTAAAATTACTAATGAAAAAGAAGCTAAAGTTGCTTCTGAAAAACTTTTAGGAATGGGAATTAAAAAAGTTGTAATTACGCTAGGAGAAAAGGGATTATTTTACTCAGACGGTAAAGAGGATATTTATATAAAAGCAAATTCTGTAAAAGTAGCTGATACTACCGGAGCAGGAGATGCATTTAACGGGGGATTAGCTTATAGTTTATCTCAAAATAAACCTATTAAAGAGTGTCTTGAATTTGCAAATAAAGTCGCCGGAGCATCAACAACCAAACAAGGTGCTGGAAATGCAATGCCTTTTTTAAAAGATTTAAGCTAAAAGTTTATCTAACTCGCCGCTTCTATTTAGAGCTTGTAAATCATCGTTTCCACCAATGTAATGATCTCCTATAAACATTTGTGGAATTGTTCTTTTGCCGTTTGTTCTTTGAAGCATTTCTTTTGCTTTAGCTGGATCTTTCCAAATATCAAATTCTTCAAACTCAACATTTTTACTTTTAAGAAGTGCTTTTGCAGCACCGCAATAAGGACAAGGATCACCTGAATACATTGTTACTTTTTTCATAATTAATACATATCAGAAATTTTTATTTTTTCTCTCATTTTTTTTCTCTCAAGCTTAAATTTTTTTCGATGTTTTATACTTGTGTTATGCACTCTTTTTCGCCAAAGCCTAAAAGATCCAGGCTTCAAATTTTTTCTCATTATTTTAATTACATCAGACTCTGACTTACCGGTTTTCTCTTTAATTTCCTCGAATGTAATTCTATCGGCCCAGGCAGCCCAGATAACCCAGTTCTCATCTTTTTTACTAGGCTCTGGATTTTTAACTTTTGTCTGAGGTAATAAGCTTTTTTTCTTCATTAAATTCTATATAGTTATGAAATAAATGTTTCCAACTGACTATATCGTTTATTTACAATTACTTCTGTTTTTATTTATAAGCCCGGGTTTACCAAGGGTTTTAATTGTATCTCATACATTAAATTATGGTTTAAAAAGATCTGTTTGGACTGCGGTTGGCGATATATCTGCAAATTTTCTTCAAGGATTTGCGATGGTTTTTTTAATTGGTACATTTTTAAAAGACAATCCTGAGATCTTAAATCTATTAAAATGGGCAGGGATTTTATTTACTGTTTATTTAGCTTACGACACTTACACAGCAAAAATTAAGTCAGTAGAGCAAGGATCATCAATAAAAAGATCAACGTTCGCATTTTATAGAGATGGATTTTTAGTAGCTGGATTAAGCCCAAAAGCAGTAATTTTCTTTGGAACAATTTTTTTATCTTTTATAGACTTTCAAGCAAATTATGTTTCACAATTTATTATCTTAATTATTACTTATGTTATTTTAGATTTTTCAACTTTAATGATTTATGGATTAGCAGCAGAAAAAATTTCAGTTTATTTAAAAAGTAAACCGAAACTAATTAATACAATCTCAGCGTGTGTATTACTTACAATCGCAATATATATAGCTGCGACACAACACTATTAATTTCATTCTATAGGTTGTCATTAATTCCAATTCTTGTTTTAATAATTTTTTTAATTAATTAATTAACAAAGGGGAAATAATGAATAAATTAACAAAACTATTTGTTACATTTATTTCAGCTATAACTTTAGCACTTGTTTCTTTCTCTTCTTCTTTTGCAAAAGTAGAAGGTGATTACATTGTGCTAGGTTCTGCAATATCTCTTACAGGTAAATACTCATCTAATGGTGTTCATACTCAAAACGGTTACAACATGGCTGTTGAGAGAATTAACAAAATGGGTGGAGTTGAAGTACAAGGTAAGAAATATAAGTTTGAAATCATTTATTACGATGATGAGTCAAACCCAAAAAGAGCCGCTCAGTTAGCTGAAAGACTAATTAAACAGGACGGCGTTCATTATATGCTTGGGCCATATAGCTCAGGTTTAACGAAAGCCATTGCACCAGTAACCGAGAAATATAAAATTCCTATGGTTGAAGCAAACGGTGCATCTAGATCTTTATTTACTAAAGGATACAAATATTTGTTCGCAGTGTTATCACCTGCTAACCAATACCTTGAAGTAGCTATTGATTTAGCGGTAGAGAAAAACGGTGGTAAAGGAGTAAAAATTGCTCAAGCATTTGAACAAGATGCTTTCTCACAAGACGTGAGACTTGGTATTTTAGATGCAGCAAAAAGAACTGGATCTGAGATCATCATCGATGACAAACTACCAAAAGAACTTAACGATATGGCAGCTACATTGGCTAAAGTAAAAGCTGTTAAGCCAGATGTACTTGTTGTATCAGGTCACACTAAAGGTGCATTAACTGCAATCAGACAAATTTCTGAAATGAAAGTTGATGTTCCTATGTTAGCGATGACACACTGTGATGCTGCAAAACTTTCTAAACAACACGGAAAGAAATCAGAATTCGCATTGTGTGCTTCTCAGTGGCACAAAAATTTATCTTACAAAGATAAGTTTTTTGGAACTGGTAAGAAATACGCTAAAGATTTCCAAAAAGAATTTGGATATGACCCGCCATATCAATCAGCAGAGTCTTCTGCAGCATTGTTAGTGTTTAAAGATGCGTTCGAAAGAGCAAATTCTTTTGACAGAGATGCAGTAAGAGATGCGCTTGTTGATACAGAAATGCAAACTTTCTATGGAAACATTAAATTTGGACCTGGTGGTCAAAACGTTGCTAAGCCGATGATCTTGTTCCAAGTAAGATGTAAAGGCGATGATTGTGAGAATAGAGTAGTAGCTCCAACAAAATGGGCTTCTGATAAGTTCTATCATCCAATCCCTAAATGGTCTGAAAGAAGTTAATAACTTCTAAATAATTTGAAAAGCCCCTAGTTTTCTAGGGGCTTTTCTTTTAGAAAGGTTTATGGATTTTTTAATATTTAAAGTTCCTATGCTAATGGTCCAAGCTTCATTGGACGGTATTCTTCTTGGAATTTTATTCGCTTTAATTGCTTATGGTATGGCTCTTCAGTGGGGAGTGATGAATATAATTAATATTGCTCAAGGTGATTTAGTAATCCTTGGAGGTTATATTGCTTATACAATGTATCTAGCTGGTATTCACCCGGCTTGGGGAGTAATTGTTTCTCCCATTATAATGTATTTTGTAGGCTGGTATTTATACAAATTAGTTATAAATAAAGTTGTAGATCGAGATCTCTTTATTTCAATTTTAGCAACATTCGGTATCGCTATTGTTATGCAACAGTTAATGAATTTTATTTTCGGAGCAGATGTAGTTGTTGCGCAGTCAGAGTATGGAACTACAATGTTATTTGATAATTCAGTAACTTTACCAAATTCAAAAATTTTCTCTGCGGTAGTAAGTATTCTATATGCAATCGCTTTAGTATTTTATATGAAAAAATCAAAATTAGGACGAGCTATTAGAGCAACAGCGCAAAATGCAAGAGCTGCAAAAATTTTAGGTGTAGATACTGAAAAAGTTTACGCTGCTACTTTCGGTATTAACGCAGCATTATGTGGAATTGCTGGAGCATTAATTGCAATAACTTTAACTCTTCATCCTTACGTGGGACTTCCTTATACTGTTAGATCTTTCATGATCGTAATTGTTGCAGGTCTTGGAAATTTACCAGCAGTGGCACTTTCAGGAATGGGATTAGGAGTTTTTGAAGAATTTGCAGATTATATTTTAGGAACAGAATTTAGAATTGGTGCAGTGTTCTTGTTACTAGTATTCATATTAGTTTATAGAAGATTTAAACTTGCGAAAAAAAGGGAGTATTTAAAATAAATGAGCAAGATAAAACAAAAAGATTTAATTTTATATTCAGCCTTAATTATTTTTGGGCTTTTTGCACCGTTTATATTTTCTGCATTTAAAGTTCAGCTTACTTATCTCTGTATCTTAATTGTTCTTGCTATGACTTGGAATTTGCAAGGTGGAGAAATGGGCTACAATACTTTTGGAAATATCCTTTTCTATGGACTTGGAATGTACTTATGTGCATCTGTTCAAGTAGGAATGTTCTTCCCTTTAGCAGAATGGACCGAAAGTGGCGGTGAGAAAACATTCGTTCATACCACAGCACAATATTTTCAAGGTATGGGTGTCGGTTTATTAGTTGCAGCAATAGTTCCAACCATTGTCGCTGGTGCTATTGGTTACGCTATTTTAGGATTGAGAGGTCACTACTTTGCAATTTGTACATTAGGTCTTGGAATTGCAGGAGGTGAGATTGCAGGTGGAATAGAAATTATTGGAGCAGGTCAAGGATTTACCACACCTCCGTTCCCAGCAGAGATAGTAGACAATGAAGCAAGAGGAGAGTTTTTCTACTTTTTAAGTTTTGTATTACTTATCGCAGCATTTGTTTTCGTTAAATATATTTACGGATCAAGATTTAAATTAATTTTAAATGCAATCAGAGACAATGAAGACAAAGCAGAAGCAATGGGTATTCAAACGATGAAATATAAAATTACCGGTTGGATGTGTTCAGCGTTTTTCTGTGGTCTTGCCGGAGGAATTATGGGCGGACTGATTGGTTATATAGACTCAACAGATGTTGCATTTGATGGAAGAGAAATGGGAGTGTTCATGGTTTTAATGGCGATTCTTGGAGGTAAAGGAACTTTATGGGGGCCAGTTATTGGAGCAACTTTATTCCATATTTTCAAAGAAGGTTTATGGACTTTAATATTAGGTTGGCAATACGTAGCACTTGGAGTTTTAATTGTAGTGATCGTAATTTATTTCCCAGAAGGTTTAATGGGATGGCTAAGAGAAAAATATCCTGAAAGATTTGGCGAAGTTATAGATGAAAAAGATAGAAAAGCATCGGTAGAATTAAAATGAGTATATTAGAAGTTAAAAATGTAAGTAAATCTTTTGGCGGCGTAAAAGCTAACGTAGATATATCTGTTTCAGTTGAACAAGGATCTATCGTTGGATTAATTGGTCCAAATGGTTCAGGTAAAACAACATTGTTTAATTCTATTGTTGGAACTCATCCAATCGATCAAGGTTCAATTGTTTTTGATAAGACAGAAGTATCTGAGATGCCTGTGCCTGCAGTTGCAAAACTAGGATTACTTAGAACTTTTCAACAAACAAAAATTTATACAAAACTTAACTGTGTTGAGAACATGTTAATCAGCCACAAAGCCAGTGACTCAGGATTTATTTTTGCGAAAATTCCAGCAGATTTAACAGAAAAAGCTGAAAATCTTTTAAACTTTGTTGGTCTTTATCAAAAAAGAAAACTTAGAGCAGGGGACCTGTCATTTGGACAACAAAAATTATTAGAACTTGCTATGGCTTTAATGAATGAACCTAAAATGCTTTTATTAGACGAGCCAACAGCTGGAATTAACCCAACTTTAATTAACGGAATTATAGATAGATTAATTAAAATTAATTCTGACTATGGAATTACTCTATTAGTTATTGAGCATAACATGAGAGTAATAATGAGCTTAGCTCAAAAAATATTCTGCTTAGCTCACGGTAAAATGCTAGCAGAAGGTACACCTGATCAAATTAAAAATGATAAGCGAGTTGTTGATGCTTATCTTGGAGCGCAATAATGGCTAATCAATATGAAGTTTTAGGAAAAGCACCAGGTTTAGAAGAACTTAATAAACTTTCACCTAATGATGTTCACTTAACTATAAGAGGTTTATCAGCAGGTTATGGTAAAATGGAAATTCTTCATAACTTTGATTTAACAGTAAGCAAAGCACAATCATTATGTTTAATTGGTCCAAACGGAGCAGGTAAGTCTACAATTCTTCATTCTATTTACGGTTTTACTAATATCTTTGATGGAAAAATTGAAATAGAAGGAAATGAGATTACAAATTTAACTCCAGCTGAAAAACTAAGTAAAGTTGGAATAGCTTATATTCTTCAAGATAATTCAGTTTTTCCTGATATGACCGTTGAAGAAAATTTATTAATGGGCGGTTATATTAAAGATAAGCAAGACGAAGCTTATGAAGAAGCTGAGAGAATTTTTCAAAAGTATGAGAGATTAAGAAACAGAAGAAATCAACCCGCAAAAGTTTTATCAGGTGGAGAAAGAAGATTATTAGAAATTTCAAGAGCTCTTGTGATGAAACCGTCAATTCTTTTAGTAGACGAACCATCAATTGGTTTAGAGCCAAGATACATAAATATGGTATTTGACATTTTAGGAGATCTTCAAAAAAATGAAAACAAAACAATTATCTTAGTTGAACAAAATGCTAAAAAAGGATTAGAGTTTGCTGACATCGGATATGTTTTAGTTTCTGGTCAAACAGCTATTGCTGGCAAAGGTGATGATCTTTTAAAGAATCCTGACGTGGGTAGATTATTCCTAGGTGGGTAATGATCAACCACAAAATCTTTGTTAAAGGTTTAAAATCTAATTTAGGTGTAAGAAGTCCAACCGTTTCATTAGCGGCATGCTTTATTGCGTTAGGTGCTCTACTTAAAGACGCTGGTTTTAATTTACAACAAAGCGCAGCTTCAAGTTTCTTTACTTACGCCTTACCTGGTCAGTTAGTTATGGCTGAGTCATTACTTATAGGAACTTCATTAATAAATATTTTCATAGCTGTGTGGCTAGTAAACTTTAGACTTTACCCAATGACAGTATCTTTGTTTCCATTATTAAAACATAAATCACAACCTAAATGGAAATATTATCTATCAAGTCACTTCCTAGCTGTTTCATCATGGTTAGTTGCAAAAGATGGTTATCAAAAAATTGATAAGAGATACCGAATTGATTATTGGATTGGAATAGGAATTGGAACTTGGTCCACTGCAGTTTTAATGACTATCTTAGGATATCTTTTAGCTGATTACTTGAACAAAGATATGATGATCGGTCTTGCAATTGTAAATCCAGTTTACTTTTTTTGTATGATGATTGGCGCAATGAGAAACATAAGTATTTCTATTGCAGTAATAGGTGGAACAGTACTTGGTCCGATCGTTTATTTATATTCAACAGAGTGGGCAATATTATATGCAGGGTTGATTGCTGGGACCTTAGCTTTTTTATTTGGAGGTAAAGATGGATCCAAATAATATTATTATTTATGCAATCATAGTTACGTCATTAGCTACTTTTATTTCAAGATTTTTTGGTGCTATTACATCTGAGAAAGTAAGTGTTAAATCAAAAGCATTTCAATGGTTCAACTGTGTAGCTTATTCAACTCTTGCAGCTTTACTTGGAAGAATGATTGTATTCCCTGCAGGCGTGTTGGCAGACAGCTCTTTAATTATAAGAGTAGTTGTGTTGATAATTTGTATATCAGTATTTATTTTTTCTAAGAAAAATTTGGTAATCCCAACAATTTTATCAGCTATGCTTTTAAGTTTTTTTAATTCAATATAAGTTTAATTATGTTAAAATTAATTATGGAACCGATATTTGCAGTTTTTATTCTTTTGTGGATTGCAGGTCAGTCCTAAGAATAAATGAGTTTTACAATTGAAGATCATAAGGCATCTAATAGAGTTCGTGTTATCAAATTTAAAGAAGCTGATTTAGATAGGTTAATCTTTCCCTTTAAAAAACATTCCATTTTATCTTTAGAATACAAACCATTTTCAAGATTTAGCTTAGCAAAAAGTTTAGATGAAGTTTTTGAAAATAAATTAAGCGAGACATTAATTAAAATTCTTAATGACCGAAATACAGGAACAGTAATCGTAGAGCCTGAAGTAAAAAACAAAAAATTCGATAAGGATTTTCTTGTAAAACTTTCGACTGGACTAGCATATCTTGTTGGCAATCCTAACTTTGACTCTATGACTGATAAATACTATGCAAGATTTCATGTTAAACATCAGGATAGTAGCGACTCTTATTTAAGAAAAGCCTATACAAATTTAGATCTACATACAGACGGAACATACGTAAATGAAAAAACTGACTGGTTGATAATGACCAAAATGGAAGAACAAAATGTAAGCGGAGGTGAAAGCGTTATTTTACATTTAGATGATTGGGAACATTTAGACGATCTGAGCAATGATCCAGTAGGACAACAAAACTTTACTTGGGGATCACCAAAAAGTAAAAACGTAGATTACAAAGTGGAGCATCCTGTGTTTTCAAAAGACAAAAATGGCAAACCAACAATTTCTTATATAGACCAGTTTCCAGAACCAAAAAATATGGAGCAAGGTTTATATCTCCAAAAACTTTCTGATGCATTAGAAGAAAGTAAAAATAAAATAAGTTTTCCATTACCAGTTGGTTCAACTATTTTTTCTAATAATTATTTTTGGTTACACGGTAGAAAAGCATTTAAAGAGCATTCTGGGCTTTCTAGAGAATTATTGAGAATAAGAGGAACTTTTTTCAATAATTAATCATTGTTGACTCTCACTTCTAATTTTATTTTAATAGTCAAAATTAATTAATTAACAGGGAGATAATATGTTCAATAAGTTCAAAAAACTTATCAGCCTAGTTTTCGCTACTGTTCTTTTAACTTCAGTTTCAAACACTTCATTCGCTGCTGACAAATTACACTTTGTAATTGGTGGTGGTGCTGGTGGTGGTTGGGATGGAACTGCTAGAGGAACTGGTGAAGCTTTAACTAAAGCTGGTTTTTTATCAAGTGCATCATTTGAAAATATGTCAGGTGGTGGTGGAGGAAAGGCTTTATCTTACATGATAAACACTAAGCCTTCAGACACAATATTAGTTCAATCAACTCCATTGGTTTTAAGATCAATAACTAGACACTCTGGTTATGTAGATCCTAAGAATGCAGCAAAGGTAACATCTTATAAAGATGTTGTGCCGATAGCTGGAGTGATTGGTGACTATGGTGCAATCGTTGCAGCAAAAAACTCACCTTACAATTCTTGGAAAGATGTTGTTGCTGCCTACAAAGCAAATCCTAAGTCAGTAAAAATGGCTGGTGGATCTGTTAGAGGAAGCATGGACCATTTAATCGGTGCTTTAGCTTTTAAAGAAGCAGGTGCTAATCCAAACGATGTTGTTTACATTCCTTACGATGCTGGTGGTAAAGCATTAGCAGGACTTTTATCAGGTGAAACTCAAATTCTTTCAACTGGTTTAGGTGAAGTAATGGGTGCAAGAGATCAAGTTAAAATTCTAGGAATCACAGCTCCAAAAAGAGTTGCTGATGCTCCAGATGTACCTACTTTAAAAGAGCAAGGTACTAACGCGATCTTCGTAAACTGGAGAGGATTTTTTGGCCCTCCAGGTATGAGCGATGCCGAGAAAA
Source organism: uncultured Pelagibacteraceae bacterium (assembly GCA_902542795.1). Classification (GTDB taxonomy): domain Bacteria; phylum Pseudomonadota; class Alphaproteobacteria; order Pelagibacterales; family Pelagibacteraceae; genus Pelagilacustribacter. Next base: position 18,038 of record CACBVP010000008.1, read on the forward strand.
AGAAAATTGCTAAAATGCTAGGTGATGTTCAAAAAACACCTGAGTGGGAAGCAGTTAGAAAAAGAAATGCTTGGGTAAATATTTACAACCCAGACAAAAAATTCGATAAGTTTTTAGAAAAACAAACAGTTGAAATGACTAGTTTGCTTAAAAACTTAGGCGTAATTAAATAACAATAAAAGTGAAGAGCAGTGAATATTAGTCCTTCGAAATTAATATCACTGCTCTTTTTTATTTTTTCAGGTTTTTTTCTTTATACAGCACATCAGATTGAAGTTTTTGCTTTTGATGAGGGAGCAGCATTTAATGCAAAAACTTTTCCAATTTATTTAGGTTATGCAGGACTAGTCTTTTCTGCTCTTTTTATAATATTACCAGAAACAAATCCCACTAATGTTGATTTAAAAGTTTTAGATTATAAAAAAACAGTTGGACTAGTTATTCTTATGATTTTGTATGGGATAACTATTTTAAGAGCTGGATATTTTCTTTCTACCTCAATTTTTTTAGTTTTATCTTATATTGTATTAGGTGAGAGAAAATGGATCTGGATTTTTCTTTTATCTTTTCCTTTCGTAGCAATTTTTATGTATTTACTTCATGGCTTACTAAATATTTATCTACGTGATCCGTTTTTAAAATTTATAGGTATCATGGGATGATCGAAGGAATACTTATAGGATTAGATACCGCCTTATCATTAAAAAATTTAATGATGGTAATGATTGGATGTTTCTCTGGAACTATTATTGGAATGTTGCCTGGTCTTGGACCGATGACAGCAATAGCATTAATGATTCCAATTACTTATGGTTTTGATCCAGCAACAGGTTTAATTTTAATGGCTGGTGTTTATTATGGAGCAGTATTTGGAGGATCAACTTCATCAATTTTAATAAACGCACCAGGTGTTCCAGGAACCGTAGCCACATCTTTTGACGGTTATCCGATGGCCCAACAAGGTAAGGCCGGTAAGGCATTAGCTATTGCTGCTTACAGTTCTTTTGCTGGAGGAACTATTTCTGCAATCTTTTTATTAATTGCTGCACCAAGTTTATCACTTGTAAGTTTATCTTTCAGATCACCGGACTATTTTGGTTTAATGATACTTGGTTTAACTGCTGTTGCTGCATTTTCATCAAAAGGAAATTTTTTAAAAGCAATGATGATGGTTGTTTTAGGTTTAATGTTGGCTAGTGTTGGACAAGATACCCTTTCAGATATACCTAGATTTACTTTTAATAACATGAATTTATCAGATGGAATAAGTTTCGTTTTAGTTGTTATGGCTACTTTTGCAATGAGTGAAGCATTAACAATAATTTTCAAAGCTAATGACCCAACCAGAGCTGCAAAACAGGTTTCATTATCCCAACTTGGATCAATTAAACTAGATAAAGTCGAGACAAAAAAAATGATTACTACAATTCCAAGATCCTCAGTTTTAGGTTTTATTATTGGAGTTTTACCTGGAGCAGGTGCCACTATTGCATCTTTTTTAGCATATGGAATGGAAAGAAACTTTGTTAATGATGAGGAAAAACAAAAGTTTGGAAAAGGAAGTGTTAATGGCATAGCAGCTCCAGAAACTGCAAATAATGCTGCATGTTCTGGATCATTTGTGCCTTTACTTACTTTGGGTATTCCAGGTAGCGGAACAACAGCTGTCATGCTTGGAGCATTGTTAGGTTTCGGTATTCAACCAGGACCAAGATTATATCAAACTAATCCTGAAATTTTTTGGTCGGTAATCATGTCGATGTACATAGGAATGGTTGTACTTTTAATTCTAAACCTTCCTTTAATACCTTACATTGCGAGAGTTTTAGCAACACCAAGAACTTTCTTAATCCCTTTAATCTTGTTTTTCTCAGTCACTGGGGTTTATCTAATGTCATTTAATAATTTTGATATCTATATGATGATAGGAATTGCAGTCGTAGCAACTATTCTCCGCTTATATGATTTTCCAATGCCGCCTTTAATTCTTGCCTTTGTCTTAGGAGGATTAATGGAGGAAAATTTAAGAAGATCACTTTTGTTAAGTGACGGCTCATGGACTTTTCTATGGGACAGGCCTTTGACTTTTGTGATTATGCTAACAATAATATTGATTGTTGGATGGCAAATTTATGGGAGTTTTTTTAAAAACAGATAGAAGAGTTGTAAAAATATCACACAAAAAGCCTTATTTTAAGCCATTTTTATTAAAATAGTTAACTTTTTAAAGTTGACCGTAATTAGTAATTTGATAATAGTCGTTTATCATTAATTTATAAATTAAGGAAAAATTATGAAAAAGCTATTTTTAATTTTAACGCTAGCAATGTTTACATTTGTAGGCAAAGGTTACGCAGAAGTGTCTTATGGTATTTCTGGAGCGTTAACTCAAATAGATGCGTCTGGTACTGAGACAGAGGGCGGCGAAACAAATTCAGATGATGTGACTAACACTGTAGTTGTTCCATCAATTTTTGTTGAGTATGCCTACTCAGATAAAATATCAATCGGTTTAGATTACATTCCCATCAGCGCTGATGTGAGCAGTAAAACTAAATCAAGATCTGATACTGAAACTTCCGTGACAGGAACTGTAACAACAACATCTACTAGCAGGACACAAAGTGCTCAAGCTGAATTAGAAAACCATATAACTGCATACGCAAACTACGATCTTGGTGGATATTTTGCCAAAATTGGAGTTGCTCGGGTTACTCTAAATACACAAGAGTCATTAGGAACTGGTTCTGTATACGGTAATGAAGATATTTACGGTGGTGTATTCGGAATTGGAGCGCAAGCAGATAATCACAGATTTGAATTAGTTTACACTGACTACGAAGATATTAGCATAACATCTACAGTAGCAAGAACTGGTGTAACAACTAATAATAAAATCGATGCTGATTTAGATACAATTGCGTTAAAATATTCATACGTATTTTAATTTGAGATAAGGATTTAAGAAGCCCACTACTAGTTAGTGGGCTTTTTTTTATTTTATAGTCTTACATATTTCTTTTCTCTATCCACTGACCACTCTTTCGTTCCATTAGCTACAATAAATAAAAATCCACCGGCTAGTCCTAAGTTTTTAAGGAATGCTATAGTCTGCATTCGGTCGTTGAAATCAAAATGAAATATGAAAGCTGTCGCGATACAAAAGATAGCAAGTAAACCAGCAGACAACTGCGCTTTATAACCAAAGATAATAAATAAAGGTAAGATAATTTCTAAAACAATAGTTGGGTATAAAAACATTCCTGGAACTCCAAAACCTTCCATCCAGCTCATCGTGCCATCAATACTAAAAATTTTATTATAAGCTGATATTAAAAATAAAGCTGAAATTAATAATCTTGCAACGAAGTCCACTAAATTTGACATATGAGTTTATTGCTTAATTATTATCAAAAGTCAAAAAAGGAATTGTTTAAATTAGGTCTTTTTAGAAATGATTTTCAAAATCACAGGAACAATAAACAAAATCATCAGCAACCTAATTATATGATGAAATGATACAAATTCAGGATCAAGATCAAAGAAAATTGCTATCACTGCAACCTCATAAATCCCACCAGGGCAATATGAAAGTAGCAACGTAAAAAAATTTTTGTCTATTAACAAACTAGCGACCAAGGCTGCTATGAGGCCTAAAACCACTAACAAAAAAGTGGCAACAAAACTATGTAGAGCATTTCTACCTATTTCTCCAAAACTTTTATCGGCAAATCTACACCCAACAGAGGAACCTAATATCAATAAACAATAATCAATTATATCTGCTGAAATTTGAAATGAAGCTAATTCAGTAATTTGCAAAATACCGCTAGCTACTAAAGTTCCAGATAATAAAGCAGCTGGAACTTTTAATTTATCAAAAAAAATTATTAAGACTATTGAAGAAGCGATCAGGATTAGTAATTGAGATATATTTTGATTTTGAACAACCTCTTCTACAACTTTCATATTTTCAACTTCATAAAAACTATTAACGATAAAAGGAAACACAGTTACAATTATTATCAGTCTTATAAGATGTGATATTGCTACTTGGCTAAGATCCGTTTTTTCATCTTCAGCTAAAATCATAAGCGGGCCTAAAGCTCCTGGTGCTGCAGAGAAAATTGATGTTTTTTTCTCATATTTTGAAAAATATTGAAGATATTTTGAAACAATTAAAACACTAGTAATAATATAAACTAGCATCACTAACGAAGTCCAAATCCATTGATGCATCTGTGCAAACAATTCTTTATCAATGTAATTCCCAATGTATAAACCTAGAATAATAAGGATAGATGATAAGACTAATCTAGGCATCTTTACCTTTAACCCCATTAGGGCAGCTAGAGCAGTAATTAACATCGGGCCTAAAAACCAAGCAAGCGGTAAATTAAAATAATCAGCTACTATAGCACTTGGTATCGAGACGATAATTACAGAGACAAATTGAAAAGAAAATATTTGTTTAAAATTTTCTTTATTAAAGGGGATTGCTTGGTTATTCTGCATGTTCTATGATTTTAGGATTTATTGGCACAGGAAAAATTTCATCATCTATTATTTTAGGTATTTTTAAATCAAAACTTAATGTTAAGCGAATTTATATATCTTCAAGAAATAGAAACATAGCTAAAAAATTAGCCAAAAAATTTACTAAGGTAAAAATTCTTAATGATAATCAAGAGATTATCGATAAATCATCAACTATTTTTTTAGGAGTTACACCAAATGTTGGAAACAAAATATTATCAAAGCTAAGATTTTCAAAAAATAAAAAAATCATTAGTTTAATTTCAACTATAAACTTAAGTAAATTAAAGCAGGTTACAAAAAATAAGAATGTAGTTAGAGCAACTCCCTTACCTCCAATAGAAATTAAAAAAGGACCAGTTATTATTTGTCCTCCAAGTAAATTTGCTAAAAATATTTTTAAAAATTTAGGTCAAGTGTTAGAGATCAGAAATGAAAAACTTAGTTATAAGTTTTGGTCAACAGCATCATTAATGGCAACATATTATGAAATTTTAAATACAAGTTCTAAATGGCTTACAAAAAAAGGAATTAATAAAAAACTTGCCGATACTTATGTTGCAGAATTGTTTTTGGCTTTAAGTCAGGATGCTTTGAATAAATCATCACAGGGTTACAAAAAGCTCGTAGCGGACTCACAAACGCCAAAAGGCTTAAATATGCAGGTTCTTAATGAATTGAAAAAAGGAAAATTCTTTACTAAGTTCTCTAAAGCTCTTGAAAACGTAAACAAAAGAGTGAGTAAATAAATCATGGAATATTTTATACAACAATTAGTCAACGGGATTACTTTAGGTTCGATCTACGGACTTATCGCAATTGGTTATACGATGGTTTATGGAATTATTGGTATGATTAATTTTGCTCATGGAGACATCTTCATGATCGGAGCCTTCGTTGCTTTAATTTCATTTATTATATTTGGATTAACTGGTGTAGCTTTACCGGTCATATTGTTATTAGTTTTATTAATCGCAATGCTGTTCACTGCTTGCTATGGCTGGACAGTAGAAAAATTAGCTTACAAGCCTTTAAGAGGATCTTTTAGATTAGCTCCACTTATTTCTGCTTTAGGAATGTCAATCGTACTTCAAAACTATGTACAAGTCGCACAAGGTGCAAGAGTGAAACCAATGCAGCCACTAATTTCTGGCGGTTTAGAATTTTTTAAAAATTCTGAATTTGTTGTAACAGTTAGCTACTTACAAATTTTTATTGTTGTTTTAACAGTTATTTTAATGGGTATCTTTACTTATTTAATTACAAAGACCGATCTTGGAAGAGCTCAAAGAGCCTGCGAACAAGATCGAACAATGACAGCGTTACTTGGAATTAATGTAGACAGAACAATTTCTATTACATTTATAATTGGTTCTTCTTTAGCCTCAGTAGCAGGTATGATGTTTGTTTTATATTATGGAGTTATAGATTTTTATATTGGTTTCTTAGCAGGTATTAAAGCATTTACGGCAGCAGTGCTTGGAGGAATTGGTTCATTGCCTGGTGCAATGTTAGGTGGATTATTAATTGGGCTTATAGAAACCTTCTGGGGTGGATATGTTTCACTTGAATATAAAGATGTTGCTGCATTTAGTGTTTTAATTGTTGTTTTAATATTTTTCCCAACCGGATTTCTTGGAAAACCTGATATCGAGAAGGTTTAATGGAAAAAAAAGATATCATTCAATCCGTTAAAGATAGTTTATTTACTGGAATAATTGCTTTAGCATTATTCGGGCCTATTGTTGGTTTAAGAACTGCATCAAAAGGAGAGGGTTTATTTATTACTCCACAGTGGGGGTTAGTTTTTATTCTTGTAGGTCTTTGTATACTTGGCAGATTTTTAATTAATTTAAACTCAGCTAGAAAAACTGAATTTACTTTCTTTTCAAAGTTCACATCTAAGCTCTCATCTGTAACTGAAGAGAAAGCAAAACATTTAGCGATCACAGCAATACTATTCGCTGTTGTTTTTCCATTCTTACCTTTCACTGATAGATACTTCATGGATGTAGCCATAATGATTTTAACCTACATCATGCTTGGCTGGGGTTTGAATATCGTTGTTGGTTTAGCGGGCTTACTTGATTTAGGATATGTTGCTTTCTATGCAGTCGGCGCTTATTCCTATGCTCTAATCGCAACTACATTTGGTTGGTCTTTTTGGATTTGTTTGCCTTTAGCTGGTATCTTCGCAGCTTTCTTTGGAATTTTATTAGGATTTCCTGTTTTAAGATTAAGAGGAGATTATTTAGCAATTGTAACTTTAGGTTTTGGTGAAATTATTAGAATTGTATTAATCAACTGGTATGAAGTTACTAATGGTCCAGATGGAATAACCGGAATACCTAGACCATCATTTTTTGGATTACCTTTCAAAAGATCTCCAGACGAAGGTGAAGCAAGTTTTCATACTTTCTTTAATCTAGAATACTCTACGATGCACCGAATAATATTTTTATATTATTTAATTTTAGTTTTAGCTCTAATTACAAACTACTTTACTTTAAAAATAAGAAAACTTCCTGTTGGTAGAGCTTGGGAGGCATTAAGAGAAGATGAGATTGCCTGTAAATCTCTTGGAGTAAATCCCACAAATACAAAACTTACTGCATTTGCAATCGGTGCAATGTTTGGAGGTTTCGCTGGGTCATTTTTTGCAACAAGACAAGCTTTTATAAGTCCTGAAAGTTTTACATTTATAGAATCAGCAATAATTGTAGCCATCGTTGTTTTAGGTGGGATGGGATCACAAACAGGTGTTGTGCTTGCATCAATTTTCTTAATTGGAATAACTGAAATGTTTAGAGATTTAGAACAATTTAGAATGATCGCATTTGGTGGAGCCATGGTTTTAATCATGGTGTTTAAACCAAAAGGAATTCTTGCAAACCGTAAACCTACAATCCTTATGCATGGAGATAAGAAATGAGTAATCTTCTTTCAGTAGAAAATTTAACGATGCAGTTTGGCGGTTTAACCGCGATTGATAATTTAAGTTTTGATGCGAAAAATAATGAAATTACCTCAATCATTGGACCTAATGGTGCTGGGAAAACAACCGTCTTTAATTGTTTAACGGGTTTTTATAAACCTACTAATGGTCAAATGTTTTTGCATAAAGATGAAGGTAAAATTTCTCTTAGAAAGTATACTGACTTTAAAATTGCTCATGTTGCAAAAGTAGCAAGAACTTTTCAAAACATCAGATTATTTCCAGCAATGTCAGTGTTGGAAAATCTATTAGTAGCTCAGCATAATGAATTGATGGTTGCTTCAGGTTATTCTTTATTTGGTTTATTAAACCTAAAATCTTATAGAGACAAAGAACAGCTAGCAGTCGATAAAGCAAGATATTGGCTAGATATTATCGGCTTAACAAATAGAGCAGATGATAATGCAGGTGATTTACCTTACGGAGATCAAAGAAAACTAGAAATTGTTAGAGCCATGTGTATCGAACCTAAACTTTTATGTTTAGATGAACCAGCTGCTGGCTTAAATCCAAAAGAGTCTGCTGAATTAAATAAATTATTAAAGTTTATTAAGACAGAGAAAAAAACAGGAATTCTTTTAATTGAGCACGACATGAGTGTTGTAATGGGCATTTCTGATCATGTTGTTGTTTTAAATTACGGAAAAAAAATATTTGAAGGTACAGCTGATCAAACTAAGACTAGCAAAGAAGTGATAGAAGCTTACCTAGGAGTTGATGAATAATGCTAAAAATTTCTAACGTTGAAACTTTTTACGGAAAGATACAAGCACTTCGAGGTGTTGATCTTGATGTAAATCAAGGAGAGATAGTTTCGCTAATTGGTTCTAATGGAGCTGGTAAATCAACTTTGCTTATGACTATAAGTGGAGTTAATAAAGCCAAGAGAGGTAATATTGTTTTTAACGGTGAAAATATTGAAAATAGAGAACCACATAAAATTGTAGACCTTGGTATCTGCCAAGTGCCTGAAGGAAGAAGAATTTTTTCAAGATTAACAGTAGAAGAAAATTTAAGACTAGGCGCCCACGCTAACGAAAAAGGAAAGTATTTTGAAACCGACATTAAAGAAGTTTACGATTTATTTCCTGTATTAAGTGATCGAAAAACACAAAGAGGGGGAACTCTTTCAGGAGGGGAACAACAAATGCTTGCAATCGGTAGAGCATTAATGAGTAAGCCAAAAGTTTTATTATTAGACGAGCCATCATTGGGTATAGCCCCTAAACTAGTTAACCAAATATTTATTTCTATTAAGAATATTAATAAGGAAAAAAATGTTACAATTTTTTTAGTAGAGCAAAATGCTAAAAAAGCTTTGGAACTTGCTGACCGTGCGTATGTATTAGTTAACGGCAAGGTGA